>JAYSEC010000008.1:0-18034 GCA_041914085.1 Nocardioides sp.
CCTCACCGGCCGCCAGATGGTCGCCGGCATCATGCAAGGAGCAGTCAAGGGATGAGTGTGCAGAGCAGGCCGGAGACGGCCGCAGTGACCCACGCCGAGGCGCGGTTCCCGCGCGACTTCGTGTGGGGCATGGCGACCGCGTCGTACCAGATCGAGGGCGCCGTCGCCGAGGACGGGCGGACCCCCTCCATCTGGGACACGTTCTCCCGGGTCCCCGGAGCCATCCTGGGCGGGGACACCGGCGAGGTCGCCTGCGACCACTACCACCGGATGCCGGCCGACGTGGGCCTCCTCGCCGACCTCGGCGCCACGTCGTACCGCTTCTCGGTGGCGTGGCCGCGGGTGCGTCCCGACGCGGGGCCGGTCAACCCGGCCGGCCTCGCGTTCTACGACCGGCTGGTCGACGAGCTGCTGTCGCACGGCATCGCTCCGTGGCTGACGCTCTACCACTGGGACCTCCCCCAGGTGCTCGAGGACGCCGGCGGCTGGACCAACCGCGACACCGCGCACCGCTTCGTCGACTACGCCACCTCGGTCTACGACGCGCTCGGCGACCGGGTGCCCACCTGGACGACGCTCAACGAGCCGTTCTGCTCGTCGCTCATCGGCTACGCCGCGGGCCACCACGCGCCGGGCCGGCAGGAGGGCCCGGCCGGCCTCGTCGCCGCTCACCACCTGCTGCTCGCCCACGGCATGGCGACCGAGGCGCTGCGCAGCCGCGGTGACGCCGTGCGCTTCGGGCTCAGCCTCAACCTCACCGTGCCCGACCCGAGCGACCCGAGCGACCCGGTCGACGTGGACGCCGCGCGCCGCATCGACGCGCTGCACAACCGGCTCTTCCTCGACCCGGTCTTCCGGGGCTCCTACCCCGCCGACCTGCTCGAGGACACCGCGCACCTGCAGTGGCAGGGCCAGTCCTGGTACGACGTCGTCCGCGACGGCGACCTGGCCACCATCTCCACGCCGATCGACGTGCTGGGCGTGAACTACTACCACGGCAACGAGGTCTCGGGGCACCCGCGCACCGACGTCGTCGGCATCGGTGCCGACCACCCGGACCGGGTCTCGCTGTCGCCGTTCGTGGGCTCCGAGCACGTCACCTTCCCCAGCCGCGGCCTGCCCGTCACCGACATGGGCTGGGAGATCCAGCCCGAGGGCCTGCACCGCCTGCTGCGCCGCCTGCACGACGACTACCCGCACCTGCCGATCTACCTCACCGAGACCGGCGCTGCCTTCGCCGACCGCCCGGACGCAGACGGCGTGGTCCACGACCCCGACCGCATCGCGTTCCTCGACTCCTACCTCCGAGCCGTGCACCGCGCGATCGAGGAGGGGGTCGACGTGCGGGGCTTCTTCCAGTGGTCGTTCTGCGACAACTTCGAGTGGGCCTTCGGCTACGCCAAGCGGTTCGGACTCGTCTACGTCGACTACGAGACCCAGGAGCGGATCCCGAAGTCCAGCGCCCGCTGGTACGCCGACGTGGCGCGCACCGGCGTCCTGCCGTCGCCCGACCCCACGGGCGACTAGCGTGGCGCGCGTGAACACCCCGCGGACCCCTCACGGCTCCGGGACCCCCACCCTGGACGAGGTGGCCCGCGTCGCGGGTGTCTCGCGCGCCACGGCCTCCCGCGCGATCAACGGCGGCCAGCGGGTCAGCGCCCGGGCCCAGTCGGCGGTCGACCTCGCGGTCCGCGAGCTCGGCTACGTCCCGAACCCCGCGGCCCGCAGCCTGGTCACCCGGCGCACGGACTCGATCGCCGTGGTGGTGCCCGAGCCCGACGACCGGGTGTTCTCCGACCCCTTCTTCGCAGGCACGCTCCGCGGCGTCACCCGGGTGCTGGGCGAGCGCGACATCCAGCTGGTGCTGCTGCTGGCGCGGCCGGGCGCCTCGACCGCCCGCACGCTGCGCTACCTCACCAACCGGCACGTCGACGGCGCGCTCGTCGTCTCCCACCACCGCGACGACCGCCTCGCCGAGCACCTCGCCGACCTCGGCCTGCCGTGCGTCTTCGGCGGCCGGCCGTGGACCGGTGGTGACCGGGTGGCCTACGTCGACGTCGACAACACCGCCGGCGAGCGCGAGGCGACCGAGCTGCTGATCGGGCGCGGTTGCGCACGCATCGGCACGATCGCCGGGCCGGCCGACATGACGGCCGCCGAGGACCGGCTCGCCGGGTGGCGCCAGGCGATGGCGGCGGCCGGGCTGCCGGCCGACGCCGTCGAGCACGGCGACTTCACCGAGCGCAGCGGCGAGGCCGCCGCCCGCGCGCTGATGGAGCGCCACCCCGACCTCGACGGCCTCGTGGTCGCCTCCGACCTGATGGCGGTCGGCGCGCTGCGGGTCCTCGCCGAGATGGGTCGCCGGATCCCCGACGACATCGCCGTCGTGGGCTACGACGACCTCGGCGTCGCGGAGCGCACCGCCCCACCGCTGACCACGGTGCGCCAGCCGGTCGACGAGATGGCCGAGCGCGCCACCCGGCTGCTGCTCGAGCGCGTCGACGGCGTCGACGGCAGCCACCCGGTGCGGCTGATCATCCCGCCCACGCTGGTGCGGCGCGCCAGCGCCTGAGCGGCACCGGTCGTCACCCGAGCGAGGCGATGAGCTCCTCGACCCGGCGGCGGATCTCGTCGCGGATCGGGCGGACCGCCTCGATCCCCTGGCCGGCCGGGTCGTCGAGCTTCCAGTCCTCGTAGCGCTTGCCGGGGTGGAAGGGGCAGGCGTCGCCGCAGCCCATCGTGATGACCACGTCGGACTCGCGGACCGCGTCGTCGGTGAGGACCTTCGGCACGGCCGCGGTGATGTCGACGCCGACCTCCGCCATCGCCTCGACCGCGACGGGGTTGATCGAGTCGGCGGGGGCCGACCCGGCCGAGAGCACCTCGACGCGGTCGCCGGCGAGGTGCTGCAGCCAGCCTGCCGCCATCTGCGAGCGGCCCGCGTTGTGGACGCAGACGAACAGGACGGTGGGAGTGGTCATCGGGTGTTCTCCTCGACGGACGGGACGGGGCTCGATCGGGTGAAGCGCGGGCGCAGGGCGAGGCTGACGTAGACGAGGCCCACCAGGACGGGCACCTCGATCAGCGGGCCGACGACGCCCGCCAGCGCCTGGCCGGACGTCACCCCGAAGGTCGCGATCGCGACCGCGATCGCGAGCTCGAAGTTGTTGCCCGCCGCGGTGAAGGCCAGTGTGGTGGTGCGCTCGTAGGTCATGCCGAGCGCGTGCCCGAGCAGGAACCCGCCACCCCACATCAGGGCGAAGTACGCCAGCAGGGGGAGCGCGATGCGGGCGACGTCGAGCGGACGGCTGGTGACCTGCTCGCCCTGCAGCGCGAACAGCACCACGATCGTGAAGAGCAGGCCGACCAGCGCCCACGGCCCGACGCGCGGGAGGAACGTCGACTCGTACCAGTCGCGCCCGCGCAGGCGCTCGCCGTAGGTCCGCGACAGCCAGCCCAGCAGCAGCGGGATGCCGAGGAAGATCAGGACCGAGCTGGCGATCTGCCACGCCGACACGTCGAGCGTCGCGCTGTCGAGCCCCAGCCACGACGGCAGGACCTCGAGGTAGAACCAGCCCAGGCCGGCGAACGCGAGGACCTGGAAGACCGAGTTGAGGGCGACCAGGACCGCGGCCGCCTCGCGGTCGCCGCAGGCGAGGTCGTTCCAGATGATCACCATCGCGATGCACCGCGCGAGGCCGACGATGATGAGACCGGTGCGGTACTCCGGCAGGTCGGGGAGCATCAGCCACGCCAGCGCGAACATGAGGGCCGGACCCACGAGCCAGTTGAGCGCCAGCGACGCGACCAGCATCGGGCGGTCGGCGGTGACGCTGTCGAGCCGGTCGTAGCGCACCTTGGCGAGGACGGGGTACATCATCACGAGCAGGCCGATCGCGATCGGCAACGAGATCCCGTCGACCTCGACCGCCGACAGCGCCTCGCCGAGGCCCGGCACCGACCGGCCGAGCAGCAGTCCGGCCGCCATCGCCAGCCCGATCCACAGCGGGAGGAACCGGTCGAGGACGGGGAGCCGGTCGACGACGTCCGTGCCGTGGTGGGGGCTCATGCGCTCCCGCCGATGAGTGCGGCGACGTCGGCCAGCACCTCACGGCGTACGGCGTAGTAGACCCACACCCCCCGCTTGGTGCGGTCGAGGAGGCCGGCGTCGTGCAGCACCTTGAGGTGGTGGCTGATGGTCGGCTGCGACAGGTCGAAGGCGTCGTTGAGGTCGCAGACGCAGGCCTCACCACCCTCGCTCGCCGCGACGATCGACACCAGCCGGAGCCGCACCGGGTCGGCGAGGGCCTTGAGCAGCGGGGTCAGTCGTTCGGCCTGCTCCAGCGACAGCGGCTCGCGCAGCAGCGGCGAGCAGCATGCGGCGGTCTCGACGGGGGTGAGGGTCAGCTGGGACTTCGACACACGTGAATATTGACAGATGTCGATGTACGGTGCAATCTCAGACATCGACAATCATCTATATGAAGGAGTCCGGACATGTCCCGACTGCAGCTCGCCCTCAACGTCGACGACCTCGAGTCCTCGATCGCGTTCTACTCCACGCTCTTCGGCACCGAGCCCCACAAGGTGCGCGAGGGCTACGCCAACTTCGCCGTGGCGGAGCCGCCCCTGAAGCTCGTGCTCATCGAGAGCCCCGGCCAGGGCGGGAGCGTGAACCACCTCGGCGTCGAGGTCGCGGACGTCGACACCGTCGACGCCGAGCTGACCCGCCTCGCGGCGGCCGGCTTCGCGACGACCGAGGAGCGCGACACCGTCTGCTGCTACGCCAAGCAGGACAAGTTCTGGGTGCAGGGCGCGCCCAACGGCGAGCGCTGGGAGGTCTACACCGTGACCGACGACGCGCCGGCCACGAACGCCACCGGCGACGCGCCGGAGTCCGCGGACCGCGCCGACGCCTGCTGCGCCTGAGCGCCGCCGGGCGTCTGGGGGCCACGTCACGTCGCCGTGGATTCACGGGAACACCACCCGTCCCACTAGCGTTGACACCTCAGACGCCCGGCCGGTCTTGCCCCGGGCGCAGGCTCCCCGCTGGGGACCTTCCCTCACTCTGAGGCACGTACGCCGCACGACCCGCACGCGGGCCGCGGCTCACGGTGGCGAGACGCCAACCGAAAGCAACTCACATGAACTTCGCCGAGCTCGGCGTGCCCTCCTCGCTCGTCCAGGTCCTGGACCAGCAGGGCATCACCACCCCCACCCCCATCCAGGCCGCGACGCTGCCCGACAGCCTCGCCGGCCGTGACGTCCTGGGCCGCGGTCGCACCGGCTCGGGCAAGACGTACGCGTTCCTGCTCCCGCTGGTCGCGCGCCTCGACGCGAGCAAGCTGCCCGCGATGCCCCGCAAGCCCCGCGCGCTGATCCTCGCGCCCACCCGTGAGCTCGTCGGCCAGATCGAGGCCTCGCTCGCGCCGCTGGCCAGGGCCACCGGCCTCACGACCCGCACGATCTTCGGCGGCGTCGGCCAGAACCCGCAGGTGACTGCGCTCAAGAAGGGCGTCGACATCGTCATCGCCTGCCCGGGCCGCCTCGAGGACCTCATGGGCCAGGGCTACGCGGACCTCTCCGCCGTCGAGGTCACCGTCCTCGACGAGGCCGACCACATGGCCGACCTCGGCTTCCTGCCCGGCGTGCGCCGGATCATGGACAAGACGCCGCAGTCGGGCCAGCGCCTGCTGTTCTCGGCCACGCTGGACAAGGCGATCGACGTCCTGGTCAAGCGCTTCCTCAGCCAGCCGGTGACGCACGAGGCCGACTCGGCGCAGTCGCCGGTCGCCACCATGCACCACCACGTGCTGCACCTGACCCGCGAGCAGCGGGTGCCGGTGCTGGTCGACCTCACCAGCGCGCCGGGCCGCACCGTCGTGTTCACCCGCACCAAGTACGGCGCCAAGGCGCTGGCCCGCCAGCTCAACAAGTCGGGCGTGCCGAGCGTGGAGCTGCACGGCAACCTGTCGCAGAACGCGCGCACCCGCAACATGGAGGCGTTCCACTCCGGCACCGCGACGACGCTGGTCGCGACCGACATCGCCGCCCGAGGCATCCACGTCGACGACGTGTCGCTCGTGGTCCACGCCGACCCGCCGGTCGAGCACAAGGCCTACCTCCACCGCTCCGGTCGCACCGCGCGCGCCGGCAACGAGGGCACCGTCATCACCCTGATGACCGACGAGCAGGTCAAGGACGTGCGCGACCTGACCCGCCTGGCCGGCATCAAGCCGGTGACGACCAAGGTCAACGGCCCCGACCACCCGGTCCTGGTCCAGCTCGCCCCCGGAGAGCGCTCGCTCGTGCCCGGCGGCCTCGTCGTCGAGACCCCGACCGGCGCGGGCGCCCAGGGTGCGCGCGCCCAGGGTGGCGGCCGCAACCGGTCGCGCCGGCGCGGCAACGGCGGCCAGAGCGGCCAGGGCAAGCAAGGCTCCCGCCAGCGCTCGGGCCAGGGCGCGAAGGCGTCCGGCGGCTCGCAGGGCGGGCAGCGGTCCCAGGGCTCGCCGGCTGCTCCGGGCGGTCAGTCGCGCGGCGGCGGCCAGCGTCGTCGCGGCGGCTCGGGCGGCCAGCCCGGCCAGTCCGGCCAGCGCGCCGGCGGCCACAGCGCGGCGTCGTTCAGCCGCGGTCGCTGACTCCCTCCCGCACCCCGACGGCGGCTGACGTGTGCCGTCGACGGGGTGTGGTGCGACCGGGCGGTCCCGGCTGTGGGCCGTTACCTAGGCTGGTCGTCATGCGCACCTTCATCCGCCGGTCGCTGTGGGACGTCGTGCCCCGCGACCAGCGCGACACCGCCGCCGCCTTCCGCCGCCGGCAGGTCGTGGCGGCGGTCGTCGTGCTCGTCGGTGCGGCCGTGCTCGGCTGGTCGCTGCGGCTCGAGCCGGGCGGCTCGACGTTCTACGTCGCGGCGATCGTGCTCGCCGGGGTGTGGGCGGCGGGTGCGTTCCTGTCCGGCCGGCTCCACCTCGGCCGGATCGCCGGCGAGGGCGAGCTGTTCGTGCGACCGATCCTGGCGCCGATCCTGCTGGGCCTGCTGATGGTGGGCATTTTCGTCCTCGGCGCCCTGGTGGTGCGCGAGATCGACCCGCTGGCGACGTACGTCTCCTCCGTGCTGGAGTACGCCGACCAGGGGTCGCTGACGATCCTCGCGATCATCACCTTCTTCAACGGCATCGCCGAGGAGCTCTTCTTCCGGGGCGCGATGTATGCCGCGATCCCACGCCACCCGGTCCTCTGGACGACCATCGCCTACGTCGTGGCGACCCTCGCCACCGGCAACGTGATGCTCGGCTTCGCCGCGGTGCTGCTCGGCACGGTGTGCGGCCTCGAGCGACGTGCGAGCGGCGGGATCCTCGCCCCGATCCTGACCCACATCACGTGGTCGCTCTCGATGCTCTTCCTGCTACCCCTGCTGTTCGCCTGAGCCGTCGCGCTCGGCGAGCGCGCGGCGCACGGACTCGCGGTAGGACAGCGGCTCGCCCGGGACCACGTCGCGGATCGAGGTGTCGGTGACGACGACCTCGGTCGACATCGAGTCGATCAGGTTGCGGCCCGTGGTCACGTCGACGTCGGTGACCAGCGCCAGCCAGTACGACGACAGCCGCGGCGTCAGCATCGGGACCACGACGATCGGGAGCGGGCGGCTGCCGGCGACCTCGTTGGCGATCTCGAGCATCTCCTTGTAGGTGAGCTGCTCGGTCCCGCCGATCTCGAAGGTCCGCCCGATCGCGTCGGGGTGCGCCACGACGCCGGCGAGGTAGCGCACCACGTCGTCGATCGCGATCGGCTGGGTGCGGGTGGCGACCCACTTCGGCACGACCATCGCCGGCAGGTTCTTGACCAGCTGCCGGGTGATCTCCCACGAGATGCCGCCGTGGCCGACGACGATCGCGGCGCGCAGCACGGTGACGGGCACGCCGTCCGCGCCGAGCAGGCCCTCGACCTCGCGCCGCGAGCGCAGGTGCGCGGACAGCTCCTGCCGGTCGTCGCCGAGGCCGCCCATGTAGACGATCTGGCGCACGCCCGCCGCCGCGGCGGCGCTGCTGAAGTTCCGGGCCGCCTCGGCGTCCTTGCGCTCGAAGTCGGGGTCGTCGAGGGAGTGGACGAGGTAGATCGCGACGTCGACCCCCTCGAGCGCGGGCCGGAGCGAGTCGGCGTCCATCACGTCCGCGCCGACCGGCGCACCCGGGCCGTCGTAGGTGTCCGGGTGCCGGGTCATCGCCCGCACGTCGTGCCCCGCGTCGAGCAGGGCGGGGACGAGGCGGCGGCCGATGAAGCCGGTCGCGCCGGTCACGAGAACAGTCGCCATGGGCCCATGCTGTCAGCCGGGCGAAGCGGCTGCCTCACCCGCGCGCGCCGGCGCGGCCGCGGCGCGCGTCGAGGCGCGCCATCGCCGGTGTCGCGGTGACCCCGTGGAGGAGCACGGAGATGATCACGGTGAACGCGACGGTCGACCACAGCCACGGCTCGTCGGGGAGGTGCTCGTGCGAGGCGGCGTACGCCAGGTAGTACAGCGACCCGACGCCCCGGACCCCGAAGAAGGCCACCGCCGCCATCTCCCCGCGGTCGAGCCCGCCGTCGAGGCGCTCCTCGCGCGGGAGCAGCGCCAGCGCGACCCAGCCCGCCACCGGCCGCACCACCAGGACCAGCCCGACCGCGACGACGACGCCCTGCCAGTCGAGGTGCTCCAGGAGGCCCTGCGTCATCGCCATGCCGAGGACCAGCAGCACGAGCAGGGTCATCAGCCGCTCGAGGCGCTCGACGACGGCGTGCATCGCGCGCTGGTAGGAGTGCCCGTGGTGCGAGGCGCGCAGGGTCATCGCGCAGGTGAAGACCGCCAGGAAGCCGTAGCCGCCGACGAGCTCCGCAGCGCCGTACGCCGCCAGCAGCGCGGCGAGCGCCAGCAGGGGCTCGCCCACGTCGGCCAGCCGGAGGTTGTCGCTCTTGGCGTGGAAGGCCTGGCGCCCGAGCAGCCAGCCGAGGGTGAGGCCGACCGCGACGCCGAGGGCGATCTTGCCCAGGACGTACCAGCCGACCCAGGCGGACGCGTCCACCAGCGTGAAGCCGCCCGCCAGCAGGAGCAGCGCGAGGTGGACGAACGGGAAGGCGAGGCCGTCGTTGAGCCCGGCCTCGGCGGTCAGGGAGAACCGGATGTCGTCGTCCTCGTCGTGCCCCTCCTCGTCGTCGGGGTCGTCGATGTCGTCGGTGAGCGGCTCGCCCACCTGGACGTCCGAGGCCAGCACCGGGTCGGTCGGCGCCAGCACCGCGCCGAGCAGCAGCGCCACCGCCGGCGCGAGGCCGGCGACCCACCAGCCGAGGACCGCGACACCAGCGATGGTCAGGGGCATGGCCACCAGCAGCAGCCGCCACACCGGCGACCAGGTGCGCCACGACCGCCACGAGCGGATGTCGAGGATCCGGTCGATCGCCAGCCCGACGCCCATCAGCGCGACGAGGACGGTGAACTCGGTGACGTGCGTGATCAGTGCGTGGTGGGACTGCGGCTCGAGGTCGGCGCTGTCCACCATGGGGAGCAGGCCGAACAGCATGCCGAGCGCGACCAGCGCCATGGGTGGTGACACCGCGATGCGACGCGTCACCTGGGGGAGCACCGTCGCCAGCAGGAGCGACACCCCGAGGAGGAAGTAGACCGCGGCTGCGGTCATCGGGTCCGCTGCACGTCGAGGATCACTGCCCCACCCTCCCAAGCGCGGCGCGCACGGCGAACACCCCGATGGGCGGTCAGCGCGCCCGCCTGGCGTCGTACGACGCCTGGCTCTCGTCGATCGCCTGCTCGTAGGCCGTGACCAGCCCGGCGATGGTGAGCGGCTTGAGCCGGTGGATGAACTCGCGCAGCTGCTCGGCGGTGTAGCCGTGCTCGCGGAACTGCGGCCACACCATGGTCCGCACGATCTCCGACAGCTCCTCGGCGACCTGGCGCCCGTGCTCGGCGTAGACCTCGGCGACGGCGGACGCCGCCTCGGGGGAGATGCCCATCCCCGACAGGCCGCCGGGCACGTCGACGTCGCGGTCGCCGGTGACCGGCGCCAGCAGCGAGAGGTGGCGCGCGATGTCGGACGGCGTCGCGCTGTCGGGGATCTGGTCGACGTACCTCTCGATGGCGGCGAGGGTGAAGCCGTGCCCCTGGAGCTCGCGGACCAGCTCGAGGCGGGCGACGTGGTCGGGGCCGTAGTAGCCGGAGCGCCCGCGCCGGATCGGGGACGGGACCAGGCCGCGCGAGGCGTAGAACCGCACGTTGCGCGCGCTCACACCGGTGCGCTCGGTCAGCTCGTCCAGCGTCAGCAGCTCGGTCTCCACGCACCCATCCTCTCGTCGTCGGTCCGGGGGTCCGACGTGACGCGGCCCACACCTGTTGGACTGTGACAGTAATGGTGTCACAATCGCCCACATGGCAGAAGCATTCGTCTACGACCACATCCGCACACCTCGCGGCCGCGGCAAGGCCGTCGGCTCGCTGCACGAGGTGAAGCCGGTGGACCTGGTCGTCGGACTCCTCGACGAGCTCAAGACCCGCAACCCCACCCTGGACCCGGCCCGCGTCGACGACGTGGTGCTCGGTGTCGTGACCCCCATCGGCGACCAGGGCGGCGACATCGCCAAGACCGCCGCCCTCAAGGCCGGCTACCCCGAGACCGTGGCGGGCGTCCAGCTCAACCGCTTCTGCGCCTCCGGGCTCGAGGCCGTCAACCAGGCCGCGCAGCGCGTGCGGTCGGGCTTCGAGGACCTGATCATCGCCGGCGGCGTCGAGTCGATGAGCCGCGTGCCGATGGGCAGCGACGGCGGCGCCTGGGCCATGGACCCCGCCACCGCGCTGCAGACCGGCTTCGTGCCGCAGGGCATCGGCGCCGACCTGATCGCCACGATCGAGGGCTGGACGCGCGCCGACGTCGACGCGTACGCCGCCGAGTCGCACCACCGCGCCGCGAAGGCCTGGGCCAACGGCTACTTCGACGACGCCGTCATCCCGGTGCGTGACCTCAGCGGGGTCACCGTCCTCGACCGCGACGAGACCGTCCGCCCCGACACCTCGGTCGAGGGCCTCGCCGGGCTCAAGCCGTCCTTCGCCCAGATCGGCCGCGACGCCGGCTTCGACGACGTGGCGCTGGAGAAGTACCACTGGGTCCCCGCGATCGACCACGTCCACCACGCCGGCAACTCCTCGGGCATCGTCGACGGCGCCGCGCTGATGGCGATCGGCACCGAGGAGGTCGGTACGGCGCTCGGCCTGACGCCGCGCGCCCGCATCGTCGCGACCGCCGTCTCAGGCGCCGACCCGACGATCATGCTCACCGGACCGGCCCCCGCCGCCCGCAAGGCGCTGGCGCGTGCCGGCCTCGAGGTCGACGACATCGACCTGTGGGAGATCAACGAGGCCTTCGCCGCCGTGGCGATGCGCTTCATGCGCGACATGGGCATCAGCCACGACGTCACCAACGTCAACGGCGGCGCCATCGCCATGGGCCACCCGCTCGGTGCCACGGGCGCGATGATCCTCGGCACCCTCGTCGACGAGCTCGCCCGCCGCGACCAGAAGCGCGGCCTCGCCACGCTCTGCGTCGGCGGCGGCATGGGGATCGCCACCATCGTCGAGCTCGTCTGACCTTCCCCCGCTGGTTGAGAACTCCCGCTGGTCGAGGTGCGAGGGCCCAGCGCCCGAGCCTCGAGACCAGCTCCCCTGTGGTCTCGAGGCTCGCTCCGCTCGCACCTCGACCACCGATTGCTGAGGACCTACATGACTGACACCGCAACCCAGACCGCCGTCCGCTACGACCAGGACGCCGACGGCATCGTCACCCTCACGCTCGACGACCCCACCTCGAGCGCCAACACCATGAACGAGCTCTACCTCGCGTCCATGCAGGCCGCCGTGCAGCGGCTGCACGACGAGCAGGACGGCGTCACCGGCGTCGTCCTCGCGAGCGCCAAGAAGACCTTCTTCGCCGGCGGCGACCTCAAGAGCATGGTGACCGCGACCCCCGAGGACGCACCGGCCATCTTCGCCACGGCCGAGGCGATCAAGGCCAGCCTCCGCCGGCTCGAGACGTTCCCGCGCCCCGTCGTGGCCGCGATCAACGGCGCCGCGCTCGGCGGCGGCCTCGAGATCGCGCTGGCGGCCAACCACCGCATCGCCGTCGACGACCGCTCGGTCAAGATCGGCCTGCCCGAGTCGACGCTCGGCCTCCTGCCCGGCGGCGGCGGGGTCACCCGCGTCGTACGCATGCTGGGGCTGCAGTCCGCGCTGATGGACGTGCTCATGCCCGGCACCCAGTTCGACCCGCAGGGCGCGCTGGCCAAGGGCCTCGTCGACGAGCTCGTCGCGACGCGGGAGGAGCTGGTGCCCGCGGCGAAGGCGTGGATCCTCGCGCACCGCGACGACGAGGACGCAGCGAAGAACCCGTGGGACCGGGCCGGCTACAAGATGCCCGGCGGCACCCCGAAGACCCCGGCGCTCGCGCAGTTCCTGCCGGCCTTCCCGGCCCTGCTGCGCAAGCAGACCAAGGGCGCGGTCTACCCGGCGCCGCGCGCGATCATGAGCGCGGCGGTCGAGGGTGCGCAGGTCGACTTCGACACCGCCTCGCGCATCGAGACCCGCTACTTCACCAACCTGGTCGTCAGCCAGCAGGCCAAGAACATGATCCAGGCCTTCTTCTTCGACCTCCAGGCGATCGGCTCCGGCTCGCTGCGCCCGCAGGGCATCGAGCGCTGGCAGGCGACCAAGGTCGCCGTCCTGGGCGCCGGGATGATGGGCGCGGGCATCGCCTACTCCTGCGCCCGCGCCGGCATGCAGGTCGTGCTCAAGGACGTCACGCTCGAGGCGGCCGAGCGCGGGAAGTCCTACACCGCCAAGCTGAACGCCAAGGGCGTCGAGCGCGGCAAGATCACGCAGGAGAAGGCCGACGAGCTGCTCGGCCGGATCACCCCGACCGCGTCCGCCGAGGACCTCGCCGGCTGCGACCTCGTCATCGAGGCGGTCTTCGAGGACCCGTCCCTCAAGGCCAAGGTCTTCGCCGAGGTGGCGCCCCACGTCGACGACGACGCGCTCCTGTGCTCGAACACCTCGACCCTGCCGATCACCGAGCTCGCCGAGGGCGTGGACCGCCCCGCCGACTTCATCGGGCTGCACTTCTTCAGCCCCGTGGACAAGATGCCGCTGGTCGAGATCATCCGCGGCGCGGAGACCTCCGACGTGGCGCTGGCCAAGGCGTACGACGTGGTCCAGCAGATCCGCAAGACGCCGATCGTCGTCAACGACTCGCGCGGCTTCTACACCTCGCGGGTCATCGGCACCCAGATCAACGAGGGCCTCACCATGCTCGCCGAGGGCGTGCACCCCGTCTCGCTCGAGCGGGCGGCGACGTCGGCCGGGTTCCCGGTCGGCCCGCTGCAGATCAGCGACGAGCTCAACATGGAGCTGATGAAGAAGATCCGCGTCGCCAACGAGGCGGCCTGGAAGGCGGCGGGCAAGGACGTCGCCGCCGACCCGTCGTCGACGGTCGTCGACACCATGCTGGAGCTCGGCCGGCCCTCGCGGCTCGCGGGCGCCGGGTTCTACGACTACGACGAGGACGGCCGGCGTACGACGCTGTGGCCGGGGCTCGCCGAGCACTTCCCGGTCGCCGAGCAGCAGGTCCCGATCCGCGACATCCGCGACCGGATGCTGTTCATCGAGGCGCTCGAGACCGCGAAGTGCTTCGAGGAGGGCGTCATCACCTCGGCGGCGGCCGCCAACATCGGCTCGATCATGGGCATCGGGTTCCCCGCGCTGACCGGCGGTGCGGCCCAGTTCATGACCGGCTGGCAGGCGCTCGACGAGACCGGCAAGGGCGTCGGTCCGGTCGGGCTCGAGGCCTTCCTGGCCAGGGCCGACGAGCTCGCCGACGCGTACGGCGAGCGCTTCCGCCCCACGGCGTACCTCCGCGACCTCGCGGCGAGGGGCGAGTCCTTCCCCGCCTGACCGGGCACGTCCTCGCGCTGCACACCGCCGACCGGGCACTTCCTCGCGCTGCGGACCGCCGACCGGGCACGTCCTCGCGCTGCTACCGCGAGGAAGTGCCCGGTCAGCGCATTTCTCCGCGAGGAAGTGCCCGGTCGGCGAGAATCGGGAGGTGAGCCAGACCCCCGCCGTCGTCGTCCGCGGCCTGCACGTGCGCTTCGGTGACGTCGAGGCGGTGTCGGGTGTCGACCTCGTCGCGGACAGCGGGCAGGCGACCGCGGTGCTGGGGCGCAACGGTGCGGGCAAGTCGACGACGATGAAGGTGCTGGCCGGGGTGGTCCCGCCGACGGCCGGCGAGGTGACGGTGGGCGGCCACGACGCCGCGACCGACGCCCTCGGCGTCAAGCGCGTGGTGGGCTACTGCCCCGACGTGGGCGGCCTGGTCCCGCGAGCCACGCCGTGGGAGCACCTCCAGCTCAGTGCCCGGCTGCGCCGCATGGACGACTGGGAGGGGCGCGGTCGCGACCTGCTCGAGCGCTTCGAGCTCGGCGACGTCGCGCACCGCGTCGTCGGCGGGTTCAGCCACGGCATGAGCCGGCGGCTGAGCGTCGTGCTCGCGGCGCTGCACGAGCCGGCGGTGCTGCTGCTCGACGAGCCCTTCGACGGCGTCGACCCGCTCGGCGTCGAGGCCACCCTCGAGGTGGTCGCCGACGCCCGGGCGCGCGGCGCCTGCGTCCTGCTCTCTACCCACCTGCGCGACCTGGCCCTCGAGGCCTGCGGCACCGCGGTCGTGCTGCGCGGGGGCAACCGGGTCGCGGCGATGCAGGCCGCCGAGCTCACCGGCGAGGCCTACCGTGACCTCCTCGACTGACTGGGTCGGGTCCGCGCGCGACACCCGGCACCTCGTCGCGTTCCGCGCCCGGACCGTACGCCGTCCCGCTGCGGCGGTGGGCGGGGCCCTGGTCGTCGTGGCGCTCACCGTCGGCTTCGCCGTCGCACCGGCGTACTTCGACCTCGACGCCGTTCGCAGCGAGACCGTGCAGAAGGCGGTCACGGCGTTGCAGGCCAACTTCGGCGCGGCCTTCCTCGGGTTCCTGGCCCTGTCCGTCAGCTCCGCGATGAGCAGCGGAGGCGGCCGCGAGCTGCTCTCGCGCAGCGAGGCGGCCATCCACCCGATCAGCCCCGTCACCGAGCATCTCGGCGCGCTGCTCCTCGCGCCGGTGAACCTCGCGTGGCTGGTGCAGATGTGGGGCCTGCTGGCCGTCTCGGCCCTGGTGGCGGAGCCGGCCCACCTGCTCGGCGCCCAGCTCGTGGTGCTCGCCTGGGTGCTCGCCGCGTCGACGGCCGGACAGGCGATCGGCTGGGCCGTCGAGGGCGTACGCCGCACCGCGCACGGCGTCGTCGTGGTCCGCGTGGCCGGCGGGCTCGTCGTGCTGGCCCTCGCCGGGCTGCACCTGGCCGGGGCCCTCGGCCCGCTCGTCCGCGCACTGCCCACCACCTGGCTGGCCGAGGCGGCGCCGACCGCACGGTGGCCGGTCGCGGTCCTCGTGCTGCTCGTGGTCGCCGCCGCCCTGGTCGTGGTCGGGGCCCGTCCCGCCGCCTGGGCGCTCGGGCTGCCGCCCCGCGAGGAGCTGCGCGTCCAGTCCGGCGTGCACGAGGCGCGGCACGTGCCCGAGCCGCGCTGGGGCTCGCCCGAGCGAGCGCTGCTGAGGCGGCTCGACCGCGGGTCGGTCTGGCGCTCGGTGGGCATGCGCCGCGGCCTGCTGGTCCTCGGCTTCGGCCCCGGGCTGATCGCGCTGGTCACCGGCCTCCAGTGGAGCTCGGTCATGCTGCTGCCGGGTCTCACCGCGAGCGGTGCGGCCCTGCTGTTCGGGGTCAACGCCTGGTGCCTCGACGGCAAGGGGATGGTCTGGCGCGAGACCCTGCCGGTCTCCGCGCGGGACGTGTTCGACGTCCGCGCCCTGGTCGTCGCCGAGTGCATGGTGATGGTGTCGGGCGTGACCGTCGTCCTCGCCCTGTTGCGCAACGGCCTGCCGCCCCTGGTCACCGGCCTGTCGGTCGCCGCGTGCTGGTTGGTCGTGGTCGTGCAGGTGCTCGCGGTCGTGATGACCTGGTCGGTCCGGTCGCCCTACTCCGTCGACCTGTCCTCGCCGCGGGCGACGCCGGCGCCGCACGCCGCCATGGCCGGGTACGCCGGCCGGCTGTCGCTGGTCACGACCCTCACCGCCATGCTCTTCACCGCCTTCGCCGCCCTCCCGTGGGCGTGGCTCCCGGTCGTCGTCGCCGTGCCGTTCCTGGCGTGGTCGTCGTACCGCCTGCGCCGCGCCCGCCGCCGCTGGCTCGACCCTGCCGACCGGGCGAGGGTCGTGCTCACCGTCGCCGCCGTCTGACCTTCGCCAGTGATCCCCGGCTGACCGGGGATCGCTGAACATGTCAGGCCGTGCATGGGCCGACAAGTTCAGGAATCCCCGGCTGACCGGGGATCACGAAGGTGCGGAGCGCCATGCATACGTGGTATACATACCCGGTATCCATCGCTCACGGGGGGCGGTGGACGGACCACGGAGGCGCGGATGTCGATCCGACAGGCGATGCTGGCGATCCTGGAGCAGGGGCCGATGTACGGCTACCAGCTGCGGGCCGAGTTCGAGCAGCGCACGGGCGAGACGTGGCCGCTCAACATCGGGCAGGTGTACACCACCCTCACGCGACTCGAGCGTGACGGACTGGTCGAGGTCGTCGAGCTCGGGGGAGCCGACGACCACCAGTCCGGGACCGAGCGGCACGTCAGCTACCGCGCCACCGAGGCGGGGCGGAGCGAGGTGTCGGAGTGGTTCGCCACCCCGGTGCCTCGCTCCCAACCCCCGCGCGACGAGCTGGCCATCAAGCTCGCCATCGCGGTCACCCTGCCCGGCGTCGACGTCGGCACGATCATCCAGCGCCAGCGGAGCGCGACGATCGCGGCGCTGCAGGACTACACCCGACTCAAGCGCACCGGCCGCGCCGCGGCGCCGGAGGGGCCGGAGGACCTCGCCTGGAGCCTGGTCCTCGACTCGCTCGTCTTCGACGCCGAGGCGGAGGTGCGGTGGCTCGACCACTGCGAGGCCCGCCTGCGCCGCGCCGCCCTCGACCGCGCCGACGTACGACGTGACGCACCCGCCGCGACGACCACCGAGGGGGTCGCGCGATGAACGCCGTGCTCCACCTCGCCGCCGTCAGCCGGGTCCACGGCGAGGGCGCCACGGAGGTGCACGCCCTGCGCGGCGTCACCTTCCGTGCCCACCCCGGCGAGCTGGTCGCCGTCATGGGGCCCTCGGGCTCCGGCAAGTCGACCCTGCTCACCCTGGCCGGCGGCCTGGACGCCCCGACCTCCGGCTCGGTCTGGATCGAGGGCACCGACCTCGCCTCGCTCGACAACGCCGGGCGCGCCCGGATGCGGCGCACGTCGGTGGGCTACGTCTTCCAGGACTTCAACCTCATCCCCGCCCTCACCGCCGCCGAGAACGTCGCCCTGCCGCGCGAGCTCGACGGGGAGAAGGGACGCATCGCCCGGCGCCTGGCGCTGACCGCGCTGGAGGAGGTCGGCATCGCCGACCTCGCCGACCGCTTCCCCGACGAGATGTCCGGCGGCCAGCAGCAGCGCGTGGCGATCGCCCGCGCGATCGTCGGTGACCGGCGGCTGATCCTGGCCGACGAGCCGACCGGGGCCCTCGACACGGACACCGGCGAGGAGATCCTGCGCCTGCTCCGGGCGCGCTGCGACGCCGGTGCTGCCGGCGTGATGGTGACCCACGAGGCGCGTCACGCCGCGTGGGCCGACCGCGTGGTGTTCCTGCGCGACGGTGTCGTCGTCGACGAGACCGGCTCCGACGAGCCCGAGCAGCTGCTCGCCGAGGAGACGGCTCGATGAGCACCCCACGACGTTCTTCTCCTCCGCTCCGCTCCCCCGAACAACGCCTCGGGGACCCCGCGTGAGCGGCTGGCGCCCGGCGCTGCTGATCGCATGGCGCGACGCGCTGCGCCACCGTGGCCGCAGCGTGCTCGTGCTGGTGATGATCACCCTGCCCGTCCTCGCGG
>JAYSEC010000008.1:18134-28444 GCA_041914085.1 Nocardioides sp.
CACCGTGGCCGCAGCGTGCTCGTGCTGGTGATGATCACCCTGCCCGTCCTCGCGGTGAGCGCCGCCGCGGTGGTCATCAAGACCTCCGAGGTCTCCGGCGTCGAGGCGGCCGACCGCACCCTCGGCGCCGCCGACGCGCGCGTGCGCACCGAGGGGCGGGGCCCGGTGGTCCAGCTGGCCGACCCGATCCGGGGCGGCGGGTGGATGCAGGTGGGCGACTTCGACTACGAGGACCCGCTCGAGGCCGCCGACGTGCTCGGCGTCCTGGGCGACGACGCCCGGCTCGTGCCGATGGCCACCGGCTGGCAGCGGGCGCGGCTGGGGGAGCGGGTGGTCAGCTTCACCACCACCGGCGTCGACCTGTCCGACCCGATCACCCGCGGGCTCTTCGAGCTGGGGTCCGGCCGCCTCCCCGCCGGGCCCGGCGAGGTCGTCGTGAACGACGCCATGCTCGACAGGGGCTTCGCCCTCGGCGACGAGGTGCGGGTCGGCGAGGCGACGCTGACGATCGTCGGCGCCGGCCGCGACGCGACCGCACGCGACCAGCCGGTGATGCTCGGGTCGGTCGCTGACCTGCCGGGCGACTCCACCAACGTGCGTGAGTGGCTGGTCGACGCCGGGCCCGTCCCGTGGTCGACGGTCCGCGAGCTCAACGAGATCGGCGGACTGGTCACCTCGCGCGCCGTCCTCGCCGACCCGCCCGACTTCTCCGCGACCGCGGAGCAGATGGGCTACGGCACCGGCAGCAGCGAGATGGTGGCCGTGGCCGTGCTGATCGTGGTGATGGCGCTCATCGAGGTCGTCCTGCTGGCCGGTCCGGCCTTCGCGGTCGGCGCCCGCCGCCACGCCCGCACGCTCGCGCTGATCGCCGCGTCGGGCGGCACGCCGCGGCAGTCGCGCCGGGTGATCCTCGGCAGCGGGCTGGTCCTCGGCCTGGTCGCCGCGGTCCTCGGCCTGGTCCTCGGTGTCGCCACCGGCTGGGCGCTGCTGCCGCTGGTCCAGCGGTTCAACGGCGAGTGGTTCGGCCCGTTCGAGCTGCCGTGGCCCTACCTCGCCGCGATCTCCGCCTTCGGCCTGGTCTCGGCCGTGCTGGCCTCGGTCGTGCCGGCCTGGCTGGCCAGCCGCCAGGACGTCGTGGCCGTCCTCGCGGGACGGCGCGGCGACCGGCGCCCGCGCGCGTCGACCCCGGTCGTCGGGCTGGTCCTGCTCGGCGTGGGCATCGCGGCCTCGACCTACGGCGCGTTCACGTCCGACAACGCCAGCGGCGCCTACTGGATCGCCGGCGCGGCGATCGTCTCCGTGCTGGGCATGATCCTCGTCGTCCCGGTCGTCGTGTCGGCCGTCTCGAGGCTCGCCGGCCGCCTGCCCCTCACCGCGCGGTACGCCGCCCGCGACGCCGCGCGCCACCGCACCCGGACCGTGCCGGCCGTCGCCGCCGTCGCCGCGACGGTGGCGGGGGTGGTCGCGCTCGGCATCGCGAACGCGAGCGACGAGCTCGAGAACCAGGAGACCTACCAGCCGCAGGCCCCGATGGGTGCCGGCCGCCTGGTCTGGGCGCCCGAGGTGCTGGAGGGCGAGCAGTCGCCCGACCTCGCAGCGTCGTGGGACCGCATCGAGCGCGCGGTCCACCAGGCGGCGCCCGAGGTGCGGATCGACACGACGCGCGGGCCGAACCAGGCCTACGACCCCAACGGCTACACGAGCACCTGGGTGGAGGGGCCCAGTGACGTCGAGCCGGACGAGTGCTGCCTCGACTTCTACGGGATGTCGTCGACCGTCGTCACCGACCGGGCGGCCGATCTCGGGCTGGAGGGCGAGCAGGCACGCCGGGTGGACGCGGGGCTCGCCGCGGGCCAGGTCGTCCTCTTCACGCTCCGGACCGACGCCGTGGACGAGGCGACCATCCGCACCGAGACCTGGCGCGGCCAGTCGGCATCGGAGCCGGAGTCGCGGTCCTCGGCACGGGTGCCCGCCCTCCTGGTCGCGTGGGACTCGGCGCGGCTCGGGCCGGCCCCGGCCATGGCCGTCGTGCCCCCGCAGGTCGCCCGCGACACCGGCATGGAGGTCGTGACGACCGGCCTGCGGCTGACCGGCGACCTCGACGAGGAGACCGAGACGCGGATCCAGGAGACGGTCGACGGCGTCGTGGCCGACGCCTCGCTCTACGTCGAGCGGGGATACCAGCGACCTCCGGAGGCCGTGATCGTCCTCGTGGTGCTGGGCGCGCTGGGCGGGGTGCTGATGCTCGGCGGCACGCTGACCGCGACCTTCCTCGCGCTCTCCGACGCGCGGCCCGACCTGGCCACGCTGTCCGCGGTCGGTGCCGCGCCGCGTGCCCGGCGGCGGGTGGCGGCGTCGTACGCCCTCGTGGTGGGCTCGGTCGGTGCCGTCCTCGGGGCCGCCGTCGGGTTCATCCCCGGTGTCGCGATCTCGCGACCGCTGACCTCGTTCAGCGAGACCGGGCCCTACCTCGCCGTCCCGTGGCCGCTGATCGTCGTGATCGTCGTCGCGCTGCCCCTGCTGACCGCCGCGGTGGTCGGGGTGACCGCCCGCTCCCGGCTGCCCCTGGTCGCGCGGCTGGACTGACCGGACCGGCCCGTCAGCGGCTGACGTCCACGTCGGCTGCCACGGCGTCGGCGTCGAGGGCACTGGTGAGGAGCCGCTCGAGCGCACCCAGCGCGGACACGGCGTCGCGGCGGGCGCGGCGGCTGCCGCCAGCGGCCGCAGGCCGGGGTGCGGGCGTCGACGCCGTCGGGTCGGCCGGGTCCGGCGGGCCGGTCGGCGTCGGCGTCGGGCTGGTCGTGGGGGTCGGCTCCGTCGGGGTGGGCCCCTGCGGGTCGGTCGGGTCGACGACCGACTGGCGGACGACGGCTGCCTGCTCGTCGAACCACGCGCGCAACTCGGCCACCTCGGTGTCGGTCATCGGCTGGGCGTCGTCGGCGACGAGCACGACCTGGTAGGCCACCGCGGCCGTACGACACTGGGAGCAGGCCGCGTCGAGCGCCAGCGCGCGGTTGTTCGGCACCGTGGTCGGCCGGCCGCGGAGCACGACGACCTGCACGGACAGCGCCGACGCGGCGCAGCTCCGGCACTCCTGCGTCCAGGCGGTGGCGACGTTGTCGAGCTGGGCGCGCTGCGCGCGGTCGGCGTAGACCACGTGGAGCGAGGTGCTCTCGCCCGCGCAGCCGTCGCACGTGGTCGAGGTCAGGGCTGCGGTGTCGACGGAGACCCCGAGGCCGCCGGCCCACACCCGTGCGTCGAGGGCGCGGTCCGCCACGCCCGGCATCGAGGCCGTCGGGTGCGCGCTCGACAGGAGGTCGAGGGCGGTGGGCCCGCCGGGCCGGGCGCCGGTCGAGGAGCCGCCGGCCACGGCCACGGCGGCGACCGCGACCGCGGCCGCCACCACCGGGACGAGCGCACGCCGGGGGGTCACGGCCGCGCTCCCGTCTGCACGAAGGTGTCGGCGACCGCCGCGGCGATGTCGACGAGGCTGTCGCGGGTCCTGCGGTGGAGGGAGGACATGTCGGTCAGGGCTCCTTGCTCGAGGGCGCCGTCCCACGGGACGGTGACCACGCGGTGGCAACGTTTCTCGAAGTGGCGCCGCATCCTCTCCGGCGGTGCGGCGCCGTGGCGTTGTGCGTTGACGACGACGACAGCCCGTGACACGAGGTCGCCGAAGCCGTGCTCGTCCATCCAGTCCAGGGTCAGGGCGCCGGCTCGGCCGCCGTCGAGGCCGGCCCGGACCACGAGCACCACCTGGTCGGCCTCGCTGAGCAGCCCCTGGTTGGCGCTGTCCAGGATGCCGGTGCCGGTGTCGAGCAGGATCAGGTTGTAGAAGTGGTCGAGCAGCCCGACGAGGCGGTGGTAGTCGTCGCGGTCCAGGGCCATCTGGATGCGGGGGTCGTCGTCCGAGGCGAGCACCTCCAGCCGCGACTCGATCGCCTGGGAGGTGTAGCCGCGCAGGGCGGCGTAGCTGCTGATGTCGTCGAGGTCGCGGAGGACGTGCGTGATGTTCAGGTCGTGCGGCGGCGCGACCCGGTGGGCCAGGTTGCCGGCGTCGGGGTTGGCGTCGACGGCGATCACCCGGTCGCCGCGGAGCATCGCGAAGGTGCTGCCGAGCGCCAGGGTGATGGTGGTCTTCCCGACGCCGCCCTTGCGGCTGAGCACCACCACGCGCCGTGATCCCTCGATGGGGGTGCGCAGCCGCCGCTCGAGCTCCTGTCGCCGCTGCTCGGCGGGGCTCGGTCCGGGGTTCACCACGTGCCCGCTCCCCTGGTAGACGGCGCGGCGCCAGCCGTGCCGCGGGGGCGGGACGCGCGGGGCGTACATGATCGCGTCGGTGAAGTCGGCTGCGGAGAGCACAGCCGGCTCGGCAGCAGGGGGCTGGGCGAAGGCGTCCGTGGGTCGCTCCTCGGTCCGCAGGCCCGCGGCGACCCGGGCGCCGACGTGGCGGCGTACGAGCGTGGCGACGGTGGTGGCCAGCCGCCACACCATGACGGCGACGCCGACCAGGGGGACGAGCAGCAGGGTGATCGACACGACCGCGAGCGCCATGGCGGGCCAGTCCCGCCGCTGCCACGCGACGTCGAAGACCAGCTGCTGGAGGCGGATCCCCTCCCGGCCGTGCTCGACGAACTGCGGCAGCGCCCACACGAACCAGACCAGGGCGCCGGCCAGCAACGGCACCACCACGAGCACCCACGCCGTCACCAGCCGCCGCGCCCGCGGGCGCAGCTCGCTCACGCGCGGGTCGACGGGGCGACCCGGACGAAGGCTGCGGAGCACCGGGCCCACCCGGGAGAAGAGGTCCGGTACCCCCGCCAGGTCGGAGAGGATGAAGTAGCCGTCGAAGCGCACGACCGGGATCAGCTGCTGCAGCATCTGCAGCTGGAGCGTGAGGGCCGTCAGCAGCAGCAGCCCGCTGCCGGTCGCCAGGTGGGCGGCGACCAGCCCGAGCACGGTCAGCACGTTGAAGTAGAGCCCGCCGAGGTCGGTGCGGACGCGTCCGGCGCGACCGAGGCGGTAGGAGTCGGTGACGTCGGTGTAGAACGCGGGGAAGACGAGGTAGACCCCCACCCCGATCTCGCCGGGCTCGCCCCCGCCGTAGCGGCAGGCGGCGGCGTGACCGATCTCGTGGACGACCGCCGAGGCGATGAGCATCGCGTAGATCAGCAGCGCGGTGGTCGGGGTCGCGAAGACCTCCGAGACCGCCTGCCAGAAGCCGCCGCCGGTGACCAGCACGACGTCCGCGACGACGAGGGCGACGAGCGCGGCCAGGACGAGCGGTGGCCAGAAGAGCGGGGCGAGCAGCGCCGCCAGCACCCGCGTGCGCCCGGCCGGGACCAGCGTCGCCTTGAGGGTCAGGGCGAGCAGCGGCCGGGCCTTGACGGGCCGCTGCGGCTCCTCGGCCTCGTCCGCCACGACGAGGCCCAGCGGCTCGAGCCGGGTCGTGACCAGGTGCTCGAGCCCCTCGGCGGTCAGCGTCCGGCCGTACGCCGCGCTCACCGCGCCGGCGAGCTCGGCCGACGCGCGCGGTGGCTCCGCGTGGACGACGACCAGGTGGAGGAGCTCGGAGAGCTGGACCACCTGGTCGTCGGTCCTGCGGACCAGGTACGCCGGGTCGCGCAGGCCCGACCCCTGGACCGGCCCCAGGAACTGCAGGCCCAGCGCCCGTCGCCATCGCGGCCCGGTGGCTCCCGATGCGACGTCCGTGTCGGTGGCGAGGTGAGGTGCAGTCTGGGTGTTCATCGCTCTGGTGTGCTCTGGAGGTCGAGGTCGGGGGCGGCGGCTGCGCCAGAGCAACACAGCCGCCGCCTGGTCGGGTCACGGCATCTGGACCGAGCCGAGGTACTGCATGGCCAGGGCGTTCGCCTGTGAGTTGATCGTGGCGGCGTTCACCGAGATGGCGAGGTTGACGCCGATGACGTTGGCGACGTTGACGCACGCGAACTGGCAGCTCATCGTCTCCCGCAGCGGCAGCGCCATGGCCACCTCGGCCTCGAGGTCGGTCGTGCCGAGCACTGGTCGTCGGATCATTCCCTTCACCCCCTTCCACTGACTCCCGTCGGACGGTGCGCGTGGCCCCCCGCGGTGGGGCCACGGCCTGGAGCATCAGCCCTGCGTGACGACGACCGTCTGCACGGCGGCGCTGTTGGCCATCGAGGCCAGCGACGCGGCGTTGAGCGCCAGCGAGGAGTTGCTCGCGTAGATGGCGGCCCAGTTGTTGTTGCCGAAGAAGAGCGTCTCCCGGACCGGGAGCAGCTCGGTGTGCTCGGACTCGAGCTCGGCGATGGACAGGACGTTGCGCATGGTGATCACCTCCCCCCTCAGCGCGGTGCGTGCCGGAGAGTGGACGCGCACCGCCGTGACTTCTGCGTGACCGGGCCGTGACGACGCCCGGATGGGGCTTCCGCGGTCTAGACACGGCCACGAAAATTGGGGAAGTTCCGTCGCGCCCTTCCCACCCCCACGGGTGAGGAGCACCCTGCGAAGGTCAAGGAGTCAGACCCCCGACCCGACTGACCTCGCACGTCTCATGGCTTTCCTTCGGGGGAGGTGCCGTCCCATGTCAGAGCACAGCGCCGTCGCTGTCGCTCCCGCACGCCTGAGCCTCCTCGGCGACTGGCGTCTCGTCATCGACGGGGCCGAGGTCGCCCTCGGGCACCGCGAGCAGCGCCTGGTCGCGCTGCTCGGCCTGGCCGCCCCGGGAAGCCGGGCGCAGGTCGCGAGCATCCTGTGGCCGGACAGCACCGACGAGCACGCCCTCGGCAGCCTGCGTCGCGCGGTCTGGCAGTGCCAGCGCCGGTGCCCCGGCGTGCTGAGCCCCGGCAGGTCCACGCTCGGGCTGGCGCCGCGCATCCGGGTCGACGTCGACGACCTGCGTCGGGCCGCCGGGCTCACCGAGCTGCCCCTGGACGGAGGCGCGGCGCGGGAGCTCCTCGAGGTGCTGCGCGGGCCCGACCTGCTGCCCGGATGGTTCGACGACTGGGTGGTGGAGGAACGACCCCGCCTGGAGCAGCTCCGGGTCGAGGCGCTCGAACGGATCGCCCGCCACGGCCTCGACGCCGGTGACTTCACCCTCGCCGTCGAGGCCGCAGCCGTGGCCGGGGGCATCGACCCGCTGCGCGAGTCGGCCCGCGAGCTGGCGATCCGGGGCCACCTCGGCCTCGGCGACGCCGCGGGCGCGCGCCACGAGCTCCGCCGCTACCGCGACGTCCTCGACGAGGAGCTCGGTGTCGAGCCGTCGGAGCGGGTCCGCGCGCTGGTGGAGCAGCCGGTCGCGATCCCACGCCAGCGGGTCGCGGTGCCCGAGGACGAGCGCCCCCTCCCGACGCCGGAGCGCCCGTTGCCCCCCGTGCAGGACCTCGACGACTTCCTCGGCGAGGACCAGCACGCGTCGGGCGTGCGGCGCGGGGCTGCCGCCCTCGCCGGCGTCGCAGGGCTCGCGCTCGCCGTCTCGCTCGCCGTCGCCGTGGCCGGCCCCGACCGGTCGCCGGAGGCGCACCGTGACCCGGGCGCGGTCCGAGCGGTCACGCCCGGCGCAACGGCCTCGGACGCCGCCGGGGCGAGCCGCACGGTCCGGGTGCGCACGGTCCGCGCCGGTGCCGGGTCGGCGGCGTTCGCCGTCCGCGCGTCCCGGCGGCCTGCGACGGTCCGGCTGGTGGTGCGCGGCCCCGCCGGCCTGCGCGTCGTACGCCACGTGGTGGTGCGGGCGCCCGACGGGCGCCAGGTCGTCGTCGCCGGGCTCGACGCCGGCACCTACCGGTGGTCGGCCACCTCGGAGTCCGCGAGCGGCGTGCGCGGCGAGGTCTCCGTGACCACGCCGCCTCCCGTGACCGCCACCGCCGACGTGGTCACGGCGGCGCAGCCGCCGTCCACGCCGCCACCGACCTCCGCCCCGACCGCCACCGCGACGGCACCAGCCACCTCCCGACCGACCCCGCAGCCCACCCCCCGACCGACTCCCCAGCCCACGCCCCAGCCCACCCCGTCGCCCACCTCCTCGCCGACCCCGTCCGCGCCCGCGCGGCCGGCGGGGACGCCCACGGACCCCGGCACGGTGTCGCCGACACCGGTCGGGTGAGGAGGCTGCCGTGCCCACGCACCCGCACCGTTCCTGCCGTCCCGCTGCCTACCTGGCCGCACTGCTGCTGGTCACGGGGAGCCTCGTCGGAGCGGTCGGGACCGCCTCCGCGGCCGACGGAGGTGCCCCGCACCGCTGGTCCGGCTACCCGATCGAGGCGACCGGTGACGCGGCCGGCGGATGGATCGGCGGCTACCGGGTGGGCGACCACGAGCTCTACCTGACGACCCCGACCCGCCGGCCCAACCGGGCGGGCTTCCGGGGTGCGCGGCCGGTCGGCGACCTCCCCGGTGCCAGGACCTCCCGGGCCGAGACCGCACGGGCGGCCTGGATCCTCTCCAAGTACGGCTCCTACCGCGACCCCACGCAGTCCGCGGCGGTCGACGCGAGCGTCTACCACCTGCTGGCGGGCGACGGGTGGCGCATCGACCGGCGCCACGGCGCGCGCCGGATCCGCCAGTCGGGCAACGGTCCGGCCGTCGCCCGCTTCGCTCGCATCATGCTCCGCCAGTCACGGCTCAGCGCCGGTGCGTACACCGCCCGGATCGACGCCGACGCCACGGACGTCGGAGGCACGGTGGCGGTCACGCTGAGCGTGCTGGACGGTCACGGAAGGCCCGCGCCAGGGCTGCCGGTCACGCTCGGGATGGGTGCCGGTGCCGCGCGCGAGGCGGTCACGGGGGACGACGGACGCGCGGTCGCCCGGTTCGCCGCCGACGCTCGCGGCTGGCAGGACGTGACGGCGACGGTGGGGCACGTCCCCGAGCACAGGCTGCTCGTGCGCAGCCCGGAGGAGCGTCGCGAGGCGACCGCCGTCGAGGGCGGCGTGACCCGCACGCTCGTGGTCTCCGCCCGAGCGCCGGTGCGCGGTCCGCAGACCCTCGCCCTCGCCGCCGAGCCGACCCAGCTGGTGGTGGGCTCCGCCGCGCGCGTCGTCGCCACGGTGGCGGGCGACGCGGTGCGGCGCACCGCCACGGCCGTGCTGCGCGGTCCCTATGCCGGGGCCGGCGCGGCGAGCTGCACGGGTCCTTCCGCCGGCCAGGTGTCCGCTCCCGTGACCGGTGACGGTGCCTACGCACTGCCGGCGCTGACCCCGGCCGCCGGCTACTTCGTGTGGCAGGTCGCCGTCGACGGGACCGAGACCAACGCGCCGGTCGCCGCGTGCGGGGCGCCGGTGCTGGTCCGGGGCCGGGCGACGACCACCGTCGCCACCGACGCCGATGTGCTGCCGGTCGGCGAGCTGGGTGCGACCGCGAGCGTCAGCGGCCTGCCCTTCCCCGACCAGGTCACGCTGACCGCGACGCTGGCCGGGCCGTACGCCAGCCCGCTGGCCGCGATCCAGGACGGGTGCGCCACCGTGGTCGGCGAGACCACCCGGACCCGGAGTGGCAACGGTCCCGTCCACGTGACCATCGCCGTGGCGCAGCCCGGCTGGTACGCCTGGCAGGTGCAGGCAGCGCCGGGCGACCTGTGGCTGGGGTCGCGCTCCGGGTGCGGGGCAGGAGCCAGCCTGGTCGGAGTCCAATAAAAAGTCAGGCTTGACTGTTTGTTTGTACGACGGCAGGCTGTGCGCATGTCGTCCTCGTCGTCCTCCCTCGGCTCGCCGGTCCGCGTGCCGCAGGCCGACCGCAGCCGGGCGATGCGTGCCCGCCTGCTCGAGGCCACGGTGGAGCTGCTGGTCGAGCGCGGCTTCGCCGGGACCTCGACCACCTTGGTCTCGGAGCGCGCGGGCGTCAGCCGGGGGGCGCAGCTGCACCACTTCCCGACCAAGAACGACCTGGTCGTCGCCGCCGTCGAGCACCTCACCGAGCGCCGGGGGGCCGAGCTGGCCGACGCCTTCGACCGGTTGAGTGCGCAGCCGGTCGCCACCGCCACGGACCGGCGCACCCGGCTCCGCACGATGCTCGAGATGCTCGGCGACCACTTCGCCTCGCCCGTCTTCGCGGCGGCGCTCGAGCTGTGGGTCGCCGCGCGCACCGACGAGGCGCTGCTCGCCGCGGTGGCGCCGCTCGAGCAGCGGGTCGGCCGCGAGGCGCACCGCCTCACCGCCACCGCCCTCGGTGCCGACGAGTCGCAGCCCGGCGTGCGCGAGCTGGTGCAGGCGACCCTCGACCTGGTCCGCGGCCTGGGCCTGGCGTCCACGATCTCCGACGACTCGGCCCGTCGCCGCCGGATCCTGCGCGAGTGGGCCGACGTGCTGGACCGGGAGCTGGACCGCAAGGACCGC
>JAYSEC010000008.1:28544-31070 GCA_041914085.1 Nocardioides sp.
AGGACCGCAAGAAGAAGGAGCAGGAGTGAGCGACGTACTGACCCAGGTGCTGGCCGACCTCGCCGCCGAGGGGGACCGGCTCGACGCGCTCGTCGCGGACCTCGACGACACGGGCTGGCACACCCCCACGCCCGCGACCGGCTGGGACGTCGCCGACCAGGTCGCCCACCTCGCGTGGACCGACGGCGTGGCCCTCCAGGCCGCGACCGACAAGGAGGCCTGGGACGAGGTGGTGCTCGCCGCGATCGCCGACCCCGAGGGGTTCGTCGACGCCCAGGCCCACGCCCTCGCAGCCGAGCCCGACCTGCTGGCGCGCTGGCGCTCCGCGCGCCGCGACCTGCACGCCGCGCTGGCGTCGTACCCGAGCGGGGCGAAGATGCCGTGGTTCGGGCCGCCGATGTCGGCGACCTCGATGGCCACCGCCCGGCTGATGGAGACCTGGGCCCACAGCCTCGACGTGCACGAGGCGCTCGGCGCCCCGGTCGAGGACACCGACCGCATCCGCCACGTCGCCCACCTCGGCGTCCGCACCCGCGACTTCGCCTTCGGGGTGCACGGCCTCGACGCGCCGGCCGAGGAGTTCCGCATCGACCTGGTCGCGCCCTCGGGCGAGGTGTGGGGCTGGGGTCCGGAGGACGCGGCCCAGACGCTGACCGGGAGCGCGGGCGACTTCTGCCGCCTCGTCACGCAGCGCGTGCACCGCGCCGACACCGACCTCGTCGCGACCGGGCCCGACGTGGACCGGTGGCTCGACATCGCGCAGGCCTTCGCCGGCCAGCCGGGTGGCGGGCGGGCGCCGCGATGAGCGGGGTCGTGCGGATCGGCAACTGCTCCGGCTTCTACGGTGACCGGCTCAGCGCGATGCGGGAGATGCTCGAGGGCGCCACGCAGGATGGGCAGAGCCTGGACGTCCTCACCGGCGACTACCTCGCCGAGCTCACCATGCTGATCCTCGGCAAGGACCAGCTCAAGGACACCTCCCTCGGCTACGCCCGGACCTTCGTCCGCCAGGTCGAGGACTGCCTCGGCCTCGCGCTCGAGCGCGGCGTGAAGATCGTCGCCAACGCCGGCGGGCTCAACCCGGCGGGGCTCGCCGACAGGCTGCGTGAGGTCGCGACCGGGCTCGGGCTCGACCCCGCGATCGCCCACGTGGAGGGCGACGACGTGCGCCACCTCGCCTTCGCCGACGCCCTGACCGCCAACGCCTACCTCGGGGGCTTCGGCATCGCCGCCGCGCTGCGCGGTGGCGCCGACATCGTCGTCACCGGGCGGGTCACCGACGCCTCGCTGGTCGTCGGCCCGGCGGTCGCGCACCACGGCTGGACCCCGACGTCGTACGACGAGCTGGCCGGCGCGGTCGTCGCCGGCCACGTGATCGAGTGCGGGGCCCAGGCCACCGGCGGCAACTTCAGCGGGTTCCTCTCCCTGCCCCACCGCGACCGGCCGCTCGGGTTCCCGGTCGCCGAGGTCGCGGCCGACGGGTCGAGCGTGATCACCAAGCACGACGGCACCGGCGGCGCCGTCACCGTGGACACGGTCACCGCGCAGCTGGTCTACGAGATCCAGTCCACGCGCTACCTCGGCCCCGACGTCACCGTGCACCTCGAGTCGGTCCGTCTCGAGCAGCAGGGGCCGGACCGCGTCGCGATCTCCGGCGTCGTCGGCGAGGCACCGCCCGAGCGGCTCAAGGTCGGCGTCAACGAGCTCGGCGGCTGGCGCAACAGCGCCGAGTTCGTGCTGACCGGCCTCGACGTCGAGGCCAAGGCGGAGTGGGTGCGCGACCAGCTCGGCTCGCGGCTCACCGCGGCGGAGGTCACCTGGTCCGACGTGACGCCGCCACCGGCCGACGCCGCGACCGAGGAGGCGGCGTCGACCCTGCTGCGCTGCACGGTGAAGGACCCGTCGCCCGACCCGGTCGGCCGCGCGTTCACGTCCGCGGCCGTCGAGCTCGCGCTCGCGTCCTACCCGGGCTTCACGATGACCGCGCCACCCGCCCCCGCGACCCCCTACGGCGTCTATCGCGCCGAGCACGTCGACCGGGCGCAGGTGACGCACACCGTCGTCCACGCCGACGGTCGCCGCGAGGTGATCGGCGACGCCGGTGAGTACTCGCCGGTCGGCGAGGCACCGGGCGCCCGCCCGTCGCCGTACCCGGGACGCCCGGACGTGCTCACCCGCCGGCTGCCGCTCGGCACCTTCGTCCACGCCCGCTCCGGCGACAAGGGCGGCGACGCCAACATCGGCCTCTGGGTCGCCCACGACGACGTCGACCGCGACCTGTACGACGCCCGCGTGCAGTGGCTGTTCAAGATGATGTCCCCCAAGGGCATCAGCGCGCTGCTCCCGGAGACCGCCGACCTCGACGTCGAGGTCTGGCTGCTGCCCCACCTCGGCGCGGTCAACCTCGTCGTGCACGGGCTGCTCGGCCAGGGCGTCGCCGCCTCCACGCGCTTCGACCCGCAGGCCAAGGGCCTCGGCGAGTGGTTGCGCTCCCGCACCGTCTCGATCGAGGAGAGTCTGCTGTGA
>JAYSEC010000008.1:31170-33974 GCA_041914085.1 Nocardioides sp.
GCGCTGCGCGCGACCGCGGCGGAGTTCGTCCGCCGCGAGGTCGCCCCGCACCTGCAGGAGTGGGAGGACGCGGGGGAGATCCCGCGCGCGCTCCACCGCACGGCCGGCGACCTCGGCCTGATCGGCGTGGCCTTCCCCGAGGAGGTCGGCGGGGGCGGGGGCGACATCGTCGACTCGATCGTGGTGCAGGAGGCGATGTTCGAGGCGGGTGCGTCCAGCGGCCTGATGGCTGGGCTCTTCACCGCCGGCATCGCGCTGCCGCACATCGCCGCGAGCGGCGACGCCGACCTCGTCGAGCGGTTCGTCCGGCCGACCCTGGCCGGCGAGACGATCGGCTCGCTCGCGATCACCGAGCCCGGCGGCGGCTCCGACGTCGCCCGGATCACCACCCGCGCCGAGCGCGAGGGCGACCACTACGTCGTCAACGGTGCCAAGACCTTCATCACCTCCGGCGTCCGCGCCGACTTCGTCACGACCGCGGTCCGCACCGGCGGGCCGGGCCACGGTGGCATCTCGCTGCTGGTGGTCGAGAAGGGCACGCCCGGCTTCACCGTCGACCGGAGCCTGCGGAAGATGGGCTGGCACTGCTCCGACACCGCCGAGCTGTCGTTCGTCGATGCGCGGGTGCCGGTCGCCAACCTCGTCGGTGCCGAGAGCTCCGGGTTCGGCCAGATCGCCGACCAGTTCGTCGTCGAGCGGATCGCGCTGGCGGTGCACGGCTACGGCATCGCGGCCCGCTCGCTCGAGCTGGCGGCGGCGTACTGCCGCGAGCGCACGACCTTCGGCCGACCGGTGATCGACAACCAGGCCGTCCAGCACACGCTGGTGGAGATGCGCCGCCACGTCGAGGTCGCACGCACCTACACGCGCGCGGTCGCCGCCCGGCACGCCGCCGGCGAGTGGGTGGTCGCCGAGGCGTGCCTGGCCAAGCAGACCGCGGTGGACTGCGCCGCCTTCGTCTGCGACCGGGCCGTCCAGCTCTTCGGCGGCACCGGCTACATGCACGGCACCGAGGTGGAGCGGCACTACCGCGACGCCCGGCTCCTGCCGATCGGGGGCGGCGCCGACGAGGTGCTGCGCGACCTGACGGCCAAGCTGCTGGGCTACGCGTCATGAGTTTCGAGGCTCGCACCTCGACCAACGAAGGAGATCGAGGATGATCAAGCTCCCGTCCCTGGGGGACCAGGTGTCGGTGTGGATGGCAGCGCCACCCGCCGAGGTCTGGGACCTCGTCAGCGACGTGACCCGGATCGGGGAGTTCAGCCCCGAGACCTTCGAGGCGCGGTGGACGCGCGGCTCGACCGGCCCCGAGGTCGGGGCGTACTTCAAGGGCCACGTGAAGCGCAACGGCGTCGGCCCCACCTACTGGAGCCTGTGCCGGGTGACCACGTGCGTGCCCGAGGAGGTCTTCGAGTTCGCCGTCGGCACCGACGACCTCAACGTCAACAACTGGGGCTACCGCCTCGAGCCCCGCGACGGCGGGACCCTGGTGACGGAGTACTTCCGGCTCGGCACGAACCTGCCGACCCGGCTCTACTGGCTCGTCCTCGGCCCCCTGCGCCGTCGGACGAACCAGCGCGGGATGCGCACCACCCTCGAGCGGATGAAGGCGGTGCTCGAGGCATGACGACCAACCGTGAGGCGATGCTCGAGAAGCTCGCCGACCTCGAGGCCCAGCACGCGGCGGCGGTCGCCGGCGGCGGTGAGAAGTACGTCGAGCGCCACCACGCGCGCGGCAAGCTGACCGCCCGCGAGCGGATCGAGCTGCTCCTCGACCCGGGCTCGGCCTTCCTCGAGCTGTCGCCGCTGGCCGGCTGGGGCTCGGACTTCACCGTGGGTGCGTCCGTGGTGACGGGCATCGGCGTCGTCGAGGGCGTGGAGTGCCTGATCAGCGCCAACGACCCGACCGTCAAGGGCGGTGCGTCGAACCCGTGGACGGTGAAGAAGATCTTCCGCGCCTCGCAGATCGCCGAGGAGAACGACCTCCCGACGATCTCGCTCGTCGAGTCCGGCGGCGCGGACCTGCCCACGCAGAAGGAGATCTTCATCCCCGGCGGCCGGCTGTTCCGCGACCTGACCCGGTCCTCTGCGCGCAAGCAGCCGACCATCGCGCTGGTCTTCGGCAACTCCACCGCCGGCGGCGCCTACGTCCCCGGCATGAGCGACTACACCGTCTTCGTGCGCGGCGGCGCGAAGGTGTTCCTCGGTGGCCCGCCGCTGGTGAAGATGGCGACCGGCGAGGAGTCCGACGACGAGTCGCTCGGCGGCGCGGAGATGCACGCCAGGGTGTCCGGGCTGGCCGACTACCTCGCCGAGGACGAGCACGACGCGATCCGCATCGGCCGCCGGATCGTGGCGCGGCTGAACCGCCGCAAGGCCTCGCCGCCGGTTGAGGTGCGAGGAGCGCCGGCGACGAGCCTCGAAACCAGGGCCTTCGCCGAGCCCGACGCCGACCCCGAGGGCCTGCTCGACCTCATCCCGACCGACCTCAAGGAGCCGTTCGACCCGCGCGAGGTGATCGTGCGCATCGTCGACGGCACCAGCGAGCGCAACGGCCGGCCGTTCGACGAGTTCAAGCCCCTGTACGGCACCTCGCTCGTCACCGGCTGGGCCGAGCTGCACGGGCGACCGATCGGCATCCTCGCCAACGCCCAGGGCGTGCTGTTCTCGGAGGAGGCCCAGAAGGCGACGCAGTTCATCCAGCTGGCCAACCAGTCGGACACGCCCCTGCTCTTCCTGCACAACACCACCGGCTACATGGTCGGCAAGGAGTACGAGCAGGGCGGGATCATCAAGCACGGCGC
>JAYSEC010000009.1:0-32083 GCA_041914085.1 Nocardioides sp.
GGTTGCCGTGGCGGTCGCCCTTCCAGGCCCGCACCAGCCCGAAGTCGGCGACGATCGCCTCCTCGAGGACGTACTCCTTGTCCCCCTCGGCGGTCGCGAAGACCTTGGTCTCCTTCGGCGGCGAGGACACGATGACGTTGCCCTCGGTGTCGTAGCGCCACGGCAGGCCGCCCTCGGCGACCTGCGTGCCGACACCGGTCGCGGTGTAGAACGCCGGGATGCCCGAGCCGCCGGCCCGCATCCGCTCGGCAAGCGTGCCCTGCGGGGTCAGCTCGACCTCCAGCTCGCCGCTGAGGTACTGGCGGGCGAACTCCTTGTTCTCCCCGACGTAGGAGGAGATCATCCGGCGCAGCCGCTTCTGGAACAGCAGCCGGCCCAGGCCCCACTCGTCCACGCCGCAGTTGTTGGAGACCGCCTCGAGGTCGGTCGTGCCGGCCTCCAGCAGCGCGTCGATGAGGACCGACGGGATGCCGCACAGTCCGAAACCGCCGACGGCGATGGTCGCGCCGTCCGGGATGTCGGCGACCGCGTCGGCCGCCGAGGTGACCACTTTGTCCATGCCCGGCACCCTAGCGGCCGTGTGAGCGACACCACTGTGTGGGCCGGAGCCACACTTCGAGGGCGCCGGTGTGGCTCGCGGCCCCTCGCTATCCTCGGCCCTGTGACCGCTCCAACCGATCGGCCGGTCGACTGGCCCCGCGTGCGGCTGCACGTGGTCACGGGCAAGGGCGGGACCGGCAAGTCGACCGTCGCCGCCGCCCTCGCCATGGCACTCGCCTCCACCGGGCGCAACGTCCTGCTGTGCGAGGTCGAGGGCCGCCAGGGCATCGCCCGGATGTTCGACACCGACCCCCTCCCCTACGAGGAGCGCCGCATCGCCAAGGGCGCCCCGGACGCCGACGGCCGATCCGGGCAGGTCCACGCCCTCCACATCGACCCCGAGTCGGCCCTGCTGGAGTACCTCGCGATGTACTACAAGCTCGGTCGCGCCGGGAAGGCGCTCGACCGGTTCGGCGTCATCGACTTCGCCACCACCATCGCCCCCGGCGTGCGCGACGTGCTGCTGACCGGCAAGGTGTACGAGGCCGTCCAGCGCCCGCGAGGCGGCCGGCACAAGGACCAGATCATCTACGACGCCGTGGTGCTCGACGCGCCGCCCACCGGGCGGATCTGCCAGTTCCTCGGGGTGAACTCCGAGCTCGCCGGCCTGGCCAAGGTCGGGCCGATCAAGACCCAGGCCGACAAGGTGATGGAGCTGCTGCGCTCGGACCGCACCGCGGTGCACCTGGTCACGATCCTCGAGGAGATGCCGGTCCAGGAGACCCACGACGGGATCGCCGAGCTGCACGCCGCCGGGCTGCCGGTCGGCGGGATCGTGGTCAACCTGGTCCGGCCCCAGGACCTCAGCGCCAGCGCGCTGGAGCAGGTGCGCGAGGACCGCGTCGACCCGACGGCCGTCGCCTCGGACCTCTCCCGCGCCAAGGTCGACGTCGACGCCGAGCTGGTCGCCTCGCTCGTCGCCGAGGCCCGCGACCACGCCGTACGCCGCCAGCTCGAGGACGAGCAGCGCGCCCTCGTGGCCGAGGAGGGACTGCCGACCTACGAGCTCCCCCGGCTGGCCGGCGGCATCGACCGCGGCGCCCTCCTCGAGCTCGCCCAGCTCCTCCGAAGGCAGGGGATGGCATGACGACTGCTCCGCACCTCGACGTCGACGCCCTCCTCGACGACCCGCACACCGAGATCATCGTGTGCTGCGGCTCGGGCGGGGTCGGCAAGACCACCACGTCCGCCGCCCTCGCGCTCCGCGCGGCCGAGCGGGGCCGCAAGGTCGTCGTCCTCACCATCGACCCGGCCCGTCGGCTGGCGCAGTCGATGGGCATCGAGCAGCTCGACAACACCCCGCGACCGGTCCCCGACGTCGATCCCGCGGCGGGCGGGTCGCTCGACGCGATGATGCTCGACATGAAGCGCACCTTCGACGAGGTGGTCGAGAGCCAGGCCAGCCCCGAGAAGGCGCGACAGATCCTGGAGAACCCGTTCTACGTCGCGCTCTCCAGCTCCTTCGCCGGGACCCAGGAGTACATGGCGATGGAGAAGCTCGGCCAGCTCCACCGGCAGGCCCGCCAGGACGACAGCTACGACCTGATCGTGGTCGACACGCCGCCCTCGCGCTCCGCGCTGGACTTCCTCGACGCGCCCGAGCGGCTCTCGAGCTTCCTCGACGGGCGGTTCATCCGGCTCCTCCTCGCCCCCGCGCGCGGCCCGGCCCGGCTGATGACCGCCGGCCTCTCGGTGGTGACCAACGCGCTCACCAAGGTCCTCGGCGCGCAGGTGCTGCGCGACATGCAGACCTTCGTCGCGGCCTTCGACACCCTGTTCGGCGGCTTCCGCCAGCGGGCGGAGCAGACCTTCGCGCTGCTGCAGGCCGACGGCACGGCGTTCCTCGTCATCGCCGCGCCGGAGCCCGACGCGCTGCGCGAGGCGGCGTACTTCGTGGACCGGCTCACCGACGACGACATGCCCCTGGCGGGCCTGGTGGTCAACCGGGTCAGCCCCTCGGCACGCACCGAGCTCTCGGCCGAGGAGGCGATCACCGCCGCCGACCGGCTCCGGGCCGGCGACTCCTCGTCGCTGACCGCCGGTCTGCTGCGCCTGCACGCCGACCGGGTGCGGATCATCGAGCGCGAGGCGCACCTGCGCGAGCGATTCGCCGCCTCGCACCCCGCCGTGGCGACCGCGGTCGTGCCGGCGATGGCCGGCGACGTCCACGACCTCGACGGGCTGCGGGCGATCGGCGAGCTGCTCGCCGAGCAGTGATGCCGACGCGCGCCTTCTCCAACAGGGGAGTCGAGAAGGTGCGGATCAGGCGTTGACGGCGGGCGACTCGACCTTGGTGCGGGCGGTCTCGAGGATGGTGCGCCACGACGAGCCCGGGCGGCGGCGGAGCAGCGCACGGCGCTCACGCTCGGTCATCCCGCCCCAGACGCCCCACTCGATCTGGTTGTCCAGCGCCTCGGCCAGGCACTCGGTGCGCACCGGGCACCCGGCACAGACCTGCTTGGCCTTGTTCTGCTCGGCGCCCCGCACGAAGAGAGCGTCAGGCGTGTCGCCCTTGCACGCGGCGCGTGATGCCCAGTCCTCGACCCACATTGTCATTCCCCACGATCTTTGTGCGAGCCGGCTGGCCGCCCCCATAGCGGCCATTCCCGACTCGACTTGAAAAGTAAACGAACCGCCGGGGGCGGCGTCAGGGCCAGGTGGCTCAAATCGCATAGTCCGATGTGACTAGGTCCCAGCGCGCGTGGAATTCAGGTGGTATGGCCCCGCCCCCGTACCCTGAGGGCATGTCTTCCCGCCCTGAGCGCCCCCACGGACGCCCCGACGCCGGTCGCGTCGCCTCCCACCTCGCGGTGATGGGCGCCGTCGCGGTCGTGATGGGCGTCCTCACCGCCTGCCTCGCCATCCCCTTCGCGGGCCTGGTCGGCGTGGCCGCCAAGGACGTCAGCAAGGGGATGGTCAACCTCCCCGAGTCGCTCGAGGCCAAGGACCTGTCGCAGAAGACCCGGATCTACGACGCCAACGGCAACCTGATCGCCTCGCTCTACGACCAGAACCGGATCAACGTCCCGCTCAAGTCGATCTCGCGGCCGATGGTGAAGGCCATCGTCGCGATCGAGGACTACCGCTTCTACGAGCACGGCGCGCTCGACCTCAAGGGCACGCTCCGCGCGTTCATCACCAACCAGGCCAACGGCGGTGCGGTGCAGGGTGGCTCGTCGATCACCCAGCAGATGGTCAAGCAGACCCTGCTCTACCAGGCGGAGACCGACGAGGAGCGCAAGGCCGCGACCGAGGAGACCTACGCCCGCAAGATCCGCGAGCTGCGCTACGCCATCGCCTTCGAGAAGAACCACACCAAGGACTGGATCCTCGAGCGCTACCTCAACATCGCCTACTTCGGCGACGGTGCCTTCGGCGTCCAGTCCGCCGCGGTCCACTTCTTCTCCAAGAACGCCAAGGACCTCAACCTGCTCGAGGCGGCCACGCTCGCCGGCCTGGTGAAGAACCCCGTCGGCTACGACCCGATCGACAACCCGGAGCGCGCGGAGAGCCGCCGCAACGTCGTCCTCGACCGCCTCGCCCAGCTCGGCGTGCTGTCGGAGAAGAAGGCCGAGCGTCTCAAGGCCACGCCGATCAAGGAGACGCTCAAGATCAAGAACTCCCCCAACGGCTGCCAGCAGTCGCGGGCGCCGTTCTTCTGCGACTACGTCGTCAACTGGCTGCTCAAGGACCCGGTGCTCGGCGACACGCCCAAGGAGCGTCGCCGCACGCTCAACAACGGCGGCCTCACGATCAACACCACGCTCGACCTCGACATGCAGAAGGCGGCCGACGACTCGGTCAAGGCCCACGTCTACCAGACGGACCAGGCGATCGGCGGGCTGGCGATGATCGAGCCCGGCACCGGCGACGTACGCGCGCTGGCGCAGTCGCGGCCGATGGGCAAGGACAAGCAGGCCGGCGAGACCTACCTCAACTACACCGTCCCGAAGAAGTACGGCGACGCCAACGGCTTCCAGGCCGGCTCGACGTTCAAGCTCTTCGTCCTCGCGGCGGCCATCAACCAGGGCATCCCGCTCAGCACCAGCATCCCCTCGCCACAGACGATGCACTTCGACGACTGGGACTTCGAGACGTGCGACGGCCCCTACGCCGGCGACCAGAAGGGCTGGGACCCCGAGAACTCCACGGGCGCCGGCACCTTCGACCTCTACTCAGGCACCCAGCAGTCGGTGAACACCTTCTTCGCCCAGCTCGAGACCCGCACCGGCATGTGCGAGCCGCTGCAGCTGGCCCGCGACATGGGCGTCAAGGTGCCCAAGGCCCAGCAGGTGCCGTCGTGGATCCTCGGCGTCTCCGACGCCGACCCGCTGACCATGGCGCAGGCCTACGCCACCTTCGCCGCCCGCGGCCTGCACTGCGACCCGCGCCCGGTCACCCAGGTGCTCGACTCGCGGGGCGGGACCCTCAAGGAGTTCGACAGCCAGTGCGAGCAGGTGATGCCGGGCGCCACCGCCGACGCGGTGAACGACATCCTGCGCGGCGTCATGGAGGGCGACGGCTTCGGCGCGCCGCTGGCCATCGACAAGCCGTCGGCGGGCAAGACCGGCACCAACAACAGCAACATGGCCGTGTGGTTCGTCGGCTACACCCCGACGCTCGCGACGGCCGCGATGGTCGCCGGCGCCAACGAGTTCGGCGAGTGGGTCACCCTCAACGGACAGTCCGTCGGCGGCAGCTACATCAGCAGCGCCTTCGGCTCCACCGTCGCCGGCCCGATCTGGGGCGACGCGATGGAGGCGGTGTCGGCGAAGCTCCCCTACGAGGACTTCCAGCCGCCGCCCGGCGACGAGATCGCCGGCGTGCTGACGAGCGTCCCCGACGTCGCGGGCCAGTCCGTCGAGGCGGCCACGCAGCAGCTCGAGGCGGCCGGCTTCACCGTCGCCGACGGCGGCCAGGTCAACTCCGAGGTCGGCGCCGGGCTCGTCGCCTACACCTCCCCCGGCGCCGGTACGGCGCTCAGCAGCGGCGACACGGTCACCCTCTACACCTCCACCGGCTACGTCCCGCCGCCGGCGAACACCAACGGCGGCAAGGGCAAGGGGAAGGGCAAGGGACGCGGACGCGGCAACCGCTGACCCACCGGTGGTCGAGGTGCGAGCGCAGCGAGCCTCGAGACCCCGGCCCCGGCCCCGGCCCTAGCCGAGCTGCTTGCGGACCTCCGCGGCGACGGCACCGCCGTCGGCACGGCCCTTGACCTGGGGCGTCACCACGCCCATCACCTTGCCCATCGCCCGCATGCCCTCGCCGGCCGCCCCGGTCTGGGCGATGGCGGCTGACACGAGCTCGGCGATCTCGGAGTCGCTGAGCTGGGCGGGGAGGTACTCGGCGATGACCTCGCCCTCGGCGGCCTCCTTGGCCGCCATCTCGGCGCGACCGCCCTCCTCGAAGGCCACGGCGGCCTCCCGGCGCCGCTTGGCCTCGGTGGACAGCACGCCGATGATGTCGTCGTCGGAGAGCTCGCGGGCCTCCTTGCCGGCGACCTCGGCGTTGGTGATGGCGGTCAGCACCATCCGCAGCGTCGAGGAGCGCAGCTCGTCACGCGCCTTCATGGCGGTGGTGAGGTCGGCGCGGAGGCGGTCCTTGAGAGCACTCATGAGGGCCATTGTGGCAGCCTTGGCGAATGCCTTTCCTGCCGCTGCTGCGCCGCACCGTCCTGCTCGGTGCGGCCGCGGGCGCCGGCCTGGCGTCGTACGCCGCGTGGGAGGCCCGCCAGTACACGTTGCGCCGGGTGACGGTCCCCGTCCTGCCCTCCGGCCACGCGCCGCTGACGGTGCTGCACCTCAGCGACATCCACATGGCGCCCGACCAGCGGGCCAAGCAGGAGTGGCTGCGCGGCCTCGCGGCGCTCGAGCCGGACCTCGTGGTCAACACCGGTGACAACCTCGCCCACCAGCGGTCGGTGCCGGTGGTGGCCGACGCGCTGGGCGGCCTGCTCGAGCGGCCGGGCGTCTACGTGCTCGGCTCCAACGACTACTACGCGCCCGGCTTCCGCAACCCCTTCGCCTACCTCCTCCCCGACACCGGCAAGCGCAACACCTCGGTGCCGCAGCTGCCGTGGCCGGACCTCAAGGACCGGTTCAACGAGGCGGGGTGGGTCGACCTGACCAACGGCTTCGGGTCGCTGGAGGTGGGCGGCACCTCGATCGCGTTCGCCGGGGTCGACGACCCGCACCTGAGGTACGACGAGCTCGACCGCGTCGCCGGGCCCGCCGACGCCTCGGCCGACCTGCGGCTGGCGGTCAGCCACGCGCCGTACCTCCGGGTCCTCGACCAGTTCGCCGCCGACGGCTACGACGCCATCATCGCCGGCCACACGCACGGCGGGCAGGTGTGCCTCCCGGGCGGGAGAGCGCTCACGACGAACTGCGACCTCGAGCCCGACCGGGCCCGGGGCCTGCACCGCCATCCCGCGACGTCGGCGCCCGGCGACCCCGGCTCGGCGTGGCTGCACGTCTCGGCCGGGCTGGGCACCAACCCCTACGTCCGCTTCCGAGTCGCGTGCCGGCCGGAGGCGACGCTGCTGACCCTCGTGCCGTCGGACTGACCGGAGGAGACCCGCGGTGCCCGAGCTGATGATCGACCTGATCTGCTCCCTCGACGGGTACGCCGCCGCTGACGGCTGGCCGGGCCTGTGGGGCATGGCCGGGCCGGAGTACGTCGCCTGGCTGGGCGAGCAGGAGGAGCACACGATCCTCATGGGAGCCACGACGTACCGCCTGATGTCGGGGATGGCCGAGGAGGAGCCCGAGGCGATCGCGCAGCTCGGGGAGATGCCGAAGATCGTCTTCTCCTCGACGCTCTCCCCGCCTCTCGGGTGGGCGAACAGCGACCTCGTCAGTGGTGACGCGGTCGCCGCGGTCCGCGACCTCAAGCAGCGCCACCCGCTCCCGATGCGCACCCTCGGCAGCCTCGCTCTGGGGCGATCCCTCCTCGCGGCGGGCCTCGTCGACCGGCTCCGGCTCGTCGTGTTCCCGGTGATCAACGGCTCGACCGGGCGCGAGCGTCTCTTCGACGGCTACCCCGACGTGCGGCTCGACCTGCTCGAGGCGAGGACCTTCGACGGCCGCCTCCAGCTGCTCGACTACGCGCCGACCGTGCTCGACCACCCGCCACTCGCCTAGGAGCGCTGCATGCCACTGGTCCGCGTCACCAACTTCTCCGTCTCGCTCGACGGCTTCGGCGCGGGCGAGCCGCAGTCGCTGGAGTCCCCCTTCGGCCACGCCGGGCAGCGGCTCCACGAGTGGATGTTCGCCACGTGGGCCGACGACGCACCGACGGGCATCGACGCGGTCTGGGCGTCCCGCTGGGACCAGGGCTTCGGCGCCGAGATCATGGGCGCGCACAAGTTCGGGCCGCCCGGCTGGCAGGACGACCCCGACTGGCGCGGCTGGTGGGGCGAGGATCCGCCGTTCCGCACCCCGACGTACGTCCTCACCCACCGACCGCGCGAGCGGCTCGAGATGGAGGGCGGCACGACCTTCCACTTCCTGAGCACCTCACCCGCCGACGCGCTGGTCATCGCCCAAGAGGCCGCAGGTGACCTCGACGTCCGCATCGGTGGAGGCGCGAGCACCGTGCGCGACTTCGTGGCCGCTGGGCTCGTGGACCACCTCCACGTCGTGGTGGTCCCGATCGTGCTCGGTCGCGGCACCCGGCTCTGGGACGGGCTGGCGGGCCTGGAGGACTCCTTCGAGATCGAGGCGGTCTCCTCTCCCAGCGGGGTCGTCCACCTGAGCCTGAGCCGCAGACCCTCCTCCTGAGTCCATGGCGCCGGGGCGATTTCGGAGGGGCCTGAGTGCTCCGGTATGCTCGCCGGCGTTGCTCAGTCGGGTCTCCCGACTCGGGCGGCGGGCTGTGGCGCAGCTTGGTAGCGCGCCTCGTTCGGGACGAGGAGGCCGCAGGTTCAAATCCTGTCAGCCCGACATCCGGAGCCCCCGGACCCACGTCGCTGGGTCCGGGGGCTCCTGTCGTGTGGCACCCTGCCCCCATGCCCGACCTCCCGCCCGACACGCCGGACGACCGTCCCCCGCTGGAGATGCCCTCCTTCTCGCTGCGGCGTCGCAAGCCCGCGCGGGAGCACCGGCCCCGCCGGGCGCGGACCGCTCCTCCGCTCACCGGCCTGCCGGCGGCGCTGCTCACCGGCCTGGTCGTCGGCGCTCTGGCGGTGGCGTACGCCTGGCTTGCCGGCGCCGCCTGCGACGCCGTCCGCGGCACCACGTCGTGCGGCGGCGCGGCAGGACTGCCGATCCTCCTCGCCGGCCTCGTGCTGCTCGCGTGGGTCGGCGCGCTCCTGCTGAGGCTCTTCGGGGTCGCCGACGCCGGGTCGACCAGCATCCTGGCCGTCGGCGTCCTGGCCGTGCTCGTGATGCTGTTCCTGCTCGAGTCCCTCGACGAGCCGTGGGCGGCGGTGGTCGTCCCTGCGCTGGCCGTGCTCGGCTACGGCCTGTCGTGGTGGGTCACCGCGTCGGTCGTCGGCGAGGAGCCCGAGGTCCCCGAGCCGCACGACGTGCGCTGACGGGGTTGTCAGGCTCTCGCTGAACATGTCAGGCCGTGCACGGGCCGACAAGTTCAGTGATCCCCGGCTGACCGGGGATCACTGAAGGGGGCCGACCGTCAGCGCGCGGCGGCGACCAGCTCCGCGATCTGCACCGTGTTGAGCGCGGCGCCCTTGCGGAGGTTGTCGTTGCTGATGAACAGCGCGAGCCCGCGGTCGTCCGGCACGCCCGGGTCCTGCCGGAGCCGGCCGACGTAGGACGGGTCCTTGCCGGCCGCCTTGAGCGGCGTCGGCACCTCGTCGAGCTCCACGCCCTGGGCGGACGCGAGGATCTCGCGGGCCCGCTGGGGGGTCATCGGGCGCTCGAACTCGGCGTTGACCGCGAGCGAGTGGCCGGTGAAGACCGGGACGCGCACACAGATGCCGGACACCAGCAGGTCGGGCAGGCCCAGGATCTTGCGCGACTCGTTGCGGAGCTTCTGCTCCTCGTCGGTCTCGTTGAGCCCGTCGTCGACGACCGAGCCGGCCATCGGCAGCACGTTGTAGGCGATCGGCTCGACGTACTTCACCGGCTCGGGGAACGTGATCGCCGAGCCGTCGTAGGCCAGCTCGCGCGCCTTGTCGCCGGCCTCGGCCACGCCGTGGGCGAGCTCGTCGACGCCGGCGACGCCCGACCCGGACACGGCCTGGTAGGTGGAGACGATCAGGCGGGTCAGGCCGGCCTCGTCGTGCAGCGGCTTGAGCACCGGCATCGCGGCCATGGTCGTGCAGTTGGGGTTGGCGATGATGCCGCGCCCGGCCTGGATCACCGGCGCCATCGCGTCGGGGTTGACCTCGGAGACGACCAGCGGGATGTCGGGGTCCAAGCGGTGCGCCGAGGAGTTGTCGACGACGATCACGCCGGCCTCGACGAACCTGGGCGCGAGCGCCCGCGACGTCGTGGCGCCGGCGGAGAACAAGGCGATGTCGAGGCCGGTCGGGTCGGCCGTCTCGGCGTCCTCGACGGTGATCTCGCAGTCGCCGAACGGCAGGATCGTGCCGGCCGATCGCGAGGAGGCGAAGAAGCGGACCTGGTCGGCCGGGAAGTCCCGCTCGAGCAGGATCTGGCGCATCGCGACGCCGACCTGCCCGGTGGCTCCGACGATGCCGATGTTGACCTTCTGGCTCATCGTCCGGTGCCTCCGTAGACCACGGCCTCGACCTCGTCGGCGTCGAGGTCGAACGCCGAGTGGGTGGCGCGCACGGCGTCGTCCACGGCGTTCTCGTCGACGATGACCGAGATGCGGATCTCGGAGGTGGAGATCATCCCGATGTTGACGCCGGCCGCGGCCAGGGCGCCGAAGAACTTCGAGGTGATGCCGGGGTGCGAGCGCATGCCGGCGCCGATCAGCGAGACCTTGCCGATCTTGTCGTCGTAGAGCAGCTTGTCGTAGCCGACCTCGCCCTGGATCCGCGCCAGCGCGGTCATCGCGGTCTGGCCGTCGGTGCGCGGCAGCGTGAAGGAGATGTCGGTCAGGCTCGTGGCCGCGGCGGAGATGTTCTGCACGATCATGTCGAGGTTGATCTGGGCGTCGGCCAGCGCCTCGAAGATGCGGGCCGCCTCGCCCACCTTGTCGGGCACGCCGACGACGGTGATCTTGGCCTCGCTGCGGTCGTGCGCGACGCCGGCGATGATCGGCTGTTCCATGGTGTCTCCCTCGGGACCGTTGGCGCGGGGGTCGTCCACGACCCACGTGCCCTCGAGCTGGCTGAACGACGAACGGACGTGGATCGGGATGCCGTAGCGGCGGCCGTACTCCACGCAGCGCAGGTGCAGGATCTTCGCGCCGCAGGCGGCGAGCTCGAGCATCTCCTCGTAGGACACCTTGCTGAGCTTGCGGGCGCTGGGCACGATCCGCGGGTCGGCGGTGAACACCCCGTCGACGTCGGTGTAGATCTCGCACACGTCGGCCTCGAGCGCCGCGGCCAGGGCCACCGCCGTGGTGTCGGTGCCGCCGCGGCCCAGCGTGGTGATCTCCTTGGTGTCGGCGGAGACGCCCTGGAAGCCGGCGACGATGACGATGTGGCCCTCGCCGATGGCCTGCGTGATGCGGCCGGGCGTGATGTCGATGATCTTGGCCTTGCCGTGCACCGAGTCGGTGATCACGCCGGCCTGCGACCCCGTGAAGGACCGCGCGGTGTAGCCGAGGTCGTTGATCGCCATCGCGACGAGCGCCATCGAGATGCGCTCGCCCGCGGTGAGCAGCATGTCCATCTCGCGTGCCGGCGGCAGCGGCGAGACGCCGTTGGCCAGGTCGTAGAGGTCGTCGGTGGTGTCGCCCATGGCGGACACGGCGACGACCACGTCGTGCCCGGACTTCTTGATGTCCACGATGCGCCGGGCGACGCGCTTGATGGCGTCGGCGTCGGCGAGCGAGGAGCCGCCGTACTTCTGCACGACAATGCCCACGGTTGGTCCTCGGGGATCGGGGTGCGGCCACCCGCGGCCGCGTGCGTCTGACGTGCCCCCGGCGCCCTTGCCGGCGGGCCAGCGACGATTCTACGGGGCGGTGGTCCGGGTGGGCGCGCTCTCCAGCATCTGGTCGGCGACGGCCAGCGCCTCGGCGTCGGCCTCGAAGTCGGTGTCGAACCGGTCGTGGGCCACGACGGTCAGCAACGCGTTGAGGGCGGCGCCGGCGAGGTTGCCCCAGTTGTTGACGTAGGAGAACTGCCACCACCACAGCGCCTCGTCGACGTCGCCGGCGCGGAAGTGGCGCAGGCCGTTCTCGAGGTCGATGGCGATCGAGGCCATGTCGTCGGAGAGCCGGCTCTCCACCACCTCCGGGACGTAGGGGTCGAAGACGAACGTGTAGGCGTCGACGCCGCCGAGCATGTCGGCCAGTCGCAGGCGCAGCTCGTCGATGTCGGCCTCGGGGCCCACGTCGGGCTGGTACTCCTCGCGCGGGGTGAAGTCGTTCTGGGCGCCCAGCCGGGCGCCGGCGAGCAGCACCTGGCTGATCTCGAGCAGCAGCAGCGAGACCGCCTGGGCACCGTTGCCCTCGCGCGCGATCGCGCGCAGGGCGAGCAGGAAGCTCTCCACGGAGTCCGCGATCTGCTCACCGAACCTCGTCTGGTCGGTGTCGGTCACTGGGCTCTCCTTCACTGGGCGGTCCTCCTTCCGGCGAACGCTCGGCCGAGCGTCACCTCGTCGGCGTACTCGAGGTCCCCGCCCACCGGCAGTCCACTCGCCAGACGGGTCACGCGCAACCCCATGGGCGACAGGAGACGGGTGAGGTAGGTGGCGGTGGCCTCGCCCTCGAGGTTGGGGTCGGTGGCGAGGATGACCTCGGTGACCACGCCGTCGGCCAGGCGCGGCATCAGCTCCTTGACGTGGAGCTGGTCGGGGCCGATGCCGTCGATCGGCGAGATCGCCCCGCCGAGGACGTGGTAGCGGCCGCGGAACTCGCGGGTGCGCTCGATGGCGACGACGTCCTTGTACTCCTCCACGACGCACAGCACGGTCGGGTCACGCCGCTCGTCACGGCAGATCCGGCACTGCTCGTCCTCGCTGACGTTGAAGCAGGTCGAGCAGAACTTCACCCGGGCCTTCACCTCGATCAGCACGTCGGCGAGGCGGCGGACGTCGACGGGCTCGGCCTGGAGCAGGTGGAAGGCGATGCGCTGCGCGCTCTTGGGCCCGACCCCGGGCAGGCGCCCCAGCTCGTCGATCAGGTCCTGGACGACTCCTTCGTACAACGAAGCCCCTCAGCCCAGGCCGGGGAGGCCGAGGCCGCCCGCCCCGCCACCGAGGCCGTCGGTCAGCGGGCCGAGCTGGTCGCCGGCGAGCGCCTCGGACTTGGCACGGGCGTCGCGGTAGGCGGCGACGATCAGGTCGGAGAGGTCCGACAGGTCGTCGGGGTCGGTGCCGTCGAACTCGCCCGCCTTGATGGCGACGCCGACGAGCTCGCCGAGGCCGTTGGCGGTGACCGTGACGGCACCGCCGGCGACGGTGCCCTCGACGGTCTGCCTGGCGAGGTCGGCCTGGGCCTCCTCGATCTGCTGCTGCATCTGCTGCGCCTGCTGGAGGAGGGCGTTCATGTCGAAGCCGCCGCCGAGGGCGTCGAACGGGTTCTGGGTCATCGGGTCTCCCGCATGAGAGGTGGGTGGTGGTGCCGGCCCGGGCGGACCGGGCGGTTCAGTCGTGCTTGATCTCCTCGATCAGCCGCGCTCCGAGCGTCTGGCTGAGGAGGGACTCGGTGTCGAGGGCCGCCGACTCGGCGTCGGGGTCGTCGGGGTCGACGTCGTCGTCGGCCGAGCGGACCGGCTCGACCGACTCGGGGGCGCCACCTCCGGCGCGGGCGGCCTCGACGGCCGCCCGCGCGGGCGCGGCGGACACCGGCGGGGGTGCCGCCGGGGTCGGGGCCTCGGGGGCGCTCGGCTGCTCCGGCGCGGCGCCACCCGTCACCCACGCGGGCGGGGCGTCGGGCGCGTCCGGCGCGGGCGCGGGCACGGCAGCGGGGTCGGTCGACGACTTCTGGACCACCGGCTGCGCCGCGGCCGCACCGCTCGGGTCGACGATCGACTCCACCCGCCAGTTCATCCCGACCACGTCGATCGCGGCCTGGCGCAGGATCTCGTCGCAGCCGCCGTTGACGAAGGAGTCGCGCGCGCCGGAGTTGGCGAAGCCGACCGTCAGCCGGGTGGCGTCGACGTCGACGACGTGGGCGTGCTGGGACAGCACCATCCACGCCAGCCGGCGCCGGTTCTTGGTCTGCTCGAGGATATCGGGCCACAGGCGGCGTACGTCGACCAGGCTGAGGCCGCCGCGGGGCCCGCCCGGCTGCTCGGCGACGGGCTCGGCGGAGGCAGCGACCGGGGTGGGCTCGGGCGCCGGGACGGGCTCGGGGGCCTGGGCCGGGGCGCTGGTGGGCATCGGTGGAGGCGGCGGTGGGCCGGCGTCGCGCGACGTCGCGCCCGAGGGAACGGGCGGCGGCGGAGCCGGCTCGGCGACCGGTGCGGGCTGGGCGGTCGGCGCGGGCTGGGCGGCCGGCGCTGGCTGGGCGGCGGGTGCGGGCTGTGCGGGGGCCGGCGTGGGCGCACCCGTCACGTCGAGCCGGCGCTCGAGCCGCTCGAGGCGGGCCATCACGCCGTCGGAGGTGTGGTCGGCGCCGGGCAGCAGCACCCGGGCGCAGAGCAGCTCGAGCAGCAGGCGGGGCGCGGTCGCGCCGCGCATCTCGGTCAGCCCGGCGGCCACGATGTCGGCGGCCCGGCTGAGCTCGATCGCACCGAAGCGCGCGGCCTGGGCCACCAGTCGCTCACCGGCGTCCTCGGAGACGTCGATCAGCCCGGTCGCCGGGGCGTCGGGCACGGCGGTGACGATCACCAGGTCGCGCAGGCGGCGGAGCAGGTCCTCGGTGAAGCGACGCGGGTCCTGCCCGGTCTCGACGACCTTGTCGACGACCGAGAACACCGCGCCGCCGTCGCGGGAGGCGAACGCCTCGACCACCTCGTCGAGCAGGGAGTCGGGGGTGAAGCCGAGCAGGTCGGTGGCCAGCTTGTGGGTGACGCCGTCGGGGCCGGCGCCGCCGAGCAGCTGGTCGAGGACCGAGAGCGTGTCGCGCGCCGAGCCGGCGCCCGCACGCACGACGAGCGGCAGGGCGGCCGACTCGATCGCGACGCCCTCCTCGGCGGCGAGCTGGGAGAGGTAGTCGCTGAGCAGGCGCGGCGGGATCAGCCGGAACGGGTAGTGGTGGGTGCGCGAGCGGATGGTCGGCAGCACCTTGTCGGGCTCGGTCGTGGCGAAGATGAACCGCAGGTGGGGCGGCGGCTCCTCGACCAGCTTGAGCAGGGCGTTGAAGCCCTGCGTGGTGACCATGTGGGCCTCGTCGATGATGTAGACCTTGTAGCGGTCGCGCACGGGCGCGAAGAACGCCTTCTCGCGCAGGTCACGCGCATCGTCGACGCCGCCGTGGGAGGCGGCGTCGATCTCGATGACGTCGATCGATCCGGGGCCGCCCCGAGCCAGGTCGCGGCAGCTGTCGCACTCGCCGCACGGGTCGGAGACGGGCGCCTGGGCGCAGTTGAGCGCCCGCGCCAGGATGCGCGCGGAGGTGGTCTTGCCGCAGCCGCGGGGCCCGGAGAAGAGGTAGGCGTGGTTGACGCGGTTGGCCGCGAGCGCAGCCCGCAGCGGCTCCGTGACGTGATCCTGGCCGATGACCTCGGCGAACGTCTCGGGCCGGTAGCGGCGATAGAGCGCGAGCGGTGACTCCACGTCGTGGAGCCTATCCGGCGGATATGACAAGGCCCCCCACGCACCCGTCAGAGCTCACTGACCCTTGCTGCCTTCCGGCCCTGGGGGATTGGGCGAGGTGACGCCGCGTGGGGGGTTGCCGAGGAGTCTAGGTGAGGCGTGATCGGCGGCCCAAAACCGGGTCCGGGGCCGCGCCCGTCCAGGCGATTTCACCGGCCCCGGAGCCGACGGGTACTCTCCTCCGCGGAGGTATCGCCTAGTGGCCTATGGCGCTCGCTTGGAAAGCGGGTTGGGTTAACGCCCTCGGGGGTTCGAATCCCCCTACCTCCGCCGCCACGAAGGCCCCGCACCGATGGTGCGGGGCCTTCGGTGTCCCGGCCGGCGTCTCAGCGCACGCGGGACTGCAGCCCGTAGCGCCACTCCTCGGAGATCAGCAGGCTCCCCTCGTCGAGGCGCCGTTCGACGGCGTCGACCAGCATCGCCGACGCCTTCTCCGGGTAGACGCGGTCCCAGGAGAGCTCCGCGCGGTGCTCGAAGACGTGGTGGATGACGCTCACCATCAGGTCCTTGCTCACCGGCGGGGCGAGGAAGTTGCTGCCCGCGAGGAAGGTCTCGGAGCGGTCGGAGCCGAAGCGCAGGGTCACGCACGGGACCTCGAGGACGTTGGCCTCCTCCACGATGCTGCCGGAGTCGGTCACGATGACCGCGCACATCGACATCGCGGCGACGACGTCGAGGTAGCTGTCCCACACGGGCGTCGAGATCAGCGCGTCGCCGTACCGGGCCTCGAGGTCCTCCAGCCACTGGCGGCGACCGAAGTTGTCGATGGCGGACTCGGTGCCGAGCAGCCGGATGAACAGGACGTGGTGACCCTGCTCGAGCAGGGCCTCCATCGCGTCCATCAGCAGGTTGAACCGCTCGCGGTTGGTGGTGTTCTCGCGGCGGTGCACGCAGAAGCGGAGGAAGGAGCCGTCGCCCATCTGCGGGAACTTCTGCAGCACCTGGTTCTTGTCGCTGCCGGCGATCGCCTGCTCCAGGGCGTCGACGACGGAATTGCCCACGACGTCGATGGCCGCGGGAGCGAAGCCCTCGTCGAGCAGGAACTCCCGGTTGAGCTCGACCGGGGCGGCGTGGAGGTCGGAGCCGGCGTCGGCGACGCGGGTGTTGAACTGCTCGGGCGAGGGCTCACGGCTGCCCCTGGACCAGCTCGCGCGGTCGATCGACTGCTCGCGGAACGACGCCCAGTCGAGGTCGGCGCCCTGCTCGAGCCAGCCGCGCAGCACCTCCGGCCTCGGGGACAGGGTGCGCAGGCCAGCCTCGACGTGGACCAGCGCCTGCCGCTCGCCGAAGGTCGCCAGCGAGCCCGCCATCGCCGTCGTGGTGTCGCCGTGGACGTAGGTGATCGGGAAGCCGCCGCGCTCGGCGAAGCCGCGCAGGTAGAGCGCCAGCTTGGCCGTGATGCCGGAGACCAGGTCGTTGACGCCGCCGCGGACCTCGAGGTTGATGTCCTCGCGCACGCCGAACTCGTCGAGCATCGACTGGGAGAGGTTGTGGTCGTAGTGCTGGCCGGTGTGGCACAGCACCACGTCGTGCCCCCGCTCGCGGAGCTCGTGGTAGATCGGCGCCTGCTTGATGATGTCGGGCTTGGTCCCGACGACGACGATGTGCTGGCTGTTCTCGTGGGACATGGGTTCCTTCGGTGGGGTGCTTCTGCGTCGCGGGGCCAGTGGTCGGCCAGGGTCAGAGGAGGTCCTCGCGCGTGCTCGCCGCGAGGAGGGAGCGCAGGCGCTCCAGGGTGCCGGTGTCGAGGGCCTTCTGCTTGTCCAGGACGTAGACCGCGTCCTCGTGGGTCACCACGATGAGGCCGCGGGCGCCGAGCGTGACGACCGGGCGTCCGTCCATGCTGGCCACGAGGGTGTCCTCGGCGTCGAGCTGGAGGGCCGGGCCGATGGAGGTGACCCGCTGGTCGTGCAGCACCCGCTCGAGGCGGGTCCAGGTGCCGACGTCGGTCCAGCCCAGCCGGCGCGGCACGACGAGGCACTCCATGCCGGCCCACATGAGCGGGTAGATCTCGTGGCCGCCGATCGCGGCGCCGCGGTAGCCCTGGTCCGACGTCGCACCCCGGGCGAACCGCTCGATGGAGTCGAAGATCAGCGGCAGCGCGGTGCGGTAGGCGTCGCACGCCTGCCCGACGCGTACGCCGTAGCAGGCGGTGTTCCAGTAGAGCCGGCCGGTCTCGGAGAGCTCGTCGACGAGCTCCTGGTCGGGCTTCTCGTGGAAGGAGTCGATCACCTCGACGCCGTCCAGGCCGCCCTCCTGGCTGCCCTTGGTGTGGATGTAGCCCAGGCTGGAGTCGAAGCGGGTGGGCTCGGCACCGAGGACCACCATCGAGCGCGGGGTCTCCTCGAGCTGCGCGAGCATGTCGCGGGAGGCGGTGTTGAAGGCCTCCTCCTCGTTGATCAGGTGGTCGGAGGGCGCGATGAGGGCGGGCGCGTTGCCGTAGAGGTGCTGCAGCGTGGCGATGCTCAGCGCGAAGGCGGTCGCCGGTCCGGCGGGGTCCTCCTCGAGGATCAGGTTCTCCGGCGGCACCGGTCCGAGGTTGGCGCGCGCGGCGTCGGCGAAGCGGGCCCGCGTCGAGACGTGGATCCGGCTCGGGTCGACGATCTCGCTCAGCCGCTCGATCGTGCCGGTCAGCAGCGGCCGGTCGCGCACCACCGGCTGGAACTGCTTGGGGGCCCGGTCGCGGCTGATCGGCCACAGCCGGGAGCCCTGGCCACCGGCCAGGATGACGGCGACCGGCTCGTCGGAGGTGTCACTCATGCGTCGATTCCACCACGCCCACGGGTGCCGCACCGGTGCAATGGGGCAAGGAGCGGGCGAACACCGGGGCCACCGCCGGTCACGACCGCCGCAGGAGCGGACGGAGCATGAAGGCGAGCGCGAGCAGCGAGCCGGCGACCAGCCCGGACCACAGCAGCATCGCGCGCGGCGTGCCGAACAGGTCGACCTGCTCGGGGGCCGGAGGCGCCTGCGCGTCGGCACGCACCTCGGCCACGGTCGTCTCGACCTTGCCCCGGCGACCCACCTCGACCTGTCGGGTGAGCGCGTCGTGCGCCTGCACCACGCCGGCGCCGGTCCACGGGTTCTCCACCTGGCCGTCGGGCCCGGTGGGCGCACCCGCGCCCTCGGTGGTGGCCTGCAGCCGGGCGACGAGCTGCTGCGGGGAGTCGCGGGGGAAGCGCTGCCGCAGCAGCGCGACCAGCCCGCTCACCTCGGCTGCGGCCCAGGAGGTCGCGACCTCGCCGACGACGCAGACCTGGCCGGTCGCGTTGACGGAGATCGCGCCCAGGGTGGGTGCGGCGACGTCGGTGTCCATGTTGGGTACGACGGACGCGCTCGGGTCGTCGTCGCCGGGCGGGGTGGCGCTCACCGCGACGACGCCGGGGTAGTCGGCGGGGTAGACGTCGGCGTCGCTGCCGGGCGTGCCCTCGAAGTCGTCGTCGTCCTCGGCCCGGTTGCCCGACGCGGCGACCACCACCAGCGGGAGGTCGACCAGCCGGGCCACTGCGGCCTTCAGGGCGGGGTCGGGGTCGCGCACCGCGAGCGAGATGTTGACGACGTCGAAGCGCTCGCGCGGGTAGGCGTCGATGACCGCCTCGATCCCGGCGACGAGCCCCGCCGAGGTCAGCGCCTTCTGGCCCTGGGTGGTGTCGGCGCCGTCGGTGTCGAAGACCTTCACGTCGTAGATGCGGGCGTCGGGCGCGACGCCGTGCGGACCGGCGATCAGCCCGGCCACGATCGTCCCGTGGCCCGAGAGCAGCTCGGTGGGGCTCGCACCCGCGACCGCCGCGAGGCCGACCCGGTCGAGGCCCTCGAGCTGCCGCACACCGCTGTCGATGACGGCGACCCTGACCCCGCGGCCGGTGGCGAGCTCCTGGGCCTGGGCGACGTGCATGCGGTCGAAGGCGCCGTTGTCCTTCTCGTGGGTGTCGGCGAGCGGCTCGGACCCGGGGATCTCGCTCACCAGGCAGGGCGCGTCATGGTCGGCCGCAGCCGGGCCCGCCCAGACGGGGACCACGGCCGCCGCGAGGACGCCGGCCGCGAGCGTCGTACGGAGCGTGGGGTGGATCATCAGCCGGCGTCCGCCTCGGAGTCCGCCGGGGGCGCGTCGGCGGGCAGGCGGCGCGCGGCGTTGGTGGAGAGCGGCACGCCCGTCTCGAAGAACTCCAGCCAGGCGCTCGGCACCAGCGGCGGGTCGACGTCGGCGTAGCCGATGTAGCCGGGCACCTGCGGACCGACGAGGAGGTACTTCTCGCCCTTGGTGTCGATGACGTAGCGGGTGCCGTCGTCGGCCGCCTCGCCGGAGCCGGAGAGGACGTAGGCGCCGGCGCTCGGCTCCACGTCGACGTCGTGGCGTCCCGGACCGACGTCGGACGGGTCGGCGGCGCCCGTCGGGTTGGTGGCCAGGCTGACGCCGGCGTCGTCGTCGGTCGCGGGGTGCAGCACCGCGCACATCGCCCCGTCCGCAAGGGCCTGCGGGACGGTGGCGGGCCACTCGGCGGGGTAGGTGGGGTCGCCGAAGTCGGCGAACAGGTCGTCGTCGACCTGCGCGACCGGCGTGCCGACGACGTCGTAGACCAGGCCGGCGAAGTCGCTGAGCCGCTGGGGCTTCTCGTCGCCGAGGAGGTAGTAGGTGCCGGTGCTGGACTGGAGCAGGTCGCCGACGCGGAAGCGGGTCAGGTCGGCGCGGGTGTCGGCGTAGGGAACGGCCTGTCCCTCGTCGTCGATGCCGAAGGAGTCGGCCTCGAGCGCGTCGCCGAGCGGGAACAGGTTGAGCCACTCCTCGTCGACCTCGACGGGGGTGGCGCCGAAGCCGAGCTTGTTGCCCAGGGTCGAGGCGGCGGTGCTGTCGGGCGGCATCGGCAGGCGGAAGGCGGTGCCCGGCTCGCTGCCGACCGGCGGCGCGGTCGCGATCAGCCACTGCCGGCCGCCGCTGGAGACGAGGAACGCCCTGTCGACGAGGTCCTCGACGGTCGCGTCCTCCTGGACCGCCAGCTTGATGCCGACCCCGCTCCCCGTGCACGCGGTCCACCCGTCGTCGACGAGCTCGTCGGGTGACGGGAGTCCGGCGGGGGCGCCCTCGATGCCGAGGTCGTCGCCCAGCTGGACCGTGCGGATGTACTTGTCGCGGACCGTGAACGGCGTCAGGTCGGGCTTGCCGATGAGCAGCTGCGCGGAGACGTAGTTGGGGACCCGCTGCAGCTTCGGGTTGTCGCCACCGCGGAGCACGACGTACTGCTCGCCGGTGTCCTTGGAGATGACGAAGCTGCCGGTCTCCAACCACTGCGCCGGCGGCCGGCCGAGCAGGAAGCCGGCGATGGCCGCGCCCGCGAGCAGCAGCACGGACAGTGCGACGCCGCCGATCAGGACCCGGCCGGGGCGCACCGGCTCGACCTCGCGCCCGCCGGGGGCGCCGGAGACGAACGCCGTGACGAGCCGCCGCCTGCTGAACGCGTGGGCCTCGACGAGGTCCTTCTTGGTCGCCATCGATCAGCCCGCCACCGCGGAGACGAAGCCGGCGGCCAGCACCATCAGCGGCAGCAGCGCGATCAGGGTCATCGTCTCGACGATGTCACCCATCCGTCCGCGCCGGACCGAGGCGGAGGCGGGCACGAGGGTGAGCGCGAGGAGCACCGCGCCGACCCCGGCGAGGCCGATCGCCGCGCCGGCTCGCCAGCCGTCGTGGATGAGGAGCATCGAGACGGCGACCGAGACCAGGCCGAGGATGCCGGAGGCGAGGCCGGCCAGCACCTCCGCGCCGGTGCGGTACTGGCGGGTGCGGAACATGACGGCGAGGCAGCACACGGCCGCCAGGACCGTGCCGAACACCCCACGGTCGACGGCGAAGGGGGCGAAGAAGACGAGGAGGGTGCCGACGGTGGCGGAGACCGCCAGCAGGATCTCGTGGCCCACCCGCGCGTCGTCGGCCACCTCGTCGGGGTCGATGTCCTCGGGGTCGGCGGTGATGTCGTGCAGGGAGTAGAGCTGGTCGACCTTCGTGCCGGTCACCCCGAGCGCCAGCCACGGGAAGATGCTGCCGGCCAGCACCACGAGGGTCATCAGCACCGTGAAGACCACCCCCGGCTCGAGCGAGGCCACCCGGATCAGCACCGAGCCGGCGACCAGGACCGCGCCGACGACGATCGCCGGGATCACCAGCGGCCGACCCTCCTGCAGCCCGACGACGGCGACGAGCCCGGACGCGAGCACCCCCAGGCCGGCGAAGAGGAGCGGGTCGGCGAAGAAGGCGTCCCCGAGCGGCCAGCTCCACCCCGGGAGGTCGCCCGGGGCGAGCAGCAGCCCCGCGACCGCGGCGTAGAGCGCGGCGAGCAGCGAGACGACCACACCGGCCTCGGGCTCGCGCTGGGCGCGGGCGAGCACGACGCCGCCGACGACGAGCAGGCCGGCGATCACCGCAGCGGCCACGCCGCCCAGGACGCTCTCGCCCTGCAGCAGCAGCGCCAGCGCGCCGAGGCCGAGCAGGATGCTGCCCGCGCCGAGTGCCGTACGCCGCCCGGCTGCCGGCTCCCACGGCTTCAGCTCGTTCTCGACGACGTCGGCCATCGCCTCGACCACGTCGTCGTACACGCGGGGGGCGGGGTCGTCGACGCCGGCGGTGACGGTCAGCAGGCCGCCGTCCTCGATGCCCTGCATGGTGAGGCCGGCGTCGTTGGCCAGGACCCGACCCTCCTGGGTCACCAGGCGGTAGCCGCCGTAGACCGTCGAGGCGTCGAGCAAGCCGACGGAGCGGGCCAGCTCGGGCACCAGCTCGGCCACCGGGATCGAGCCCGGAAGCACCAGATCGACCCGTCGCGACCCCGAGGCGATGGTCACCCGGACCAGGCCCGAGGCAACCGAGGACCCCTGACTCATTGGCGTTTCCCCCTGATCGTGCTTGCACTGCGCCGGCCCGAGCAGCCCTGTCGACGAACGGGGTGCAGCCTAGGCGACGTCGCGCGCGGACGTGGAGTGCGGCGGGCCGTCACGTCGACCGACCCTCGGACATGGCCGAGGCCGGCCGCCCCGGAGGGGCGACCGGCCTCGCAGAGCCTGTCGGTGCGCTCAGAAGCGGTTGGCGCCGCGAGCGTCGGCGGCCTTGTACTCGGCGTTGGACGAGTCGACACCCTGGCTGGCCTGCTGGAGCAGGAGGGTCATCTCGTTCATCGCCTGGTCCCACTTGGCCTTGGCCTGGTCGTACGCCATCTTGGCGTTACCGTTCCAGTCCGACTTCAGGGGGTTGAGCTCGTTCTCGAGCTGGTCGAGGCGGGCCTCGATGTCCTTGGCGGCCTTCATCACGTCGGCCGCACCGGCCTCGAGGTGGCCGTGCTGGACCTTGATTCCGTCGAAAGTCATGGCGATCTCCTAGATCTCGAAGTCTGTGTCGGCCGGTCAGCCGAGACGGCCCTGCAGGTTGACGTGCGCCGCGGACTGGCCCTCGTCGGTGGAGACGTTGTCGCGCTCGGTCTCCTTCATCGACGCGGAGAGCTGGTCGAGCGCCTTGAGGATGGTCTCCTGCTTCTGGTCCCAGGCGATCATCAGGTTGTTGAACGCGGTGGCACCCTGGCCGCCCCATCCGCCCATCATCGTCTGGATGTTGCCGGACAGCACGCCGCACTTGTTCTTCACGTCGCCGCGGGCCTGGTCGACGAAGTCGGCGGCCTTGGAAAGGGCCTTCTCTGTCTGGCCGTACATGTCGCTCATGGTCGATCCTTCTCCCTCGGCGGTCCCACCGACCGAGTTACTTGGTGTGTTGGTGCTGGATGGTGATCCCGTGCTCGGGGAGACGTCCCGACCCCCCGTGCTGACGTGGCATCTACCCGAGCGATCCGGGGCTAAACCTCAGGACGTCAATTCCCACAACCTGCGGAAGACGCCCGCTGCCACGACCGCGGCGGCGAAGGCGAAGCTGCCGCAGAAGGACTCCGCCACCTCGGCCCGCCGGGCCCACCAGACCGAGCGCCAGCCGCGACCGGTGGCGACGGCCGCGGCGAGCGCGACGACGCCCAGGCCGACGGCGACGTAGAAGAAGGTGTCGAGGTGGCCGGCGCCGGGGCCGAGGACCAGGTGCACGGCGAGGGCGGCCAGCGCACCGAGCCCGGCGAGCCGGAGCAGGGCGCGGGCGGTGGCGTGGCGGTAGGAGCGCGCGGCGAGGAGCAGCGAGCAGCCCGCGAAGAGCACCAGGCAGCGTGCGCCGATGCGGTCGAGGTCGATGTGCGCCGCGTCCAGGAGCAGCGGGCTCGCCACGACGACGGTCACCAGGATCGCCACCGAGGCGCCGGTGACCAGGCGCGAGGCCCGGTGGACCAGCCGCTCCATCGCGTCGGCTGCGACGACGATCCGTCCTCGCTTGCCACCGCGGTGGCTGTCGCGGGCCGACCAGGCCGTGACCGCGAGCCGGTCGAGGTCGAGCAGTGCCTCGTCGGGCACGTCGACGGCGAGCGACGGCGCGAACCGGGCGGCCATCATCGAGAGGAAGACCAGGAGCGTCCAAGCGATGCGGGCGTCCCAGCCCAGCATCGCGGTGAGCGAGCAGCACGCGAAGACGGTCAGCCCGCTGACGATCCACACCGTGCTGACCTCGTCGGCGCCCACCGACAGGGCGCGTCCGATCCCGGCGACGACGGCCGCGGAGATGGCGGAGGCGCCGAGGTTCGCGGGGAGGAGGTGGGCGCCCGGCTCGTAGAGGGCGGCGAAGGCGGCCGCGGCCGCGAACGCGGGCGCGGCCGCGGCACGCTGGCGGGTGTGCCGCCCGAACGGCAGCACCCCGACGAGCGCGCACGCCAGCAGCACCCCGACCGTCACGGTGCGGGCCGCGTCCTCACCCGCACGGGCGGCGTACCAGCCGGCGAGCACGGCGACGAGCGCGGCGACCGTGGCGATCATCGACGCCAGCGCGGGGCTCTCGGGCGCGTTCTTGGCAGCCTCGCGCAGCGTCTGCCGGCGCGGGCGGTGGACCCCCGAGGTGGCCACCAGGACGTCGCCGGACTGCACGCCCGCCTCGCCCAGGGGCACGGCGGCGTTGAGACGCTCGCCGAGGGCGGTCTGCAGGAGCGGGATCGCCGGCGCCTGGCCCGCCTCGGCGGCCTGCTTGGCGTACTCCCGCGCGACGTCGACGGAGGTGGCGCCCGTGGGCACGACGAGGTCGAGCACGCCGGCGGGGCCGTGCACGCTCACGACGATGGTCGCCCCAGCAGGGCTGGGCATCGCGACGTCCGACACGATTCCCCCTTCGCGTGCCTCGGGCGGGCGCTCTCCCGGTGGAGGGTAGTCGCATGGTGCGGCTCCACGGGAGCGCACCTATCATCGTCGCGACGTCATCGGGCGAGGCAACGGGGGATGCGTGAGCACGACACTGCGGGGCGGCCAGCGGCTCGATGAACCGGAGATGCCCGGCGGGCAGATCGTGCTCCAGCCGCCGCCGGAGCTCCAGGAGGGCGAGGGCGCCGGCGGGGTGCTGATGAACGCCATCCCCATGCTGGGCAGCCTCGGCTCGATCGTCCTCGTCGCGACGATGGGCGGGTCGAACAAGGGCCGCAGCTTCCTCGCGGCCGGCATGTTCCTCTTCGCCACGCTCGGCTTCATCGTGGTGCAGATCGACCGGCAGCGGAAGCAGCGCGCCCAGCAGGTCACCGGCTCGCGCACCGAGTACCTCCGCTACCTCAGCAACATCCGCAAGGTCGCGCGCGAGGCCGCCGACCAGCAGCGGCGGGCCCTGAACTGGCACCACCCCGAGCCCGACGCGCTGCCGGCGCTCGCCGAGGACCGCACCCGGCTGTGGGAGCACACCGCCTCCGACGACAACTTCCTCCACGTCCGCTACGGCCTCTGCTCGCAGCCCCTGTCGCTGGAGCTGGTGCCGCCGGAGAGCGCACCGGTCGACCAGGTGGACCCCGCGGCGGCGTCCGCGCTGCACCGGCTGCTCGTCGTGCACCGCCTCCAGCCCAACCTGCCGGCGTCGATCGACCTGCGCGCCTTCGACCGGATCGAGCTGTGCGGCGACGCCGAGGAGGTCCGCTCGACCGCGCGGGCGATGATCTGCTCGGCGACGGCGTTCCAGAACCCCGACCAGCTGATCGTCGCGGTGCTGAGCTCGGAGCAGAACCTCACCCACTGGGACTGGGTCAAGTGGCTCCCTCACGCCCAGAGCACCCGTGAGGCGGACGCCGTCGGCCCGATGCGCATGGTCGCGACGTCGCTCGACGACCTCGGCAACCTGCTGCCGCCCGACCTCAGCGACCGCCCGCGGTTCGGCGCCGACGAGCGCCCCGCGACGCCGCACATCCTGCTGGTCATCGACGGCGGCCACCTGCCGCCCGGCAACCACATCGTGCCGCCCGACGGCCTGCACGGCGTGACGCTGCTGGACCTGCCCGCCCGCTGGGACGAGCTCGAGGACTCCACGCGCCTGCGCCTGGAGTTCGTGGACGGGCCCTCCGAGCTCGGCAAGCGACCGGTCCGCGCGCTGCGGCTGCGCGGCGAGCCCGTCAAGGCGCTGGCCGACCAGTGCGACCTCGCCACGGCGGAGGCGTACGCCCGTCGCATGGCGCCGCTGAAGACCGCGAGCGCGGAGTCGGCGTCGGCCGGCGGCACGGTCGACATCACCTCGACGACGCCCGACCACATGGACCTGCTCGGGCTGGGCGACATCTTCGCCTACGACCCGGCGACCGCCTGGCGGCCGCGACCGGCGCGCGACCGGCTGCGCGTCCCGATCGGCATCGGCGACTCGGGCGGGCTGATCCACCTCGACATCAAGGAGTCCGCCCAGCAGGGCATGGGCCCGCACGGCCTGGTGATCGGCGCGACCGGTTCCGGCAAGTCGGAGTTCCTGCGGACGCTGGTGCTCGGCCTGACGATGACCCACTCGTCCGAACAGCTCAACCTCGTGCTGGTCGACTTCAAGGGTGGTGCGACGTTCGCCGGCATGGCGGGGATGCCGCACGTCTCCGCGGTCATCACCAACCTCGCCAACGAGCTCACCCTCGTCGACCGCATGCAGGACGCCCTGTCCGGCGAGATGACCCGCCGCCAGGAGCTGCTGCGCGACGCCGGCAACTACGCCTCGGTGCGCGACTACGAGAAGGCCCGCGCCAACGGCGAGCCGCTCGAGCCGATGCCGTCGCTGTTCATCGTCGTCGACGAGTTCTCCGAGATGCTCTCGGCCAAGCCCGAGTTCATCGACCTCTTCGTCGCCATCGGCCGCCTCGGCCGCTCGCTGGGCCTGCACCTGCTGCTCGCCTCGCAGCGCCTCGAGGAGGGTCGCCTGCGCGGCCTGGAGTCGCACCTGTCCTACCGCGTCGGCCTCCGCACGTTCTCCGCCGGGGAGTCGCGCGCGGTGCTCGGCGTGCCCGACGCCTACGAGCTGCCCGCCGTCCCCGGCCTGGGCTACCTCAAGCCCGACCAGTCGACGCTGCTGCGCTTCAAGGCGGCCTACGTCTCGGGGCCACCGTCGAGCCGCACCCGCGTCACCCGCGACGAGGGCGGCGCGATCCGCGGCATCCTGCCCTTCACGATCTCCGAGGTGCAGGCGCTCGACACCACGACCGAGGAGACCCCCGAGGTCCCCACCCCGCAGCCGCAGCAGCAGGGCGAGCAGCCGTCGCTGCTCGACATCGCGGTGCAGCGGATGATCGGCAAGGGCCCCGAGGCGCACCAGGTCTGGCTGCCGCCGCTCGACGTCCCCGACACCCTCGACGAGCTCATGCCCGACCTGGTGGAGAGCCCCGACCTCGGCCTGACGTCGCCGCAGTGGCGCAACGTGCCGGGCCTGGTCATCCCGCTCGGCACCGTCGACCGCCCGCGCGAGCAGCGCCGGGACACGATGACGCTGAACCTCACCGGTGCCGCCGGCCACGTCGCCGTCGTCGGCGGCCCGCGCTCGGGCAAGAGCACGCTCCTGCGCAGCATCGTCACCAGCATGGCGCTGGTGACGACCCCGCTGGAGTCGCAGTTCTTCGTCCTCGACTTCGGCGGCGGCGCGTTCGCCCCGATGACCCGCCTGCCGCACGTCTCGGGCATCGCGACGCGCTCCGAGCCCGACGTCGTACGACGGGTGATGGCGGAGGTCGAGGGCATCGTCGACCGCCGCGAGGCCTACTTCCGCGAGAACGGCATCGACTCCATCGAGACCTACCGGTCGCGCCGCACGCAGGGTCGCGCCGACGACGGCTGGGGCGACGTCTTCCTCGTCATCGACGGCTGGAGCACCCTGCGCGCGGAGTTCGACGACCTCGAGATGGAGATCCAGCAGCTCGCCGCGCGCGGCCTGACCTTCGGCCTCCACATCGTCACCGCCTCCACGCGCTGGGCCGACTTCCGCGCCGCGATGCGCGACGTCTTCGGGTCCAAGCTCGAGCTGCGCCTCGGCGACCCGCTCGACTCCGAGGTCGACCGCAAGGTCGCGGCCCTCGTGCCGGTCGGCCGCCCCGGCCGCGGCCTGGTGCCGTCGAAGCTGCACTTCCTCGGCGCGCTGCCGCGCATCGACGGCGACGGCAACGCCGACACCCTCGGCGACGGCGTCGACGACCTCCTCGACCGGGTGGCCGCGGCGTGGAAGGGCCCGCAGGGACCCAAGCTGCGCCTGCTGCCGGAGACGGTCACCCTCGACGCGATCCGCGAGGACGCCGTGCGCCGCCAGCTGCCGGAGAAGCACATCCTGCTCGGCATCAACGAGAAGGAGCTCGCCCCGATCGGCCTCGACGTCGACGCCGAGCCGCACATGCTGGTGTTCGGCGACGGGCAGTCCGGCAAGAGCGCGCTGCTGCGGGCCTACGTCCACGAGGTCATGCGCACCCGCACCCCGAAGGAGGCGCAGATCGTCCTCGTCGACTACCGGCGCTCGCTGCTCGGCGAGGTGCCCGACGAGTACCTCCTGAACTACCTCACGTCCGCGACGCAGGCGACCCCGACGCTGAAGGACATCGCCACCTACCTCGAGGGCCGCATCCCTGGCCCCGACGTGACGCCCGACCAGCTGCGCAACCGGTCGTGGTGGACGGGCGCCGAGGTCTTCGTGGTGGTCGACGACTACGACCTCGTGGCCACGCAGCAGTCCTCGCCGGTCTCCTCGCTGCAGCCACTCATGGCCCAGGCACGCGACGTCGGCCTGCACGTCGTCGTGGCGCGTCGTACGGGCGGCGCCTCACGCGCGCTCTACGAGCCGGTCATCCAGTCGCTGCGCGACCTCGCCATGCCGGGCGTGATGCTCTCCGGTCCGCGCGACGAGGGCGTGCTCATCGGCAACCTCCGGCCCCAGCCCGCGCCCGCGGGACGAGCGCGCGTGGTCACCCGCGACCGCGGCACCGAGACCGCCCAGCTCGCCTGGATGGACCCGACGATGTGATCAGCGCCGGCCGGACTTGAACATCCCGCGCGCGATCTCACGGGCGGCGGTGCGCATGAAGTCCTTGAACGCCGTGGACTTCACGACGGTCTCGACCATGCTGTCCTGCTCCTTCTCCGCCTTCTGCCGCGACTTCTCGGTGACGCGCTCGTTCTTCTGCTCGCGGGCCATCTCCTTGACCCGGGCGTCCTCCGCCGCCTTGCGCGCGCCCTCCTCGAGCTTCTTGGCGAGCAGCTCGCGCGCCGACTCGCGGTCGATCGCCTCGGCGTACTTCGCGGTCAGCGGCGAGGCCTGCACCGCGGCCTCCATGGCGGCGGCGTCCGCGGGGTCCATCAGCGACTCGGGCGCTCGCAGGCGCGTCCAGGCCACCGGCGTCGGGGCGCCGCGCTCGTTCATCACCGTCACGACCGCCTCGCCGATCCCCAGCGACGTGATGACCTCGCCGAGGTCGTCGTACGCGCTGTTGGGGTAGGTGTTCACCGTCGCCTTGAGCGCCTTGGCGTCGTTGGGCGTGTGCGCGCGGAGCTGGTGCTGGACCCGCGACCCGAGCTGGGCCAGGACGTCGTCGGGCACGTCGGTCGGCGACTGCGTCACGAAGAAGACGCCCACGCCCTTGGAGCGGATCAACCGCACGGTCTGGGCGATCTGGTCGAGGAACGCGTCGGAGGCGTCGTTGAAGAGCAGGTGGGCCTCGTCGAAGAAGAAGACCAGCTTGGGCTTGTCGAGGTCGCCCTCCTCGGGCAGGTCGTGGAACAGGTCGGCGAGCAGCCACATGAGGAAGGTGGAGAAGAGCGCCGGCCGGTCCTGGAGGTTGGGCAGCTCGAGGAGGCTGATGATGCCGCGGCCGTCGTCGGTCGTGCGGAGGAAGTCCTTGGTCTCGAACTCCGGCTCGCCGAAGAACACGTCGGCGCCCTGCGCCTCGAACGTGATCAGCTCGCGCAGGATCACCCCGGCGGTCTGCGGGGACAGGCCGCCGATGCCCTTCAGCTCGGCCTTGCCCGCCTCGTCGCCGGTGAGGTACTGCAGCACCGCCCGCAGGTCGGACAGGTCCAGCAGCGGCAGCCCGTTCTTGTCGCAGTAGTAGAAGACCAGGCCCAGCGAGGACTCCTGGGTCTCGTTGAGGCCGAGCACCTTGGCGAGCAGGGTCGGCCCGAACGCCGACATGGTCACCCGGACCGGTACGCCGATGCCCTGGCCGCCGATCGCGTAGAGCTCCGTCGGGAAGCCGGTCGCCGTCCAGTCCTGGCCGACGCTGGCACTGCGGGCGGTCAGCTTCTCGCTCGCCTCGCCCGGCACGCCGAGCCCGGAGAGGTCGCCCTTGATGTCGGCCGCGAAGACGGGCACGCCGTTCGCGCTGAGCTGCTCGGCCAGCAGCTGGAGCGTCTTGGTCTTGCCGGTGCCGGTCGCGCCCGCGACCAGGCCGTGCCGGTTGAGCATGCCCAGCGGGATCCGGATGGGGACGTCGCCGAGGCGCTCGGCGTCGAGCATCAGACCGCCCAGCTCGAGCGCCGGGCCCTCGAACCGGTAGCCCGGCGCGACGGCTGCGGAGATCGGGTCGGACGGTGCGGGCTGGGCCTCCGGGGTCTCGCTCATGGTCGCGAGCCTAGTCAGGCGCGTCGGCCACCACGAGGGCGTCGTTATGATCCCAGCGTGATCTTCAAGCGGGTGGGCGTCGGCCGGCCCTACCCCGACCACGGACTGACCTCGCGCGAGTGGGCCGACCTGCCCCCGCGGCAGGTGCGGCTCGACGAGCTGGTGACCACCAAGGACACCCTGCAGCTCGACGCACTGCTCGACGAGGACTCCACGTTCTACGGCGACCTCTTCGCGCACGTCGTGCAGTGGCGCGGCGACCTCTACCTCGAGGACGGCCTGCACCGCGCGCTGCGCGCCGCGCTGCAGCAGCGCAGCGTGCTGCACGCCCGCGTCCACCAGGCCGATCCCGCATGAGCGGGGCCCTGCGCTCCGCGCTGACCCTGGCCACGCTCGGGCTCCTCGTCGTCGTCGCGACCCTGTGGGGCTGGTCGGCGTTCACCGAGCCGTTCCCCGAGGACGAGCCCGTGCCGATCTGCGAGAACGCGACCGTCGCCGCCGGCAGCGAGGTGCGCCGCGACCAGGTCGTGGTCAGCGTCTTCAACGGCAGCGGCCGCAGCGGCCTCGCCGGCGCCACCAGCGCCCAGCTCGAGGAGCGTGGCTTCGTCGCCGGCGACGTCGGCGACTCCCCGCAGCCCGCCGCGACCACCCAGATCTGGAGCTTCGACCCCACCAACCCCGCCGTGCAGCTCGTGCAGAAGCAGTTCAAGGGCGCCGAGGTGGTGCCCGGTGACCCCATCGGGGTCGGCATCGTCGTGGTGGTCGGCGAGAAGTTCACCTCGCTGCGCAAGAAGCAGGTCGAGTCCGTCGTGGCGAAGTCCGACGCCAGCATCTGCAAGGCGACCGGCTCGGAGTGAGCCGGCCGCGGCTCACTCCGACTCGCGCCGCGCGGAGTCGCCGAGCCACTGGGCGAGGCGGCCGTTCTGGGACACCTGGCGCAGCCGCACCTCGGTCGCGTCACGCAACTTGCGCGGCGTGACGACCACGAGGTCGTCACCCGAGCGCAGCACCGTACGCCGTTCGGGCACGAGCACGTCGCCCGCGCGGATCACCAGCGAGACCGAGGCGCCCTGCGGCAGTCGCAGCTCCCCCACCTCCACGCCGTGCATCTTCGAGGAGGGCGCGATCGTCACCTGGAGCAGGTCGGCCGCGACCCGCTCGAGCGGGGCCGCCTCGACGTCGAGGCCACGGGGCTCGGAGCGCAGCGCCACCCCGAGCAGCCGTGCGATCCACGGGAGGGTCGGTCCGGTGAGCAGGGTGTAGACCACGACCATCACGAAGACGATGTCGAAGAGGTGGTCGGCGCCCTCGACGCCCTCGGACAGGGGGATGGTGGCCAGCACGATCGGCACCGCGCCGCGCAGGCCGGCCCAGGAGATGAAGACCATGTCGCGCGGGCCCATGCGTTGCACCACGGTGCTGACGAGGACCGAGAGCGGTCGGGCCACGAAGGTCAGCACCAGCCCCGTCACGAGCGCGTCGACCACGGTGTCGAGGTCGATGCGCCCGGGCGAGAGCAGCAGGCCGAGCATCACGAACAGCCCGATCTGCGCCAGCCACGCGACGCCCTCGGCGAAGGAGCGGGTGGCGACACGGTGCGGCAGCTCGCTGTTGCCGAGGATCAGCGCCGCAACGTAGATCGCCGCGAAGCCGGAGGCGTGCACCGCGGCAGCGGCGCCGTACGCGAGGAAGGCGAGGCACATCACCGCGAGCGGGTAGAGGCCGGAGGACGGCAGGGCGA
>JAYSEC010000010.1:0-2765 GCA_041914085.1 Nocardioides sp.
GCCACGGAGAGGACGACCAGGGCGGCCAGGAGCGCCGAGCGCGCCGCGACCGGGGCGGACGTCACCGCGTTGACGGCCTGGTAGACGGTCATCAGCAGCGCGGCGCCCAGGGCCGAGCCGATGCGCTGCCCGGTCTGGAGCGCGCCACCCGCGGCCCCACCCATCTCGGGCGGCACGTTGTCGAGGCTGAGGGTGAAGTTCGGCGAGATGACCCCGCCGCCGCCGATGCCGGCGAGGAACATCGCCGGCGCGAGGGTCCACCACAGGGTGTCGGGCGGCGAGGTGACCAGCCACGCCGCGAGGGCGGTGCCGGTCATCATCACCGACAGCGCGACCAGGGTGACCCGGCGCCCGATGCGCCCGACCAGCCGACCGGCCAGGGGTGAGGTGACGGCGGCGCCGAATGCGAACGGCGTCATGAGGAGGGCGGTGTGCAACGGGGTGAACCCCTCGCCCTCCTGGAGGTGCACGGAGAGCACCAGGAAGATGCCGGTGAACCCGGTGAAGTAGAGCGTCCCGACGAGCAGGCCGTTGGCGTAGCCGGGCAGGCCGCGCAACAGCGACACGTCGAGGAGCGGCGGCCGGCCCCGGCCCACCGTGTGCACCTCCCAGCGCACGAACGCCCAGGCGAGGAAGGGGAAGGCGACGAGCAGCACGAGCGGCAGCCCCGCGCCTCCCTCCAGGCTGATCAGCGGGAACAGCACGGACACCACGGCGAGGCCGAGCAGGAGCGCGCCGGGGAGGTCGACGCGGGGGTCGTGCGCCCCTTCCTCCCGGGGAGGGTTGTCCGGCACCAGGCGGCGGATGAGCACGAGCGCGACCAGCCCGATCGGGACGTTGACGAGGAACAGCGAGCGCCAGCCGCGCTCGTCCCCGAGCAGTCCGATGAGCGCCCCGCCGATCAGCGGCCCGGTCGCGGAGGCGACGGCGACGGTGAAGCCGAACATCCCGAACGCGCGCCCGCGCTCCTGGCCGCGGAACAGCTGCTGGATCAGCCCGGAGTTCTGCGGCGTGAGCAGTCCTGCGCTGGCCCCCTGGGCGAGGCGGGCGACCACGATGGCGGCGGCGTTGGGAGCCAGCCCGACCGCCGCGCTCGACACGATGAAGCCGAGCAGGCCGATCGTCATCATCCGTCGTCGGCCGTGCGCGTCCCCGAGCCGCCCGCCGGCCACGAGCGTCATGCCGAAGGCCAGGGCGTAGCCCGAGACCACCCACTGCACCGTGGCGGCGCTGGTGTCGAGGCCGGCCCGGATGGAGGGGACCGCGACGTTGACGATGGTGACGTCGAGCAGCGACATGAAGCCGACCACGAGGGAGACCGCGAGGATCCGCCAGCGTCGTGGGTCGGGCTCGTACGTCGACTCGTCCGTCGGCTCCCGCGTCTTCTCGGTCATCGCCGCCCAGCCTTGCACCCCGGTGCCAGCGCGGGACCACCCCAGGGTGCTCCCCGTGGAGGTGCCGTCCGGGCACGGTGGCGGCGCATGATGGGGGCATGAAGGCGGTGCAGGCACGGGTCAGTGGCCGGGTCCAGGGCGTGTCGTTCCGGTGGTACACCGAGGAGAAGGCCCGGTCGCTCGGGGTCGGCGGCTGGGTGCGCAACGAGCCCGACGGCTCCGTGCTGGTCCACGCCGAGGGCGAGGCCGAGGCGGTCGACGCCCTGGTGGCGTGGTGCCACGACGGGCCCACGTCGGCGCGGGTGAGCGGCGTGGCGGTCCGGGAGACCAGCCCGACCGGCGCGACGACCTTCGAGACCCGCTACTGAAACTGGAGTGAACTTGTCGACTATCGTGGGGGAATGACGACCAGCACGGTCATCCCGCCGACCTACGACGACGTCGAGGTGGTCGTGCCCGCGCCCGGCCCCGGGGCGGGCAACTGGGCCGGGGCGGCCAGCGCGGTCCTGGTCGACGGCGTCTTCTGGCTCACCTGGCGCGTCCGCCGCCCGCTCACCGACGGCCGTGGCGTGTCCGTGGTCGTCGCCCGGTCCGACGACGGGATCTCCTTCGAGCAGGTCGCCGAGGTCTCGCGCGAGGCGTTCGGCGCGGAGTCGTTCGAGCGGCCCGCGCTGGTGCCGCTCCTCGGAGGTGGCTGGCGCCTCTACCTGTCCTGCGCCACCCCGGGCTCCAAGCACTGGTGGGTCGACAGCCTCACCGCCGACAGCGTCGACGCCCTGCCCGGAGGCGTACGACGTCGCGTGAACGAGGGCGACGCCGCCACCGGTGTGAAGGACCCGGTCGTCACGGTGGGCGCGGACGGCTACGAGATGTGGCTGTGCTGCCACCCGCTCGACGTGCCCGGCCACGAGGACCGGATGACCACCCGCCGGCTCACCAGCGGCGACGGCCTGCAGTGGGAGGACCACGGCGAGGTGCTCGCCGGACGGGAGGGGCAGTGGGACGCGCGCGGCGCGCGCGTGTCCGCGGTGCTGCCCGACGGGACGGTGCTCTACGACGGCCGGCCCGACGCGGAGTCCAACTGGTTCGAGACCACCGGGGTCGCCGTCTGGGACGGCACCGCGCTGACCCGCACCGAGCACCCGCCGATCTCCTCGCCGCACTCCGACGGCGCGTTCCGCTACGCCACCGCCGTGCCGCTGCCCGACGGCCGGGTGCGCTACTACGTCGAGGCGGCGCGACCGGACGGGGCGCACGACCTGGTCACCTGCGTGCGCTGATCGGCGTGACCGTCGCCCGCTCCTCGTAGGAGCCCCGGCTCTCGGGCGAGAGCCAGTGGGACGTGGGCGGGATCTCGTCGTCCTCGGCTTC
>JAYSEC010000010.1:2865-31730 GCA_041914085.1 Nocardioides sp.
GGCTCTCGGGCGAGAGCCAGTGGGACGTGGGCGGGATCTCGTCGTCCTCGGCTTCACCCCGGAGGCGCCCGCGCCCGAGACTGGCGACCATGAACACCCCACGGCGTTCCTCTCCTCCGCTGCGCTCCCCCGAACAACACCGCGGGGACCCCGTATGAGCGCGCCCGTCACCGTGTCCGTCACCCGCCACGTCGACCCGTCCCGCACCAGCGAGATGCTGGCGTGGGTGCAGGCGGGCACGTCGCTGGCCGAGAAGTTCGACGGCTTCCTCGGCTCCGGGTGGGTGCGTCCGAGCGAGGAGTCGCCCGACTGGCACATGCTCTACCGCTTCGCCGACGCCGACGCCCTCGCGGCGTGGGAGGCCTCCCCGCAGCGGGCGTGGTGGCTCGAGGCGGCCCAGGGCAGCGTGGAGGAGAAGCTGCGCGAGCGGCGTACCGGCATCGAGGGGTGGTTCGACGAGCCGGCCACGGTCGAGGCGCTGAGCGCGGCGCCGCCCGCGCCGCCGCGGTGGAAGCAGATGGTCGTGATCTTCCTGGTCTTCCTCCCGCTCAGCCTCACCGCCAACCTCGTCGCCTCCCGCACCATCTCCGACTGGCCCCTCGTCCCGCGGGTCGTGCTGGTCACCACCGTGATGACACCGCTGATGACCTACGTCTTCCTGCCGTGGATCACCCGCCGGATGTCGTGGTGGCTGCACCGCTAGGCCAGGCCGCCACATTGGTGCGGGCCGACGAGCAGCACCCGGGCACCTTGTCCTGACCGACCAACCCGCGGCAGCGCGCGCTTCCTAGCGTGGCCGCATGAGTGACCTGGAACACGTCGGGAGCTGGCTCGAGGCCCACGTCCCGGACCTGCTGGAGAAGTACGGCGTGCCCTCCGCCGCGTGGGCCGTCCTGCACGACGGTGAGATGGTCGACGGCGCGTCCGGCGTGCTGCACCTCGGCACCGGCGTGACCGCCACCACCGACGCGATCTACCAGATCGGGTCGATCACCAAGCTCTGGACGAGCAGCCTGGTGATGCAGCTGGTCGACGAGGGGCTGGTGGACCTCGAGGAGCCGGTGCGCACCTACCTGCCCGACTTCGTCATCGCCGACGAGGAGGCGGCCGCGCGGATCACCGTGCGCCAGCTGCTCAACCACACCGGCGGGTTCGAGGGCGACATCTTCACCGACACCGGCGTCGGTGACGACTGCATCGAGAAGTACGTCGCCACGCTCGCCGACGTGCCCCAGCTGTTCCCGCCCGGGGAGCAGTTCTCCTACAACAACGCCGGCTACTGCCTGCTCGGCCGGCTGGTCGAGGTCGTGCGCGGCACGACGTACGACGACGCGCTCCGCGAGCACCTCGTGAAGCCGCTCGGGCTCACCCACACCGCGGTGAGCGTCTACGAGGCGATCATGCACCGCGTCGCGATGGGCCACGTGGACGCCGAGGGTGGCGGCCTCCAGCCTGCTCCGTTCTGGTCGATGGCCCGCTCCAACACCCCCGCCGGCACGTTGCTGTCGATGCGCGCCCGCGACCTCGTCGAGTTCGCCCGGATGCACCTCTCGGACGGGCGCAGCGCCGACGGGACGCAGGTCCTCGCCCCCGGGACGTCGGGCCGCATGCAGGCGCGCCAGGTGGACCTGCCCGAGCTCGGCCTGATGGGCACCTCCTGGGGCCTGGGCTTCGAGCGCTTCGACACCCCGGACGGCGAGATCGTCGGCCACGACGGCAACACCATCGGCCAGGGCGCGTTCCTGCGGATGGTGCCGGCCACCGGCACCGCGGTCGCGCTGCTGACCAACGGCGGCGACGTGTTCGGGCTCTACCACGAGGTCGTCGGGCACGTCCTGCGCGAGCTGGCCGGCGTGGCGCTGCCCGAGCTGCCGCACCCCCCGGCAGACCCCGCCCCCGTCGACGCCTCCCGCTACCTCGGCACCTACTCGACCGAGCTCTACGACCTCACGGTCAGCCAGGACGACGACGGCCGGGTCTGGATCGAGCAGGTGCCCAAGGGGCTGCTGGTCGAGATGGGCGGCCAGCACGAGCGCACCGAGCTGGTGGGCTACCGCGACGACATGCTCATCCCGCTCGAGGCCGACCGCGGCATGTTCATGCCCCACGCGTTCGTGGGTGACGACGGAGAGGGCCACGCCCTCTACCTCCACCTCGGCCGCGCCGTGCGTCGCGCCGGCGCCTGACCCGCCCCGCCCACCCTCCCGAGGAACGAGCCAGCCATGAAGCACACCACCGGCACCCCCGTCCGCACCTCCGTCCTCGCTGTCGCCCTCGCCACGACCCTCGCCGCCTGCGGCGGGGGGAGCGGCGGCGGCTCGGGGGGCGGCGGCCCCGAGGGCGAGGCGTCGTACGTCGACGGTGCCACGTTCACCCTCGGGCTGTCCTCCGACCCGGGCAACCTCGACCCGGTGATGGGCGCGGGCACCTCGCTGTTCACCGTCACCCAGTTCGCCTACGACCCACTCGTGAGCGTCGACGGCGAGACCGGCGAGATCGGGTCCCAGCTGGCCACCGAGTGGGACGTGCAGGGCACCACCGTGACGCTCACCCTCGGCGAGGGCATCACCTGCGCCGACGGCACCGAGCTGACCGCCGGCGCCGTGGCCGACAGCCTCAACTTCGTCACCGACCCCAAGAACCAGAGCCCGTTCCTCGGCACGTTCATCCCGGTCGGGGCCAAGGCGAAGGGGGACGACGGGAGCCGGACCGTGACGCTCGAGCTGCAGTCGCCCGCGCCCTTCGTGCTCAACGGCCTCGCCAACCTGCCGATCGTGTGCCCGGCTGGCAACGAGGACCGGTCCTCGCTGCGCCAGGCGACGGCCGGCACCGGACCCTACGAGCTGACCGAGGCGGCGCCGGGCGACCACTACACCTACACCCTGCGCGAGGGCTACACGTGGGGCCCGGACGGCGCGACCACCGACGAGGAGGGCCTGCCGGCCACGGTGGTGGTCCAGGTCGTGGAGAACGAGTCGACCGCCGCCAACCTGCTCCTCTCGCGCGGCATCAACGCCGCCACCGTGAGCGGGCCCGACGCCCAGCGCCTGGCGAAGTCGGGGCTGTTCAGCGCCGACTCGCCGGCGATCGCCGGCGAGCAGTGGTACAACCACGCCGACGGGCGGGCGACCAGCGACCCCGACGTGCGGATGGCCCTCACCCAGGCCCTCGACCTCGAGGAGCTGCAGGGCGTGGTGACCTCGGGCGAGGGCAGCACCCCGACGGTGCTCGCGGCCAACGAGCCCGTCGCCTGCCCGGGCGACTCGGTGTCGGGCTCGCTGCCCGAGCACGACCCCGACGCGGCCGCGGCCCTGCTGGACGAGGCCGGCTGGACCGAGGGCGGCGACGGCGTGCGAACCAAGGACGGCGAGCCGCTCGCGCTCACCTTCCTCTACCAGAACAACCTCGGGAGCAGCGGCGACGCCGCGGCCGAGCTGGCGGTCCAGCAGTGGAAGGAGATCGGCGTCGACGCCACGGCGAAGGCGCAGAACGAGACCACGCTGACCGGGACGATCTTCGGCGCCGGCGACTGGGACGTCGCCTGGGTCTCGCTCAACGTGAGCAGCCCCGACCAGCTCGTGCCGTTCCTCTCCGGGCCGGCGGCACCGGACGGCACCAACTTCTCCGCCATCGCCAACGACGAGTACGACGCGGCGGTGCAGGAGGCCATGGAGCTGACCGGCACCGAGGGCTGCGACGCCTGGCTCGAGGCCGAGGCCGGCCTGGTCGCCAACGCCGACATCGTGCCCTTCGCCCTCACCCAGGCGCGCACCTTCGGCGCGGGCGCCGAGTTCGCGGTGCCGGGCCAGCTGCAGCCGCTCTCGATCCGGATGCTGGCCGAGTAGACCGTGACCACGACGTCCAGCACGGCGCTCGCCGACGCGGCGCCCACGACCGCGGCCGGTCCGCGGTGGTGGGAGCAGCCGTGGGTGCGCTTCGCCGCCCGCCGCTCGGTCCGGCTGCTGGTCTCGGTGTGGGTGCTGGTCACCGCGTCCTTCGCGATGATCCACCTCATCCCCGGCGACCCGGTCCGTGGCGCCCTCGGTCCCACGGCGCCGGCCGCCCTCGTGGAGGCGCGACGCACCGCGCTCGGGCTCGACGACCCGCTGCCGGTGCAGTACCTCCACTACCTCCAGGGCCTGTTCACCGGTGACCTCGGGACGTCCCTGATCTCCCAGCTGCCGGTCGTCGACGTGGTCGGGCAGCGGCTGCCCGCCACGCTGGCGCTGGCGGTGCTCGCCTTCCTCGCCTCCGTCGCGGTGGCGGTGCCGCTCGGCACCGTGCTGGGCGTGCTGACCCGGCGGGGGCACGGGCGTCGTACCGAGCTGGTGTTCACGACCACCAGCATCGTGGTCGCCACGGTGCCCGACTTCCTCATCGGCGTCGCGCTCGTCTACGTCTTCGGCGTGGAGCTCGGCTGGCTGCCGGTCGCGGGCAACGCCTCGCCGGAGGCGTACGTCCTGCCCGTGCTGTCGCTGAGCATCGGCCCCGCGGCGATCCTGGCCCGCATCGTGCGGGTGGAGATGGTCACCGTGCTGGAGGCCGACTACATCCGCACGGCCCGCGCCAAGCGGCTCCGCGCCCGGCGCATCCACCTGCGGCACGCGCTGCCCAACGCGCTGACGTCGGCGCTGACGCTGGGCGGCCTGCTGCTCGGCTCGATGGTGGCCGGCACGGTCCTGGTGGAGAACGTCTTCGCCTGGCCCGGCCTCGGCAGCACGATCGTGAGCTCGATCCTCAACAAGGACTACCCGGTCGTCCAGGCGATCGTGCTGGTCTACGGCCTCGGCGTGCTGGTGATCAACACCGCCGTCGACGTCACCCTCGCGCTGCTCGACCCGCGCTCGATGATCCGGGAGGGCTGAGGCGTGGCACACGACCACGGACGGACCCACCGCTGGCGGGCCGTGCTGACCACGCCGGTCGGGCTGACCGCCGCCGTGCTCCTGGTAGCCGTCGCCGTCCTCGCCGTGCTCGGCCCGGTGCTGTGGGGGACGAGCGCGGAGGCCGTCGACACGAGCGCCGTCCTCGGCACCCCGTCGCCCGAGCACTGGGCCGGCACCGACAACCTCGGCCGCGACATCCTCGCCCGCACCCTCGTCGCGACCAGGCTGTCCATGGTGCTCGCCGTCTGCGCGATCGCCGTCGCGGTGGCGGCGGGGCTGCTGCTCGGCGCGGCGCCCTACCTCCTCGGCGGCCGCGCAGGCCGGCTGGTGGCCGCGACCGTCAACGTCGCCGTGGCGTTCCCCGGCCTCCTCCTCGCGCTGTTCTTCGCCGTCGTGTTCGGCGTCGGGGCGACCGGCGCGGTGATGGCCGTCGGGCTCGCCGGCGCCCCCGTCTTCGCCCGGCTCACCCAGACGCTCGTCGCCCAGGTCGCCGGCCGCGACTACGTCTCCGCGGCGCGGGTCGCCGGGGTCGGCCGGCTGCGGATCCTGTTGCGGCACGTCCTGCCCAACATCGCCGAGCCGCTGGTCGTCAACGCGACGATCGGCGCGGGCGGCGCGCTGCTCGCCTTCGCCGGCCTGTCCTTCCTCGGCCTCGGCGTGCAGTCGCCGGCGTACGACTGGGGGCGGCTGCTCTACGACGGCATCGGAGCGATCTACGTCAACCCCGCCGCCGCGCTGGCTCCAGGTCTCGCGGTCCTGCTCGCCGGGCTCGCGTTCAACCTCTTCGGCGAGTCGGTCGCCAAGGGCTTCGGCGTGCCGGTGCTCGTCGGGCCGGCCGCGATGGGGCGTCGCTCTCTCAGCCGGCTCGCTGCCGAGGTGCCGACCGAGGCCCGCCCGGCCGAGGACCGCCCCGCGGACGACGTCGTGCTGGAGGTCCGCGACCTCGAGGTCGTCTTCACGACCGCCGCCGGGTCGGTACGACCGGTGCGCGGCGTCAGCTTCGACGTACGCCGTGGCGAGGCCGTCGGCGTCGTGGGGGAGTCCGGGTCCGGCAAGTCGCTCACCGCGCTCGCCGTCTCCCGCCTCGTCGGGGAGGACGGGGCGGTGCGGGCCCGGCGGCTCCGGTTCCTCGGCCACGACCTGTCCGCCCCCGACTCGCCGGCGCTGCGCCGCATGCTCGGCACCAGCCTCGCGATGGTCTTCCAGGACCCGATGACGTCGTTCAACCCGACCCGGCGCATCGGCCGGCAGCTGGCCGAGGTGGCCACCGAGCACCAGGGCCTCGGCCGCGCGGACGCGCTCGCGCGGGCCGTCGACCGGCTCGCCTCCGTGCGGATCCCCGACGCGGCGCGGCGTGCGCGCCAGTACCCCCACGAGTTCTCCGGCGGGATGCGCCAGCGCGCGATGATCGGCATGGGCCTGATGGGGACCCCGTCCCTGGTCGTCGCCGACGAGCCCACCACCGCGCTCGACGTGACGGTCCAGCAGCAGGTGCTCGACCTGCTCGCCGCGATCCGCGCGGCCGACGACGTCGCGCTGGTGCTGATCAGCCATGACGTCACCGTCGTCGCCGAGGTCTGCGACCGCGTGCTCGTGATGTACGCCGGTCGCATCGTGGAGGACCTCCCGGCCGCCGACCTGGCCACGGGCGCGCAGCACCCCTACACGCGGGCCCTCGTCGCCGCCGTGCCGCACATGGACACCGACCTCGACCGGCCGCTCGCCACGATCCCCGGCCGCCCCGTCGACCCGGCCGAGGTGCCCGCCGGGTGTGCGTACGCCGCCCGCTGCCCGCTGGCCGACGCCCGGTGCCGGGCCGAGGACCCGCCGCTCGTGCCGACCGTCGACGGCGGGCGGGTCGCCTGCTGGCACGCCGGCGAGCCGCTCCCCGACCCGACGGTGCGTCCCGCCGACGAGCTCGTGGAGGCGCCGTGAGCGAGCTGCGCTTCGAGGACGTCACCGTCCGGTTCGGCCGCACGACCGCCGTCGACCGGGTGAGCCTCACCGTGCCCGTCGGGACCGTGGTCGGGCTCGTCGGCGAGTCCGGGTCGGGCAAGTCGACGCTCGCCCGGGCCGCGGTCGGCCTGGTCGCCCCCGACGCGGGCGCCATCACGCTCGGCGGCAGCCCGGTGCCCCACCGCGGCGGGCGCCGCCCGCTCCAGATGGTCTTCCAGGACCCGTACTCCTCCCTCGACCCGCGCATGAGCGTCGGCGACAGCATCGCCGAGGCGCTGCCCCGCGACCTCGACGAGCTGCGCGGGCGGCGGGCGCGGCGCGAGGAGGTCGCCCGGCTGCTGGAGCTGGTCCACCTCGACCCCCACCGCGCGCGGGACCTCCCCGCGCGGCTCTCCGGCGGGCAGCGTCAGCGGGTGGCGCTCGCTCGCGCCCTCGCCGGCCGTCCCGAGGTCGTCATCGCGGACGAGATCACGTCCGCCCTCGACGTGTCGATCCAGGGCGCCGTGCTCAACCTCGTGCGCGAGCTGCAGGCCGAGCTCGGCCTCTCGATGCTCTTCATCTCCCACAACCTCGCCGTGGTCCGCTACGTCGCCTCCCGGGTCGCCGTGATGCAGGGCGGCCGGATCGTCGAGGAGGGCCCCACGGCCCAGGTGCTCGGTGCCCCCGAGCACGACTACACGCGCGAGCTGCTCGCGGCCGCCCCCGGAAGGAAGCCCTCATGAACCACGCCCCCGACACGGCCGACGCCACCGCCGACAGCGCCGACACCGTGCGCCGCCTCCGGGTCGACGACCTGGGCGACCTGGCCGTGCCGTCCCAGCCGGTGCTCGCCCCGGACGGCTCGCGCGTGGCCTACACGCTCCGCACCCTCGACGTCGCCGGCGACCGCAACGTCGACGAGCTGTGGTGGGTCGGGACCGACGGCGGCACGCCGCGCCGGCTCACCCACGGGCCGGCCGACTCCTCGCCCGCCTGGGCGCCGGACTCGGCACGCCTGGCCTTCGTCCGCGACGGCCGGCTGGCCGTGCTGGCCGTGGACGGCGGCGAGGTCGAGGTGCTGACCGACGCCCCGTCGGGCGTCTCGTCCCCGCGCTGGAGCCCGGACGGCCGGCGGATCGCGTTCACGGCGCCGGTCGACCCCGACGGCGCGCGCGAGGCGGGCGGCCCGATGGTGTCCGAGGGCACCGGCTACCAGTCCGACGGCACCGGGCTGCACGGCCGGGTGCGCTCCCAGCTGTTCGTCGTCGGCGCCGACGGCACCGGGCTGCGCCGCCTGACCAGCGGGCCCCACGGCGTCGGCTCGCCGGCGTGGTCGCCCGACGGCACCACCCTCGCCTTCACGCGCGGCTCCGACGAGCGGTTCCGCGCCCCGGTCCACGTGCTGCCCGTCGACGGCGTCGAGGCCGACCTCCGCACCGTCGGCTTCGCGCACGGCGTCGCGCTCGCCGTGACCTGGTCGGCCTCGGGCGACGACCTCCTCGTCGTCGGCCACCCCGGCGACCCGGTGGGCCACGCCCGCTTGGTGCGGGTGCCCCTGGACGGCTCGGAGGTCACGGACCTGGCCGGAGCGCTCGACCGCAACGTCATGCCCGGCGCACCGGCGTACCCGGGCGGGCTGCCGGTGGAGCACGACGGCCGCGTCCTGTTCTGCCTGCGCGACCGCGGCTGCACCCACCTGTGGTCGGGGTCGGTGGACGGGACCGACCTGCGTCCGCTCGTCGCCGGGGCGGGGCGCGTCGTCTCCGGGCTCTCGGTCGCCGCGGGCCGGGCGGCCGTCGTGCTGGCCACGCCGACGTCGTACGGCGAGGTGGTGCTCGTCGAGCTCGCCGACGGGTCCGAGCGCGTCCTGAGCGACCACGGTGCCGCGCTGGCCGACGTGGTCCACCACGAGCGCCGCCCGCGCACGTTCACCATCTCCGACGGCACGGAGGTCGAGGCGTGGCTGGTGCACGACGACGCGCCCGGTCCCAAGCCGCTGCTGCTCGACGTGCACGGCGGACCCCACAACGCCTGGAACGCCGCCGCCGACGAGATCCACCTCTACCACCAGGAGCTCGTCGAGCGCGGCTGGGCGGTCCTCCTGGTGAACCCGCGGGGCAGCGACGGCTACGGCGAGCAGTTCTACGACGGCGTCCACGCCGCGTGGGGCGTCGCCGACGCGGCCGACTTCCTCGAGCCGATCGACACGCTGGTGGCCGAGGGCCTCGCCGACCCCGACCGGCTGGCGGTGGGCGGCTACAGCTACGGCGGCTTCATGGCCTGCTGGCTCACCGGCCACGACGACCGCTTCGCCGCGGCCGTCGCGGGCGGCACGGTGAGCGACCTGGCCAGCATGTACGGCACCAGCGACGACCTGTGCCTCAGCGCGTACGAGCTCGGCGGCGCCCCGTGGGAGGAGCCGGACCTCTACGCCGCCATGTCGCCCATCACCCGCGTGCAGGACGTGCGCACCCCGACGCTCGTCTACCACGGCATCGAGGACCGCACCTGCCCGCTCGGGCAGGCCCAGCAGTGGCACACCGCGCTGTGCGAGCTCGGGGTGACCACGCAGCTGGTGCTCTACCCCGACGCCTCGCACGTCTTCGTCCTGCTCGGCCGGCCCTCCCAGCGGCTCGACGTCAACCGCCGCACGCTCGACTGGCTGGTCACCCACACCACGGGCGGCGGGCGGCCGCGACCGGACCTCGCCCACTGGGAGCAGCGGCTCGCGGTGCTCGCCGAGCGGCACGGAGTGCCCGGTGCGCAGCTCGGCATCCTCCGCACCCGTGGCGGCGTCGACGACCAGGTCGTCGCCACCCACGGCGTGCTGCACGTCGAGACGCAGGCGCCGGTCAGCCCCGAGGCGGTCTTCCAGATCGGCTCGATCACCAAGGTGTGGACCGCCTCGGTCGTGATGTCGCTGGTCGACGAGGGCCTGCTGGAGCTCGACACCCCCGTCGTGGAGGTGCTGCCGGAGCTGCGGCTGGCCGACCCCGAGGTGACCAAGGGCGTGACCGTGCGCCACCTGCTCACCCACACCAGCGGGATCGACGGGGACGTCTTCACCGACACCGGTCGCGGGGACGACTGCCTCGAGACGTACGTCGACCAGCTCGGCGACGCCGGCCAGAACCACCCGCTCGGGGTGACCTGGTCCTACTGCAACTCCGGCTTCTCGCTCCTCGGCCGGGTCATCGAGGTGGTCACCGGGCAGACGTGGGACGAGGCCGTGCGCCAGCGGCTCTCCGTGCCGCTCGGCCTCGAGCGCGCCGTCACCCTGCCCGAGGAGGCGCTGCTCCACGCGGCCGCCGTCGGCCACGACGAGCGCGACGGGCAGACCGTGCCCGCCGCGGCCTGGCAGCTGCCGCGCTCGCTCGGGCCGGCGGGGCTGGTGACCTGCTCGGCCGCCGACGTGCTGGCGTTCGCCCGGATGCACCTCGTCGGCGGCCTCGCCGCCGACGGGACGCGGGTGCTGAGCGAGGGGTCCGTCGCCGCGATGGCCGCGCACGAGGCCGAGCTGCCCGACCCCTACATCCTCGGCGACTCGTGGGGCCTCGGCTGGATCCGCTTCGCGTGGGACGGGCACCGCCTGGTCGGCCACGACGGCAACACCCTCGGCCAGGCCGCGTTCCTGCGGATGCTGCCCGACCCGGACGGGGACGGCGGCCTCGCGGTCGTGCTGCTCACCAACGGCGGCCACACCCGCGACCTCTACGAGGACCTCTACCGCGAGGTCTTCGCCGAGCTCGCCGGCGTCTCGATGCCGGAGCGGTTCGGGCCGCCCGAGGTGCCCGTCGACGTCGACGTCACCCCCTACCTCGGCCGCTACGAGCGCACCTCGGTGCAGATGGACGTCGAGCAGGGTGCCGACGGCCCGGTCCTGCGGACCACGCTCCTGGGCCCGCTGGCCGAGCTCGAGCCCGAGCCGGTCGAGGAGCACGCCCTCGTGCCCGTCGGCCCCGGCCTGTTCGCCGTACGGCCCGAGGGGACCGAGACGTGGGTCCCGGTGACCTTCTACGAGCTGGCCACGGGCGAGCCGTACCTCCACATGGGGGCGCGCGCCACCCCGCGGGTCCGGTCATGACGGCGGCGTCCGCGGTCGACCTCGACGCCCTGCTGCACGACGTGCGGGCGCTCGTCGAGTGCGAGTCGCCGTCCGCGGACCTCGCCGCGGTCGCCCGGTCGGCGGAGGTCGTCGCCGAGGTCGGCACGCGCCGCCTGGGCGTGCCGCCCGAGCGCATCGTGCTCGAGGGGTGCACCCACCTGCGCTGGCAGCTCGGCAGCGGCCCGTCGCGCGTGCTCCTGCTCGGCCACCACGACACGGTGTGGCCGCTCGGCACGCTCGCGCGGCGACCGTTCGCCGTCGAGGACGGGGTGCTCCGCGGACCCGGCTGCTTCGACATGCTGGCCGGGCTGGCGATGGCGTTCGAGGCCGCTGCCGGGACCGAGGGCGTGACGATCCTCGTCACCGGCGACGAGGAGCTCGGCTCGCCGACCTCGCGCCGCCTGGTCGAGCAGGAGGGCGCATCCGCCGACGCCGTCCTCGTGCTCGAGGCGTCCGCCGACGGCGGTGCGCTGAAGACCGAGCGCAAGGGCGTCTCGCTCTACGACGTCGAGGTGTCCGGCCGTGCCGCCCACGCCGGACTCGAGCCGGAGCGCGGCACGAACGCCGCCGTCGAGCTCGCCCACGCCGTCCTCGCGCTCGCGAACCTCGGCGACGCGGCCGCCGGCACGACGGTGACGCCCACCCGCGCGACCGCCGGCACCACCACCAACACGGTCCCGGCCGCGGCGCGCGTCGCGGTCGACGTACGCGCGCGCACGGGCGCGGAGCAGCAGCGGGTCGACGCCGCCGTCCGGGCCCTGCGCCCGGTCCTGCCCGGCGCCGGGCTCGCCGTGCGGGGCGGGCCCAACCGGCCGCCGCTGGAAGCGTCGGCCTCCGCCGCCCTCTTCGCGCGGGCGTGCGAGGTCGCCGCGCGCCTCGGCCTGCCGGCCCCCACCAGCGCGAGCGTGGGCGGGGCCTCGGACGGCAACTTCACCGCCGGCGTCGGCACCCCGACCCTCGACGGACTGGGCGCGGTCGGCGGCGGAGCCCATGCCGAGGACGAGCACGTCCTCGTCGCCGAGCTGCCCGGTCGCACCGCGCTGCTGCGCGCCCTGGTCGCCGACCTCCTCGATACTCCCCTACGTCCTGGACGCGGTGGTGCAGGACGTAGGGGACTCCGGCTGGACGAGCGGACGAACCCCGGCCCCCCGACTCGTGGGGGACGACCATGACGCTGCCCCGCAAGGCCACGAGCATGGGGACCATGAGGACCTCGGGTGCCGTCGCCACCGATCTCGACGCGGCCGTGCAGGGCGCCGACGCCGCCGCCCGCGCCGCCGGCGTCACCGTGCGCACCCTGGACGAGCTGCCCGACCTCGCGCAGGTCGTGGACCTGTTCGCCACCATCTGGCGCCGCTCGGGGAGCCCACCGCTCACCCTGGAGCTGCTCCGCGCGCTGACCAAGGCAGGCAACTACGTCGGGGGCGCGTACGTCGACGGGCGCCTCGTGGGCGCGTGCGTGGGGTTCTTCCACGCGCCCGAGGAGGACAGCCTCCACAGCCACATCGCCGGGGTCGCCCCGGACGCCACCGGCCGCAGCGTCGGCTTCGCGCTCAAGCTGCACCAGCGCGCCTGGGCGATCGCCCGCGGCGTGCACGAGGTGGCGTGGACCTTCGACCCGCTGGTCGCCCGCAACGCCTGGTTCAACCTCACCAAGCTCGGCGCCCGGGCCACGGAGTACCTGCCCAACTTCTACGGCCCGATGGACGACGGGATCAACGGGCGCGACGAGTCCGACCGCCTGCTCGTGCGCTGGCGGCTCACCGACCCCGCGGTCGTGCTCGCGTGCGCCGGCGGGGGAGTCGGCGCGGTCGCGGACGACCTGCGCGCGGGCGGTGCGGTCGTCGCCCTCGGTCCCGACGGGTCGGGGAGGCCGGTCGTGGGCCGGCTCGACGGCACGGTCTCCCTGGTCGCGGTGCCTCGCGACGTCGCGCGGCTGCGGGGAGCGGACCCGGGGGCGGCCGCCCGGTGGCGGCTCGCCGTGCGCGAGGTGCTGACCACCCTGCTGGCCGACGGCGCGGGGCGCATCGAGGGCTTCGACCGGTCGGGCTGGTACGTCGTGAGGAGAGAGCTGTGAAGATCACCGGCGTCGAGCTGCGACGCATCGCCATGCCCCTCGTGGCGCCGTTCCGGACGTCGTTCGGCACCGAGACCGCCCGCGACGTGCTCCTGGTCCGCGTCGTCTCCGAGGACTCCGAGGGCTGGGGCGAGTGCGTGGCGATGTCCGCGCCGCTCTACAGCTCGGAGTACGTCGACGCTGCCGCCGACGTGCTGCGCCGCTACCTCGTGCCGCGGCTCGTCGCCGACGGCCCGTGCTCGGCGCCCGAGGTCGCGCACCGGCTCGCGGCCGTCAAGGGCCACCGCATGGCCAAGGCCGCACTGGAGACGGCCGTCCTCGACGCCGAGCTGCGCGCGGAGGGACGCTCCTTCGCGCGCGAGCTGGGCGCCGTCCACGAGCGCGTCCCGTGCGGCGTCTCGGTCGGCATCATGGACTCGGTGCCGGAGCTGCTCGACGCGGTCGAGGGCTACCTCGACGAGGGCTACGTGCGGATCAAGCTCAAGATCGAGCCCGGCTGGGACGTCGACCCGGTGCGTGCGGTGCGCGAGCGCTTCGGAGACGACCTCCTGCTGCAGGTCGACGCCAACACCGCCTACACGCTCGCCGACGCACCGCACCTCGCGCGGCTCGACCCCTTCGACCTGCTGCTCATCGAGCAGCCGCTGGAGGAGGAGGACGTGCTGGGCCACGCCGACCTGGCCCGCCTGATCCGGACCCCGGTCTGCCTGGACGAGTCGATCACGTCCGCCCGCGACGCCGCGGCGGCGATCCGGCTCGGCGCGTGCAGCATCGTCAACATCAAGCCCGGTCGCGTCGGCGGCTACCTGGAGGCCCGTCGCATCCACGACGTCTGCGTCGCAGCCGGCGTACCGGTGTGGTGCGGCGGGATGCTGGAGACCGGTCTCGGCCGGGCGGCCAACGTCGCGCTCGCGGCGCTGCCCGGGTTCACGCTCCCCGGCGACACGTCCGGGTCCGGCCGCTACTTCGCCGAGGACGTCACCGAGCCCTTCGTGTTGGAGGACGGCCACCTCGTCGTGCCCTCCGGACCGGGACTGGGGGTCGCGCCGCTGCCCGGACGCCTCGACGAGGTCACCACCGCCTCGGAGTGGCTCGCCCTCTAGGACTTGTCGCGGCGCACCAATCCTGCCCTCGATCTGGTCGGCCCGCACTGGCGAGGGCCGCGCCCGCTCCCTACGGTGGAGGCATGAGCGACGAGGCGGCAGGCGCGAGCCTCGCCCGGCTGCTGGACGACCTGGGCACCACGTTCCTCGAGCTGGCCCACGGCGACGTGGCGGTGGCGCGCGGCATCGGTGGCGTGGTCATCCACGACCCGCTCGACCCGCCCTCGCTGCCACCGCGGGCCCTCGTGCTCGGCGTGGGCGTCGACTCCGCCGCCGACGTCGTCCCGCTGCTGGGCGGGCTCGGCGCGGGCGGGGCGTCCGCGCTCGTGCTGCGCGCACCGGTCCCGCTCACGCCGGAGGTGCGCGCGGCGGCCGACGCCGCGGGGGTGGCCCTGCTCGGCCTCAGCCGCGGCGCGTCCTGGGCCCAGCTGAGCGAGATGCTCCGCTCGCTCCTCGTGGCCGGCGACACGGCACCCGGCACCGGCGAGCCCGACTCCCTCGGCGGCCTGCCGTCGGGCGACCTCTTCGCGGTCGCGAACGCGCTCTCGGCCCTGCTCGACGCGCCCATCACCATCGAGGACCGCAGCTCGCGGGTCCTCGCGTTCTCCGGGCGCCAGGACGAGGCGGACCCGCCGCGGGTCGAGACCATCCTCGGCCGGCAGGTGCCGAGCCACTACATGCGGGTGCTGCAGGAGCGCGGCGTCTTCCGTGACCTGCTCCGCTCCGACCGACCGGTGGTCGTCGACCCGCTGCCGGGGGTGGACGGCGAGATGACGCTGCCGCGGGTCGCGGTCTCGGTGCGGGCGGGTGACGAGGTGCTCGGCTCGATCTGGGCCGTCGTGCCCGAGCCGCTGAGCCCGGAGCGCCTCGGCGCGCTCACCGACTCCGCCAAGCTCGTCGCGCTGCACCTGCTGCGGGTGCGCGCGGGCGCCGACGTACGCCGGGGGGTGCGCGCGGACCTGCTCGCCTCCGCGCTCGCCGGCGGAGCAGGTGCGCCCGACGCGCTGGAGCGCCTCGGGCTGGCCGGCCAGCCGCTGCTGGTCGTGGGGATGACCCTCGACGAGGTGCACGCGGCCGGCGCCGACATCGACGACGCCTCGCTCACCCACGAGCGGCAGCGCCTCGGCGACGCCTTCGCGCTCCACCTCGCAGCCGTGCACCCCCGGTCGGCGGCCGCCGCGCTCGGCGACGTCACCTACGGCCTGCTGGCGGTCTCGGGCGACGTCGACCAGGCCGAGGAGCGGGCGGTGCGGCTGGTGCGCGACTTCATCGACCGGATCGGCGAGCGGATGCGCCCCGTGGCGGCGGTGGGCACCGTCGCGGCGGACTTCTCCGGCATCTCGCGCAGCCGCACGAGCGTCGACCGGGCGCTGCGGGTGCTGCGCCGGGGCGGGGGAGAGCGGCGCATCGGACGGCTCGAGGACCTCCAGGGCGAGGCCCTCGTCCTCGAGCTGCAGGACCTCGCCTCCGCGCGCGGTGACGAGCCGACCGGACCCCTGGCGCGCCTGGTCGCGTACGACGCCCGGCACCGCTCGGCGCTCGTCGACACCCTGCGCGCGTGGCTGGACCACTTCGGCGACGCGGTCGCGGCGGCCGACTCGCTCTTCGTCCACCCCAACACCTTCCGCTACCGCCTGCGCCGAGCGGCCGAGGTCGGGCAGGTCGACCTCGACGACGCCGACCAGCGGTTCGCGCTGATGCTCCAGCTGCGGGTGCTGACCGCGCCCTCCGGGACCCGCTGAGGGGCGTACGCCGCGCGTCGCGTGCCGTTAGGCTCGACCCGTGGCCGAGCCCAACATCCCCGCAGCGCCCGTCATCGAGGGCACCACCCACCTCCACTCGGGCAAGGTGCGCGACCTCTACGTCATCGACGCCGGCGAGCACGAGGGCCGCCTGCTGATGGTCGCCAGCGACCGCATCTCCGCCTACGACTTCGTCCTCGACACCACGATCCCGGACAAGGGCGAGATCCTCACCCGCATGTCGCTGTGGTGGTTCGACCAGCTCTCCGGGCTCGTCGGCAACCACGTCGTGTCGACCGACGTCCCGAAGGAGGTGGCCGGGCGCGCGGTCGTGTGCGAGCGGCTCGAGATGTTCCCGGTCGAGTGCGTGGCCCGCGGCTACCTCACCGGTTCGGGGCTGCTCGACTACCAGCGGACCAACGAGGTGTGCGGCATCCCGCTGCCCGCCGGCCTGCAGGACGGCAGCCGCCTCCCCGAGCCGATCTTCACCCCGGCCACGAAGGCCGCCCTCGGCGACCACGACGAGAACGTCGACTACGAGGCGGTCGTCGAGGCCGTCGGCGACGACGCCGCTGCCGAGCTGCGGATGCTGACCATGGAGGTCTACGACAAGGCCCACGCGCTGGCCCGCGAGCGGGGCATCATCCTGGCCGACACCAAGCTGGAGTTCGGCCGCCGGCCCGACGGCACCACCGTCCTCGCCGACGAGGTCCTCACCCCCGACTCCAGCCGCTTCTGGCCCGCCGACCAGTGGCAGCCCGGCCGCGCCCAGCCGTCGTACGACAAGCAGATCGTGCGCGACTGGCTGACCGGGGAGTCCGGCTGGGACCGCCACTCCGGCGAGGCGCCGCCGCCGCTGCCCGACGCGGTCGTCGAGCGCACCCGGGCGCGCTACGTCGAGGCCTTCGAGCTGCTCACCGGGGAGCGGTTCTGACCACGCGGCGCTTCTCCGCCACCGAGGAGATGCCCCACACGGCGGAGCAGGCGTTCACCTACCTCGTCGACCCCCGGCTGCGCCCGGAGTGGCAGTCCAGCCTGCTCTCGACCGACGTGCCCGAGGACGAGGAGCCGCACCTCGGGCAGGCGTGGACCGAGCTGACCGTGGTCGGCGTACGTCCCAGCCTCGTCGTGGTCGAGTTCGTGCCCTTCCGGTCGTGGGCCGAGCGCGGCACCTGGCGCGGCGTCGAGGCGACGCTGCGGCTGCGCTTCACCGAGACCGCCCGCGGGTGCCGGGTCGTGGCCGAGGGCGAGGTGTCGGGCTCCGGCGTGTACGCCGTGGCCGCCGGCAGCTCCGGGCTCCTCGCCGGCCGCGCGATCGCCGCCGACCTCCGCACCGCCACCCACCGGATCGCCCAGCGCAAGGAGCGCCCGCAGGACGGGTGACGCCCTCCGCGGCGGTGGATAGGTTGGCGCCATGCCGAACCTCTCCTCGCTGCTCGAAGGCTCCGCCGACGCGTTCCCGGACCGTACGGCGGTGGTGCTGGGCGACACCCGCCTGACCTACGCGCAGGTCGACGCCGCCGCCAACCAGGTCGCCAACCTGCTCGTCTCCCGGGGCATCGAGCCCGGCGACAAGGTGGCCCTGAGCTGCCCGAACCTGCCGTACTTCCCGATCGTCTACTACGGCATCCTCAAGGCCGGGGCGACCGTGGTGCCGCTCAACGTGCTGCTCAAGGGCCGCGAGGTGGCCTACCACCTCGACGACTCCGACGCCAAGGCGTACTTCTGCTTCCAGGGCACGCCCGACCTGCCGATCGGCACCGAGGGGCATGCCGGCTTCGAGCAGGCCGAGGGCTGCGAGCACTTCTTCCTCATCACCGCCGACCCCGCCGCCGAGTCGCCGATCGAGGGCGCGGAGACCCTGGGCCAGGCCCTCAAGGGGCAGTCGCCGGTGTTCGGCACCGTCGAGGTCGACGGCGACGACACCGCCGTCATCCTCTACACCTCCGGCACCACCGGCCAGCCCAAGGGCGCCGAGCTGATGCACCGCAACATGATCAGCAACGCCCTCGCCAGCGACGCGCTCTTCGGCGCGAGCGCCGAGACGCCCGACACCCTGCTGTGCGTGCTGCCGCTGTTCCACTCCTTCGGCCAGACGGTGATCATGAACGCCGGCTTCGCCTTCGGCGGCACGGTCGTGCTGCTGCCGCGCTTCGAGGCCGGGCCCGCCCTGGCGCTGATGGACAAGGAGGGCGTCACGTTCTTCGCGGGCGTGCCGACGATGTACTGGGGTCTGCTCGGCGCGCTCGACGACTCCGGTGTCGACGTGAAGAAGCTGGCCGAGCAGATGCGCGTCGCCGTCGCGGGCGGCTCGGCGCTGCCCGTCGAGGTGCACAAGGAGTTCGAGCGGCGCTTCGGCGTCACCATCCTCGAGGGCTACGGCCTGTCCGAGACCTCACCCGTGGCGAGCTTCTCGGTGTGGGGCGAGCCGGTGCGCGTCGGCTCGATCGGCAAGCCGATCCCCGGGGTCGAGATGAAGCTGATCAACCCGGAGCCCGGGGTCCGCGAGGACGTCGAGGACGCGCCCGACGTCGTCGGGGAGATCGCGATCAAGGGCCCGAACATCATGAAGGGCTACTACGGCCGCCCCGACGCGACCGAGGAGGCGATCGTCGACGGGTGGTTCCGCTCCGGCGACCTCGGCCGCAAGGACGCCGACGGCTGGTACTACATCGTCGACCGGTCCAAGGACATGATCATCCGCGGCGGCTACAACGTGTACCCGCGCGAGGTCGAGGAGGTGCTGATGACGCACCCCGACGTCTCGCTCGCGGCCGTGATCGGCGTACCCCACGAGAGCCACGGCGAGGAGATCAAGGCCGTCGTGATCCGCCACGAGGGCGCCACGGTGACCGAGGACGAGCTGGTGGCGTGGGCCAAGGAGCAGATGGCCGGCTACAAGTACCCCCGCCTCGTCGAGTTCGTCGACGCCCTCCCGATGACCGCGACCGGCAAGATCCTCAAGCGGGAGCTGAGCTGATGCGGGCACTCCTCATCGCGCTCGGCGTGGTGATGGTGGCGACCGGCGGCGTCTGGACCGCGCAGGGGCTCGGCTACCTCGAGGGCAGCCCGATGACCGACCAGAGCATCTGGGCGATCCTCGGCCCGCTCGTCGCCGGGCTCGGGGTCGGGCTCGTGATCGTGGCGGCGCGCCGCCGCGAGTGACGGTTCACCAAGGTATGTCGGCCAACAGGCGGTTGCCACGGTCAGCTGATCGTGGGAAGCGCCCACTCGGCTGCATACCGTGGTGAAACGTCAGTGCGGCGGCGTGATCCCCAGCCGCTCCTGCAGCGCGAGGGCGTCGAAGGGGGCGTGCACCTTGGCGTCGTTGTCGAAGTAGACCAGGACGTCGAGGCCGGCCGCGTCCCAGCGGCGTACCTTCTCCGCCCAGTGGTCGAGGGCGGCGTCGGAGTAGCCGCTGGTGTAGAGCTCCTGGTCGCCGTGGAGCCGGACGTACGCCAGGTCGCTGGTGACCTCGTCGAACATCGGCCAGGTCCCCGCCGAGTCGGCGACCACCATCCCGATGTCGTGCGCGCGCAGCAGCTCGCAGAACTCCGGGGTGCGGAACGAGTCGTGGCGGACCTCGAGCACGTGGCGGATCGGCTGGTCCACCGGTGCCGCGGTGTCGGCCGGCTCCTTGAGCTTCGACGCGTCGTGGTGGGTGGCCGCGAACGCCGACGCGTCCGACGTACGTCGCGGGAGGAGGTCGAAGAACGCGGCCAGGCGGTCGGGGTGGAAGCCCAGGTTGGGCGGGAGCTGCCACAGCAGCGGACCGAGCTTCGGCCCGAGGGAGAGCACGCCCGAGGCGAGGAACGTGCCCAGCGGCGCCTCGACGTCGACCAGCTTCTTCATGTGGGTGATGAAGCGCGGTGCCTTGACGGCGAAGAGGAAGTCGTCGGGCACCTGCTCCGCCCATGCTCTCCAGCTCGACGGCCGCTGGAGGGAGTAGAACGAGCCGTTGACCTCGATCGTGGTCAGCCGGGCGGCCGCGTGCTCGAGCTCGCGGCGCTGCGGGAGGCCGGTCGGGTAGAAGGCGCCGCGCCACCCGGCGTACCGCCAGCCGGAGATGCCGACGCGGATCATGGCTCCGCGTACCCGTGCGGGTGTCCGCACATGCGTGCCCGGCGCGGGGTGCACCGCGGGACGTCACTAGAATCGGCCTCGCCCCCTCCAGCCTGTCCCCAGGAGCACTCCGTGGCCCGAGTCGTCGTCGACGTCATGCCCAAGCCCGAGATCCTCGACCCCCAGGGCAAGGCGGTGCTCGGTGCGCTGCCCCGCCTCGGCTTCGACCTCGTCACCGATGTCCGCCAGGGCAAGCGGTTCGAGCTGCAGATCGAGGGCGAGATCACCGACGCGGTGCTCGCCGAGATCGAGCAGGTCGCCGGCACGCTGCTGTCCAACCCGGTGATCGAGGACTACGAGGTCCACGTCGAGGAGCACTCGGTCGCCGAGGTCGCCCACGAGGCCGGCCGATGAAGGTCGGGGTCGTCACCTTCCCCGGCTCGCTCGACGACGTCGACGCGCGCCGCGCCGTGCGCATCGGCGGCAACGAGGCCGTCGCGCTCTGGCACGGCGACGAGGACCTGCGCGGCGTGGACGCGGTGATCCTGCCCGGCGGGTTCTCCTACGGCGACTACCTCCGCTGCGGCGCGATCTCGCGCTTCGCCCCCGTCATGACGTCGGTGGTCGAGGCCGCCGGCAAGGGGATGCCGGTCCTCGGCATCTGCAACGGCTTCCAGATCCTCTGCGAGTCGCACCTGCTGCCCGGCGCGCTGATCCGCAACGACCACCGCAAGTTCGTCTGCCGCGACCAGCGGCTGCGCATCGAGCGCGTCGACACCCCGTGGACGTCGGCGTACGCCGCCGGGGACGAGCTCACCATCGTGCTCAAGAACGGCGAGGGCGGGTTCGTCGCCGACGAGGCGACGCTCGACCGGCTCGAGGGGGAGGGGCGCGTGGTCGCGCGCTACCTCGGCGACAACCCCAACGGGTCGCTGCGCGACATCGCCGGCATCTCCAACGAGCGCGGCAACGTCGTCGGCCTGATGCCGCACCCCGAGCACGCCGTCGAGGACCTCACCGGTCCCGGCACGGACGGCCTCGGGTTCTTCACCTCCCTCGTCGAGAAGGCGTTCGCATGACTCCTGTAGGCCTCTACCGCCTCGTCGCGCGCGCCGAGGCCGTCACCTGGGCACTGCTGCTGACGGGCATGTTCCTCAAGTACGTCACCGAGACCACCGAGCTCGGCGTCCAGGTCTTCGGCATGGTGCACGGCGTCGTGTTCATCGCCTACTGCCTGACCACGGTGCTGCTGTGGATCGACCAGCGGTGGGCCGTCAGCCGGGTGGCGCTCGGCCTGCTGGCCGCGATCCCGCCGTTCGCGACGGTGCCCTTCGAGCGGTACGCCGAGCGCACCGGGCTGCTCGGCGACACCTGGCGCCTGCGCACCGAGGCGCCGAGCGGCGTCCTCGAGCGGGTCGCCGCCTGGCTCCTCCGCCGCCCCGCCCAGGGCCTGGTGGTCGGCCTGCTCGCCGTCGCCGGGCTCACCGGCGTCGCGCTGGTCGTCGGCCCGCCCGCCTGACCTCAGCGATCCCCGGTCAGCCGGGGATTCCTGAACTTGTCAGGCTTTGCACGGGCCGACAAGTTCAGTGATCCCCGGTCAGCCGGGGATCACGAAGGACCGCGACGCGAGCTCACAGCCCGCGCTGGAGCTTGTTCCAGGTCTGTCGCGTCGCGACGCCGGAGACGGAGATCCGCAGGCGCGACTGGTAGGTGCGCAGGGCGGTCTCGGTCTTCGCGTCGAACACGCCGGTGGCCCGGAAGCGTCCCGCCCCGGCCGCGTTGAGCGCGCGCTGCAGCCGGTGGACCGACTCGTCCGACGAGCCGCGCTTGACCGTCGTACGCGCCCCGGCGGCGAGCAGCGCGACCCAGTGGCGCTTCGCGAAGGTGTCGGAGGGGGTGAACTTCCGCGCCGCCTGCCAGGCGCGCGCGGCGGCGATCGTGGCGGCGTCGTAGGAGCCGTTGACCGGGCCGGCGTAGGTGCCCTGCTCGGTCAACAGGCACTGCAGCACCTTGACGCGGGTGGCGCGCGCGGAGGTGGGGGACAGCGTGGGGTACTTCCAGTAGCCGAGCCGGGTCCCCGGGCACCGGCCCTCGGGGACCGGCTGCGACCCCGCGCCGAGGTCGATGAAGTTGCTGTCGATGTTGATCGTCACGCCGCCCCACGTCTCGTTGTGGCCGCCGCGGTACTGCTTCATCCGGCCGCCGGGGCGCCAGCCGTCCTCGGGGATGTACGTCGTCGAGGTGTTGGCGGCACCGTCCCAGCGGGCGATCCAGATCCGGTCGGGCAGCGCGAACTGGCCGGGCCGCTGGGTCCGGGCGTCGTCGAGCATCTTGATGCCGGAGCTGGCGCTGGAGTAGAGACCAGCGACGTAGCCGTGCTCCTTGATCCGCGTCACCCAGCTCGACACGAACACCAGCGCGGACTCGCGGCAGGCGGTGTTCGTCAGGTCGAAGCCCTCGAGGTCGTACCAGATCGTGCTGCCGGCCCCGATGCCGTACGCCGTCGCGTCCGCGGCGTTCTTGTCGGCCTCGGCGGCGCCCTGGGCGGCCGCCGTGGCGTAGCCGCCGGCCGGCTTGTTCGAGATCTTGAAGTCGTCCTGGTAGCGCGGGAAGCGCGGCTGGCACGAGGCCTGCGGGCCCAGCGCGATGGGCAGCAGCCGCCAGCCGCGGGCGACCTGGGCGGCGACCCAGGTCGGGCTGAGGTTCGGCTGCGAGCGGCAGGCGCGGGAGTCGCCGGAGATGTAGATCCCGACCGCGGAGAAGGGCGACTTCGCCCACCACCTGTCCATCGCCGACTGGGTCGGGGCGAGGCACTGGTCGAAGCCGTAGCCGGTGAAGTCACCGGGCGTGGCGAGGGCGACCTGGCGCTGGCTGGCGAGCTTCGGCGCGGCTCCGCCGGACGGCTCGGCCCCGGCCGGGGTGGACCCGACGAGCGGCGCGGCGAGCAGCAGCGCGAGGGCGGCGAGGAGCGTACGGGGACGGCGACGCATGGGTGACTCCAGCAGGCGGGGAAGGGTGGGGCGGCCGCGAGGCGGAACAGCAGACAACCACACCAGTCACAGGCGTAACAGGCCTTCGGCGGAACTACAGACGTGTAGTTCAGGTGCCGGAGTCGGGCACCTCGTCGAGGAGGAAGTTGCCCTTGGCCTCCTCCTCCTCGATCAGCTCCTCGAAGGCGAGCGCGATGTCCTCCTTGTGCTCCTCGAACATCCGGGTCAGGTGCCCCTGCAGGAGAGCGCCGTTGGGGGACTCGCCGGCGAAGACCTGCTCCCAGGTGTCCTCGCCGTCCTTGATCCGGCCCACCAGCGTCAACATGTCCTCGCCGAGCTCGCCGGACTCCGCCTGCTCCTCGAGCGCCTCGCGCTCCTCCTCGGTGAGCAGCGGGCGGGCGTTCATCTGCTCGACCGTCGCTTGGAGGTCGGCCAGGCTGGCGCCGAGGTCCTCGCGCGCCTCGGCGATCGCGGCCAGGATCTCTGCCTGGCTGCGGACCTCGGCGCCCCCGTCGGCGCTCATGCCGGGACGGGGGCCACCGGTGCGGCCGGTGCGCGCTGGCCGATCGTCGGGGTGGAGACCGACTCGGGGTCGCGGATGACGCTGCCCGGCACGCCGGTCGCGGTCGGCGCCGTCGGCGTCGAGACGGGCGCCGTGTCGCCGTCGAAGAAGTTCTTCACGGTCTCGATGAAGGACTTCACCTGCTTGAGGATGTTGATGAGCTTCATGATCGCCTTGTAGGCCTTCATCACCGCCTGGAAGGCCTGCCACACCGCCTGCACCACGCGCGCCCAGCCGACCCCGGGGATGCTCATCGTGGCGAGTGCCGAGGAGACCGTCTGGACGGCGGACTTCACGCACTGCACGACCGACAGCGCGGTCTGCCACGCGTCGCGGCAGATCTGCACGATGTTCTGGCCCATCTGGACCAGCTGCCCGGCCTGCGTGTCGAGCGAGCCGACCCAGGCGCCGATCTGCCTGATCGCCGCGTCCGACGCGCCGCCCTGCCAGGTCTTCGAGATGGTCTCGCTGCCGCTCTGCAGGTTCGCCGCGACGCCTCTCATCGAGGCGCCGAGGCTGCCGAACGACGACCCCTGCGACGACGCGTTCACCACGTCGCCGCCGATCTTCTCGGCGAGCTCGGCGCGGATGTCGAAGCCGGTGAGCATCCGGACCAGGTCGCACACGGTGTCGTAGGGGAAGCCGAAGCTGATCTGCGGCAGGCTCGTCTCGGTCGGCCCGGCCCGGCGGATGGTGGTGTCGGCGACGTCGAAGAAGGCGCTCGAACCGTCGCGCGCGTCGACGCCGGCGGCGCGGTGGCGGCGTACGACGCCGTCCTCGGTGAGCGTGAAGTCGCGCGCCGTGGCCCGCAGCGCCTCCGCGTGGTCGCCCATGCCGGTGCCGTTGTCGGTCAGCGACTGGTGCACCGACGGGAGGAGGGCGTTGTAGGCGCCCATCATCGTCTCGAGGATCGGCCCGAAGTCGGTCTGGACGAGGCTGTGGCCGCCGTTGCGGGCGATGCCGGTGAGGTCGTCGCTCGCGCGCTGGACCTGCGCGGACCAGGCGTCGAGCTCCGAGAGGTCGACGGTCATCACGGCGTTCATGCGCGTCTCCAGGGGGCCGAGGGGAGGAGGTCGTGGTGTGCTGGCTCACGTTCCCCGGCGACCGGGCGGCGAAACCACCGCGCGGCAATTGTTTGCCCACAGGTTCGGACGAGGCGTGTTTGGGCCTCCGGGGTGCGGGTATCCCGCAGAGGTGAGCGAGAGCGGCAAGCGGGCCCTGATGCAGGTGGACCCCACCAGGCTGGTCGAGCTCGCCGCGACCTCCGAGGCCGTCCTGGCGAGCATGGCGCAGGACTGGTCCACGGCCCTCGACGACCTCGCGGCCGCGTGCTCCGGGCTCGGTGACGCCGCCGGGACGCGCAACGTCGCCTCGTCGTACGCCGACTCGCTCACCGACGCGGGCGAGGTGGTCGCCGCGCTCACCCAGGCGCTCGGCCTGGGGGTCGACGGACTGCTCGACGCCGCGCACGACGCGGTCAGCGCCGACGACACGGTCGCCTCCGAGCTGGACCGCGCGGCCCACCGGATGGGCGAGGGCGGCTTCGGCCGGATGCCCGGGCACGGGGGGCGCTGACCGTGCCGGCCAACCTCTGGGAGCTGCGCTCCGACGTGGCACCGCTCGCGGTGGCGGCGGTGCGCTGGGGCGAGGTCGCGACGTTGATGACCCGCCGCGGGGACGAGATCGTCGACGCCGCGCTGCGCGCGACCGAGGGCTGGGACGCCGCGGCCGCGGAGAGCTACGACCGGTTCCGCCGGCAGGTCCTCGCCAACCTCGACCGGTTCACCACGCTCGCGACCCAGATCGCCGCGTCGCTGCAGGCGGTCGGCAGCATGATCACCTCCACCCAGAAGGAGCTCGACCAGGCCTGGACCAGGGTCGCCGCGATCCCCCACGAGGTGGTGGGGGAGTCCCGCCACCTCGTGTTCAAGCCCGAGGCCGACGAGGACCGGGCCACGGTCACCGCCGCCCAGCAGGAGGCCGAGGAGATCCGGCGACGGCTCACGCTCGCGCTCGACCAGGAGAGCACGCGGCTGCGCTCGGCGCGCGCCGAGTTCGTCCTGGTCCGCACCGAGCTGACCACCCTGACCGGCGGCACGTTCGCGCGCGGCCTCGAGATCGGCCAGGAGGAGTCGGGGGTGGGCACCGTCCCGGTGCCCAGCACGTCCGTGCTGGGCTCGGCCCAGGGCGGTGCCGGTGCCGGCGCGGGTGGCGCCGGGCTGCCGCCGATCGCACCCATCTCGGTCAGCATGCCGTCCCTGACCGGCATCTCCGCGGCGGGGCTGGCCCCGATCATCGCCACCGCCGCCGGGGCCGCTCCGGGCCTGCGCGGCGCGCGCCGGCAGTCCGCGACCGGCGTCCCGCCCGTCGGGGGCATGGCGGGTGGCATGGCCGCCCGCGCCGGCACCATGTCGCGCGGCATGGCGAGCGGGCGCGGCGGACCGCAGCGGCTGGCGGCGCCCCGGCTCCAGGGCGAGGACGACGACACCCGCGCCGCCCGCGACCGGGAGGCCGCCCGGCTGGCCGCCAAGGACGCCAAGCGCGCCGCGCTGGAGGAGAAGCGTGCCGAGCGGGCGGCGCGCAAGGCCGAGCGCCAGGCGGAGAGGCAGGAGCGCGAACGGCTCCCGCAGGCCGACGGCGAGGCAGAGGCGGAGGTCGACGAGCACGAGCCCGGCGACCGGGGCGAGGCCGACCCCTCCGCGCACGACGACGCCCCCGTCGCCGACCGTGGGGCCGACGACAGGGGCGCGGGTCGCTGAGCCCGGCTGGGCGAGCGCAGGCGGGTCAGGCCGCCTCGGCGACCACCTCGGGCTCGGGGTCGAGCACCGCCGGCTCAACCTCGGTCCGCGGGGTGCGCAGGACCGCGGTGGCAACCAGCAGTGCGATGGCGGCGAAGCCTGCCGAGGTGAGGAAGGCCGCCTGCAGCCCGGGCACGAACTGCCCGGGCACCGCGCCGGCGGCGTACACCGAGACGATCACCGCGACGCCGACCGCGCTGCCGAGCTGCTGCGTGGTCTGCAGCAGGCCCGACGCCGAGCCGGCGTGCTCGGGCTCGACGCCCGCGAGCACGGTGGCCGTGATCGGCATGAACACCAGGCCGGTCGCCAGGCCGGCGATCAGCATCGGCCCGAGCACGGCGCCGAGGTAGGTGCCGGAGGCGTCCGCGGCGCTGAGCCAGGCGTACGCGACGGTGAGGGCGGCCGTGCCGGTCATCAGCATCGCGCGCGGCCCGACCTGCGCGATCAGCCTCGGGGTGAACCGGGACATCGCGAAGATGCCGAGGCTGAAGGGCAGGAACGCGACGCCCGACATCAGCGGTCCGAAGCCGAGCACCACCTGGACGTACTGGACGACCAGGAAGAACATCGACAGGTTGGCGCCGATGACCAGTGCCATCGCGGCGAGCGCGCCGGCACGACGGCGGCTGCGGACGAGGTGCGGCTGCACCATCGGGTGCGGGTGCCGGGTCTCGGTCCGCGCGAGCAGGAGCAGCAGCGCCGCGCCCAGGACGAAGCCGCCGACGGTGCGGGCCGAGCCCCAGCCGTGCTCCGGGGCGCCGATGAGCGCCCAGACGAGCGAGACGGCGCCGATCGTGGCGCTCGCGGCGCCGACCAGGTCGAAGCGGCCCGGGCGGCGCGGGGTCTCGTCGACGAAGCGGCCGACGAGCAGCAGCACGGCGAGGCCGAGCGGCACGTTGATGAACAGCGTCCAGCGCCAGGAGCCGACGTCGGTCAGCAGGCCGCCGAGGAGGAGCCCGATGGAGGCGCCTCCGGAGGACACGGCGCCGAAGAGGGCGAAGGCGCGGTTGCGGGCGGCCTCGTCGGGGGCGCTGGTGGTCAGCAGCGCCAGCACGCTCGGCGCGGCCAGGGCGGCGCCCACGCCCTGGAGGGCGCGGGTCGCGACGAGCTGGCCGGGCGTCTGAGCGAGACCGCCGAGCGCGGAGGCGACGGTGAAGACGGCCAGGCCGGCCTCGAAGGCGCGGCGTCGGCCGAAGACGTCGCCGAGGCGTCCGCCGAGGAGCAGCAGCCCGCCGAAGGCGAGGGTGTAGGCGTTGAGCACCCACGAGAGCGACGCCGGGCCGAAGCCGAGGTCGGCGTCGATGCGCGGGAGCGCGACGTTCACGACGGTCGCGTCGAGCACGATCATCAGCTGGGCGACCAGCACGATCGCGATGCCGGCGGCTGCGCGGCCGGCCTGCGGCGGCAGCTCCGTGGGGAGCTCCCGCGAGGATCCCTGCGGACGCAGGGAGGTGGTGGATGACATGAGGTGCGGTCCTGTTCTGGCCTCGTGGGCCGAGGTACAGTAGATCCGGAGGATGACTCCGCTTCCTCCACGACAATACGGAGACTGTCTCCGTTTAGCAAGCCCCGAGGTGAGATTTCCGTGCGTGCCGACGCCAAGCGCAACCGCGACCGGATCGTGGAGGTCGCTCGCCAGGTGTTCCGCGAGCAGGGGTACGACGCCTCGCTCGACCTCATCGCCAAGCAGGCCGGCGTCGGGCCGGGCACCCTCTACCGGCACTTCCCGAGTCGCGACGACCTCATCGACGCCGTGATGCAGGCGTGGGTCGACCACGTCGAGGAGACGGCCGACAAGGCGCTGGCCCACGAGGGCGCTCCGCGCGACGTGCTGCTCAACTGGTTCGAGGAGTACGTCCGGCTGATCAGCGTGCACAAGGGCGGGCCCGCCAAGATCACCGGCGCCATGGGCGACGAGGCGTCGCCGATCCGCACGAAGTGCGAGGTGCTGCAGTCGGCCAGCGGCCGGGTGCTCGACCAGCTGCGGTCGGAGCACGCCGTACGCGAGGACGTCACGCCGCTGCAGGTGGCCCGCCTCGTCGGCGGCATCGCGACCGTCGCCGACCAGTCCGACCTCGACGCCGCGGCCGTCCGCCCGATGCTCGAGGTCCTCGCCGACGGACTGATGACGTAGGCCGCCTCGCCCGCCGGTAGATTGGCGCCGTGCCCGACACGAGCGCCCCTGCGTCTGCCCCCTCGTCCAGCACCGCCACCCTCGACACGGTCGCCGTCGCCTCCGCCGACGCCGAGCGCGAGCAGCCCTGGGCCGACCTCGGGCTCAAGGCCGACGAGTACGCCCGGATCCGCGAGATCCTCGGCCGCCGGCCCACCAGCTCGGAGCTGGCGATGTACTCGGTCATGTGGAGCGAGCACTGCTCCTACAAGTCGACCAAGGTGCACCTCAAGCAGTTCGGCGAGATCCCGCAGGAGACCCCGGTGGGGAAGATGCTCGCCGGCATCGGGGAGAACGCCGGCGTCATCGACATCGGCCAGGGCTACGCCGTGACCTTCAAGGTCGAGAGCCACAACCACCCGTCGTTCGTCGAGCCCTACCAGGGCGCGGCGACCGGCGTCGGCGGCATCGTCCGCGACATCCTCGCCATGG
>JAYSEC010000011.1:0-26491 GCA_041914085.1 Nocardioides sp.
CACCAGTCACACCCGTCACATCCGGTCGCGACTCGCCGTGGGGCCCGGGTCAGCCGGCCACGAGGTGCCGCGCGGGCATCCCCGCAGCCTCCAGGCTTCGGACGAGCGCGTCGTCGGGCGCCCGGTCGAGGAACACCAGCCGTACGGCGTCGGGGTCGGGGTTCCCCTCGTCGGGCCCCCGCCAGACGAGGCGGAGGCCCAGCTTCTCGGCGGTCCGCCGCGAGCCGTGGTTGTGCTCGAGCAGGTAGGCCAGCACCGGCCGGTCGGGCGCGACGTCGTGGGCGGCCGCGATCGCCGCCTCCCCCATCTCCGTCGCGTAGCCGCGGCCCACCACGCGCTGGTCGAAGCGGTAGTAGAGGTTCCACCACGGGCCGTCGTCGGGTCCCATGCACCCGCCCCGGCCGACGACAGGTCCGCCCTCCTGGTCGCGCACGGACCAGTAGGCCAGCCCGTCGCGCGCGAAGCGGGCCGTGCTGGCCGAGACCATCACCGCGCCGGCAGCCGGGTCGGTCACCCGGCCCGACGGGAAGTGCACCCATGACGCCGGGTCGCTGTGGATCGAGAACAGCGCCTCGGCGTCGCCGTCCGTTGGCTCGTCCAGCCACAGCCGCTCGGTGCGCACGTGCCGCCAGTCGGTCATCCTTCCCGGCCCTGGTCGATCTCGGCCTTGCGCGCCAGCCGGTGCGCGCGGCGGATCTCGGCCTCGCGCTGGCGTCGTACGTCACCGGGCGTCTCGGTCTCCAGCGGCGGCACCGGCCGCGGCTTCCCCTCGTCGTCGATGGCCACGAAGACGAAGTAGGCGCTCGCGACGTGCACCGGCTCGTCGCCGGCATTGCCCCACGGCTGCGCCTCGACCCGCACCCCGATCTCCATCGAGGACGTGCCGGCCCAGTTGACCTGCGCGTAGGTCTTGATGATGTCGCCCACGTGGACCGGCGCCAGGAAGGTCATCTCGTCCATCGCGGCGGTCACGGCGGGCCCGCCGCTGTGCCGGTGCGCCACGGCACCGGCGGTCGAGTCGGCGAGCTTCATGATCTCGCCACCGTGCACGTTGCCGAGCAGGTTGGCCTCGCTCGAGTGCGCCATGATGCCCAGGCTCACGCGGCTGTACGACGTGGGTCGCGCTGCGCTCTCCGTCATGCCCGGCACGGTAGCGTCCCGTCTCATGGCTGATCGTCCGCAGGGCTCCGGGATGCCCGAGAAGGGAACGCCCGAGTACGACTGGCTCTACGGGAGCCAGTCGCAGTCCCCGTCGAGCGACGCCACCCGGCAGGTGCCCGCCCAGGGTGCCGACCGCCCCGACGAGACGCGCGTGATGCCGGTGGCCCGGCGCGAGGCCCGCGGTGCCGGCGGCTCGGGCGGGCAGCCGCCGCGCGGCACGCGCCCGGCGACCACGGCCCCGCCGCCGCGGCCGAAGAAGCGCCGTTGGCGTCCGCGTCTGCGCCTCGGGCTGATCCCACTGGTGCTCCTGCTGATAGTCGTCTACCTCGCCGGCGTGCCCCTCTATTTCTGGACGAAGATCGACAAAGTCGACGCCGAGCCCGGCGGCGACCGCCCGGCGGACCAGCCCGGCACCAACTACCTGATCGTCGGCTCCGACAAGGCCGACGACCTCTCCGACGAGCAGCGCAAGGCACTGCAGACCGGACCCCGCGGCGGCACCAACACCGACACCATCATCGTGCTGCACACCGGCTCGGGCGGGCGCACGATGATGTCGATCCCGCGCGACACGCTCACCGAGGTGCCCGGCCACGGCACCCAGATGATCAACGCGGCCTTCGCCATCGACGGCGCTCCCCTGCTGGTCGCGAGCGTGGAGAAGCTCACCGGCATCCACATCGACCACTACGTCGAGCTCGGCTTCGGCAGCGTGATCAACACCGTGGACGCCTTCGGCGGGGTGGAGATCTGCCCCAAGCAGGACATGAAGGACCCGATGGCCCGCCTCGACATCAAGAAGGGGTGCCAGGAGGTCGACGGCCTCACCGCGCTGGCGTACTCCCGCTCGCGCCACGTGACCGCCCTCAGCGACCTCGACCGCGTCGCCCGCCAGCGCGAGGTGATCAGCGCGCTCGGCAGCGAGGCCAAGACGCCGTGGACCTTCCTCAACCCGGTGCGCTACTGGAAGATCAACGAGGCCGCCTCCGGCGCGATCCGCGTCGACCAGGGCATGAACCCGTTCGACCTCGGCCGGTTCGCCCTCGCGATGACGGGCGACAGCCAGACCTGCACGATGCCGAACCTGTCCGCGCCCAGTGACCCGAACCGGATCATCGCCGATCCCGACCGGGCGCCCGCCCTCTTCGAGGCGATCATCGCCGACGAGACCGTGCCCAAGGCCGCCTGCACGCCGACGGGGCGCGCGCGCAGCTGAACCGGTGCCGCAACGGACGCAGCGGTTTCGGAGAAGCGGTGCCGCAGCATCGCCACTAGCGTCGGTGGCACACCACGGGAGGGAACCACGATGAGCTACCAGGCCTACCTCGACGCGATCGAGAAGAAGACCGGCAAGACGCCTGAGGAACTGTTGAGGGAGGCGGCCGCTCGCGGGTTCACCGCGCAGAGCAAGGCGGGCGACTTCTCAGCATGGCTCAAGGATGACTACGACGTCGGCCGGGGCCATGCGATGGCGCTGTTCGGCGTGCTCAAGAACGGTTCGACGATCAGCGACAAGCACGTCGACAGCGGCACCACCCATTCCGACCCCTCCACCGAGCTGCGCCTGGACGGCATCGCCCGCCGCTGACCAGCAGCGGTCCCGCGGGACCTTCTCGGACGCACGGCTCCCTTGTCCCGCCGTCCAACGGGGCGTACGCTCGCGATATATCGTGATAGGTCTCCGATACATCAGCGACTGTCACGTACCGCGGGACCACCGACGACATGAGGGAGCACGACATGGGACACCACTGGCCCGGCGCCGACTGGCCCGGCGACGAACGAGACGACCACCGCTCCGGCCACCGTTCGGGCGGCAGCGCCTGGACCGGCTGGGGCCCGGGCCCCGGGCGGCGCCCGGGCGGTCCGCCGCCGTGGCTCGGCGAGCTCCTCGGCTTCGCCACCGCGCCGGCGCGGCCGCAGCAGCGAGGTCCGCGCGTGCGTCGCGGAGACGTGCGCACCGCGATCATCGACGTGCTGCACCGGGCGCGCCGCGCCGACGAGCCGATCAACGGCTACCAGGTCATCCAGGAGATCGCGGAGCTGAGCCACGGCGAGTGGCGCCCCTCCCCCGGCTCGGTCTACCCGACCATCCAGCAGCTGCAGGACGAGGGCCTCGTCGAGTCCGACGACGAGCGCGGCCGCCGCACCATCCGGCTCACCGACCAGGGCGTCTCCTGGGCCGAGGAGCACACCGACGAGCTGGCCGCGGTGTGGGCGCCCTTCGCGCCCACCGAGCAGCAGCCGGTCGACCAGCCCTCCGGGCAGGCCGACATCAAGAGCGAGATCGGCCAGGTCGTCAGCGCCGTGTGGCAGCTCGCCACCCAGGGGTCGGAACAGCAGCGCCGTGCGGCCCTCGACGTGCTGGTCGACACCCGTCGCCGGCTCTACGGCATCCTCGCCGACGGCCGGGACGGGGACGGACGGGACCAGCGATGAGCGCCCCCGACCCGCGGCTGCGGATCTCCGACAGCGACCGCGAGCGCGCCATGGCCGACCTGGCCATGCACTACGCCGACGGCCGCCTCGACCACGAGGAGTACGACGAGCGGCTCGACGCGATCTGGACCGCGCGCACCCGTGCCGACCTCGCCGTGCTGTTCAGCGACCTGCCCCGACCGCAGGTGTCGTACCCGCCCGTGAAGCCGGCGGCGAAGCGCGGTCGGCGAGGCTTCCGGCTGCCACTGCTGCCGGTGCTCGCCCTGCTGGTCGCGCTCAGCGTGCTGACGGAGGCGCCGCTGTGGGTGCTGATCTTCCCGCTGATGTTCTTCATGCGTGGACGCCGCGGCGGCTGCGCGCCGGCGTACGGGCACGGTGACTACCGGCGGCCACGGAGGCACCACGGCTGGTAGGTGCGCCGGCCCTTGACGGGCCTCCTCGGTCCCTCTGACACGATGTGCCGCATGAGGGCCGAGCCGCGGGTGGAGCACGTGCGTGCTCCCCACGCCCTGGCCCGTGCGGTCGCCGCGACAGTGGTGGTCCTCGCCGGCGCCGTCCCCGCCCACACCTGGGCCGGCGGCACGGCGCCGACGGCCCCTGGCCTGGTGCTCATCGCCGCGGTGGTGCTGGGCGGCGGCCTCCTCCTCTTCTCGCGCGAGGTGTCGCCCCGGCTGCTGCTGCCGATCGTCGCCGCGGCGCAGCTCGGCCTGCACGAGTCCTTCGGACTGGTCGCCGAGCACGTCCACGCCGCCCACGACGCCGCGCCCGCCGCGGACCCCGGCTGGACCTGGCAGATGGTCGCCGCCCACCTCTTCGTCACGCTGCTGACCGCGGTGCTCTGGTGGGCCGGGCGTCGCGCCGCCGCCCTGGTCGTGTCGTTCTCCTCGCGCCCCGCCCCCCTCGTCGCAGGCCGCCTCCGGTCGCGGCGCACGCGGGTCCGGACGCGTGTCTCGCTGGTGGACCTGCTCGTCTCGCCGAGGCGCGGGCCACCCCTGGCGGTCCGCCACACCTGAGTCCGAGGCGGGCTCGGGTGTGCCCACGCGCCCCAGACCCAGCAAGGACCAGTCCAGGAGAACCATGTCCATCCGTACCCTCGCGCGCCTCGGCGCGCTCCCGGCCGCCACGGCGGCCCTCACCCTCGCGGTCGTCGCCCCGGCCGGCGCCCACGTCGGCGCGACCGTGACCGACGCGTCGGCCGGCGCCTTCACCGTGGCGACGTTCAGCGTCCCCCACGGCTGCGAGGACTCGCCCACCACCGAGATCGAGATCCAGGTGCCCGAGTCCGTGCTCTCGGTGACGCCGACCCGGAACCCCTACTACGACCTCGAGACCACGATCACGCAGCTCGACGAGCCCACGACCGACGCCCACGGCAACGAGGTCACCGAGCGCACGTCGTCGATCACCTACACCGCGACCACCCCGCTCCCGGACGGCCAGCGCGACACCTTCGAGCTGTCCTTCCAGGTGCCCGACGCCGCGGGCGAGGTGCTGGCCTTCCCGACGATCCAGACCTGCGAGAAGGGCCGCACGGACTGGGTCGAGGTCGCCGCCGACGGCCAGGACGCCGAGGCGCTCGAGCACCCGGCCCCGTCCTTCGAGATCCTGCCCGCGAGCGGTGACGGCCACGGCGGCGAGGCCGCGGCTGCGGAGCCCGCGGTCGAGGCGGACGACGGCCAGGAGGACAGCCAGGACGACGAGGACGGCTCGGCCGCCCTCGGCTGGGCGGGCCTGGCGGCCGGCCTGCTGGGCCTGGTCGCCGGCGGCCTCGCCCTGGCCCGGACGCGCACGGCCTCGTGAGGCCCGCGACGCGACCGGCGCGACGGCACCGGCCTGCTGGCCGGCTCGCCGCCGCGCGGCGCGCGGCCGCGCGCGCGCGCCTCGCCGGGGTGGGGGCCGGCTCGCCCGCGGCTGCCCACGCCGAGCTGGGCGGCGCGGACCCGGCCGAGGGCGCCGTCGTCGACACCACCCCGGAGACGGTGACGCTCACCTTCAACGAGGCCGTCCGGCTCACCTCGCAGGAGATCGCGGTCTACGACGCCGGCGGCGAGGTGGTGCCCTCCGGCGCCGGCGCCAGCGGCGAGGAGGTCCGGGTGACGCTCACCGACGCAGCCCAGCTCGCCGACGGCACGTACGTCGTGTCGTGGAACGTGCTCTCCGGCGACGGCCACCCCATCTCGGGGGCGCTGACCTTCTCCGTCGGGGCGCCCAGCGCCTCCGTGGTCGCGCCACCCGAGGCGGACACCTCCTCAGCCGCGGTGACCGTGCTCCGTGACGCGCTCACCGCCCTCACCTATGTCGGCCTGCTGCTCGCCGCCGGGCTCGCGCTGTTCGTCGTCCTGGTGCTGCCCCGCACCTGGTCCGGGAGCGAGTCCCGCGCGCGGCTGCGGCGGCTGACGACGTACGCCGCCGGGGTGGGTGCGGCCGGCGCGGTGCTGCAGGTCCCGGTGGCCTCGGTCTACGCGCAGGGGCTCGAGCTGGGCGACGTGGTCACCGGCTTCGACGCCGGCGTCGTGGTGAACGAGCTCGTCAGCGCGGCGCTGGTCGTGGTGGGCCTCGGTGCCGTCGTCCGCACGCTCACCGACGCCGCACCCGGGCTGCTCGCCGGCCGGGTGGTCGGCACGGGTGCGGTCGTCGCGCTCGCCGGGCCGGCCTTCGCGGGCCACACCCGCGCCTACCCGCCCGCGCCGGTGATGATCCTCTGGGACGTCCTGCACGTGACGGCGGGAGCGATGTGGCTCGGCGGCCTGGCCGGGCTCGTCCTCACCCTGCGCGCGCTGTCGGGCCGCGAGGTCGTCGCAGCCCGGACGCTCTCCCGGTTCTCCACGATCGCCTCCGGCCTGCTGCTGGTGGTGGCCGGCGCCGGCGCGTTCCTCGCCTGGCGGATCGTCGGGTCGTGGTCGCTGCTGGTGGGGACGACGTACGGCTGGTTGCTGCTCGCCAAGGTCGCCATCGCGGCACTGGTCGCCGCCATGGGCGGCTGGAACCGCTGGCGCACCCTGCCCGCCGTGCGTTCGGCCTCCGGGTTCGGCGACCGGGAGCGGGCCGCGCGCCTGGTCCTGCGGACCGTGCGTGTCGAGGCTGCGCTCCTCGTCGTGCTGCTCGGCGTCACCGGCGTGCTGGTGGACACCTCGCCCCGCCCGCCACCGGTGACCCCGGTCTCCGGCACGACCGGGACGGGAGCCGCCACCGCCGGCGACCTGCGCGTGCTGGCCGTGATGGACCCGCAGCGCGTCGGCAGCAACACGCTGCTCGTGCAGGTCCAGGACGCCGCCGGCGATCCGTACGACCCTCCCGCCACCCCCGTCGTCTCGCTGCGGACCGAGGGCCTCGACGTCGGTGAGGTCACCGTGACCCCGATCGCCGCCGGCACCTACCGCGGCGAGGTCGTCGTGCCCCGGGCCGGCGAGTGGGAGGTGCAGGTGAGCATCGTGCTCAGCCGCTTCGAGAACCCGGTGACGACCGTCCGGCTCCGCGTCTCAGGCTGACCCGTCGGCAGGACCCACCGTCAGCTCCACCGGCACGGTGTGGAGGAAGCCGTCGACACGCACCTGCACGAACAGCCGGTAGTCACCGGGCTCCTCGATGTCGGCGTGGAAGGTCAGCTCGGAGCCGTCCTCGGTGACGTCCGGCGCCGCGAGCGGGTGGAGGTGCACCATCGCGCCCGTCGTGGTGTCGAAGCCGGTGACGTGACCGTAGGTGCCGAGGTAGGTGCCGAGCTCCACCGGCTGCTGCTGGGCGTCGCGCACCACGAGCCGGAGCAGCCCGTCCGGGCCGGCGTCCGGCGCCTGCGAGACCGTCACGTCCACGACGCGGTCGCCGGCGACCGTGTCACCGGGGTCGCCCGGCGGCATGGCGAGGGGGCGGCCGAGGACCACGTGGTCGCCGTTGCCGCCCTCGTCCCTGGCGACGAACTCCGCCACGACCCGGTAGCCGCCGGCATCGGGTACGTCGAAGGGTGCCGACCACGTGCCGTCGTCCGCGCGCGTGGGGTGCAGGTGCCGGAAGACGGTCAGCGCGTCGTTGACGAGGTAGAGGTGGAGCTCCTTGGTCTGCTCCTCGACGTAGTCGGTCACCGGCTCGCCGTCGTGGCCCTCGATGCGGAAGCGCACCTCACCGGTGCCGCGCGGCTTCTCGCGGACCTGAAGGTCGCTCAGCGTGTAGCCGACCTCCGAGACCCTCGTGCCGTCGCCCACCGCCAGCGAGACGATGCCGCCCCCGCTGTGGGAGTGACCCGCCGCGACCTGGTCCGGGTCGTCCGCCGTGCAGCCGGTCACCGCGAGGACCACGAGGGCCGACACGGCGGTCAGGTGGCGGCGCACGGTCACGCGCGAAGCCTACGAGGTGGGCCGAACTGCTCAGGCGGCCGCCCGCGGGGCCGATCGGGCATGTGACCCCTGCCCTCGCCCCTTGGAGCGCCCTCGATGTCCTTCCTCCGCAACAGCCGGATCAGCACACGCCTGCTCGCCCTCGTCCTGATCACCGTCGTCGGGATCATCGCCGTGGTCGGCATGGCCGTGCTCAAGGTGCGCTCGGAGATCACCGCCGAGCGCCACGCCGGCACCCGGGCGGTCGTCGAGACGGCCCTCGGCGTCATCGAGAGCTACGGCGACCGCGCGGAGAGCGGCGAGCTCACCGAGCGCCAGGCCCAGGAGCAGGCCATCGAGGTGCTCCGCGGCCTGCGCTACTCCGGCGAGGAGTACTTCTGGGTCAACGACATGGGCCCGACGATGGTCATGCACCCGATCAAGCCCGAGCTCGACGGCACCGACCTCAGCGCCAACGAGGACCCCGACGGCAAGCTGCTGTTCGTCGAGATGGTCGACACCGTGGAGGAGTCCGGCAGCGGGTTCGTCGAGTACCAGTGGCCCAAGCCGGGCGAGGAGGACCCGCAGCCGAAGGTCTCCTACGTCGCCGGCTACGAGCCGTGGGGCTGGGTCGTCGGGTCCGGCGTCTACGTCGACGACATCAGCTCCGCCGCCCTGGGTGCAGGCCTGACGCTGGCCGCGCAGGCAGCAGTCGTGCTGCTGGTGATCGCCGGCCTGTCGCTCGTCGTCTCCCGCAGCATCACCCGGCCGCTGCGTGACGCGGTGGCGTCGCTGCGTGACGGCGACCTGTCGGCCCGCCTCGACGAAGGCGCCGGCCGGACCGAGCTGGACCAGCTCAACGGCGCGGTCAACGCCGTCACCGCGCGGATCGCCGGCGTGATCGACGGCGTGGTCGGCACCGCCGAGCAGCTGCACTCCGCCGCCGGCCAGCTCACGGCCGGCAGCCGTGAGATCGAGCAGTCCGCCCAGGACACCACGGCGCGCGCCGGGCAGGTCGCCGCGGCGGCCGGCGGCGTGAGCAGCGGCATCGACACCGTCTCGGCTGCCGCGGAGGAGATGGGCGCCTCGATCCGGGAGATCTCGCACAACGCCCACCAGGCCGCGGAGGTCGCCGCCCTCGCGGTGTCCTCCGCCGAGGCGACCAACCGGACCATCGGCCAGCTCGGCGACTCCACGGCGCAGATCGGCAGCGTCGTCAAGGTGATCACCAGCATCGCCGAGCAGACGAACCTGCTGGCGCTCAACGCGACCATCGAGGCGGCGCGGGCAGGCGACGCCGGTCGCGGCTTCGCCGTCGTCGCCGGGGAGGTCAAGGACCTCGCGCAGGAGACGGCACGCGCCACCGAGGACATCGCGGGCAAGGTGGAGGCGATGCAGGCCGACGCCTCGCAGGCCGTGTCGGCGATCGCCGAGATCTCCGAGGTCATCGCGCGGATCAGCGACTTCCAGACGGCCATCGCCGGCGCCGTCGAGGAGCAGACCGCGACCACCAACGAGATGACGCGCACGGTCGCCACGACCGCCGAGAGCGGTCGCTCGATCGCCAGCACCATCCAGGAGGTGGCCACGGTGACCGAGCAGACCACCACCGAGCTGCAGCAGGTCACGACCGCCGCGAGCGACCTCGAGCGGATGTCGGAGGAGCTGCAGCTCGCGGTGTCGGTCTTCCGCTCCTGACCCCGCGGACCGGGGTCGGGCCTGAGGTCAGAGCTCGGACTGGACCCCTGCGAGCAGCTGGCGGGCCATCACGATCCGCTGGACCTGGTTGGTGCCCTCGTAGATCTGGGTGATCTTCGCGTCGCGCATCATCCGCTCGACGGGGTAGTCGCGGGTGTAGCCGTAGCCGCCGAGCACCTGCACGGCGTTGACGGTGACCTCCATCGCGACGTCGGAGGCGAAGCACTTCGCGGCGGCGCCGAAGAAGGTCAGGTCGTCGTCGCCGCGCTCGGACCGGCCGGCGGCGGCGTACGTCATCTGGCGCGCGGCCTCGACCTTCATGCCCATGTCGGCGAGCAGGAACTGCAGGCCCTGGAAGTCGGCGATCGACCTTCCGAACTGCTGGCGCTCCTTGGCGTACTCGAGCGCGTAGTCGAGCGCGCCCTGGGCGACGCCGACCGCCTGGGCGGCGATCGTGACGCGGGTGTGGTCGAGGGTCTTCATCGCCGTCGCGAAGCCGGTGCCCTCCTCGCCGATCATCCGGTCGGCGGGGATGCGCACCTTGTCGAGGTAGACCTCGCGGGTGGGCGAGCCCTTGATGCCGAGCTTCTTCTCGGGCGCGCCGAAGGAGACGCCCTCGTCGGACTTCTCGACCACGAAGGCCGAGATGCCGCCGCGGGTCTTCTTCTCGGGGTCGGTCACGGCCATCACCGTGTAGAACTCCGACTCGCCGGCGTTGGTGATCCAGCGCTTGACCCCGTCGAGGACCCACTCGTCGCCGTCGCGCACCGCACGGGTCTTCATGCCGCCGGCGTCGGAGCCGGCGTCGGGCTCGGAGAGGCAGTAGGAGAAGCCGCCCTCGCCGCGGGCGAGCGCGCCGAGGTACTTCTGCTTGAGCTCCTCGGAGCCGGAGATCTGGACCGGGAGCGAGCCGAGCTTGTTGACCGCGGGGATCAGCGAGGACGAGACGCACGCGCGGGCGACCTCCTCGATGACCAGCACGGTCGCGAGCGCGTCGGCGCCGGCGCCGCCGTACTGCTCCGGCACGTGCGGGGCGTGGAAGTCCGAGGCGAGCAGCGCGGCCGCGGCCTCGTGGGGGTAGCGGGCCTCCTCGTCGACCGCGGCGGCGAACGGCGCGATCTTGGCGTCGGCGACCGCGCGGACGGCCTCCCGGACGGCCTGGTGCTCCTCGGACAGGGCGTAGAGGGGGAACTCGCTCATGGCCGGAATTCTAGGACGTCCATGCTTTTTCGAGGAGGCGTCTACGGTGTGGTCATGACCACGTCGCCGCGGGACTGGCAGGACCAGCAGACCATCGACCGGATGCTCGACGAGGCCGGGACCTGGGCGGTCGTCGGGCTCTCCGGCGACCCCGGGCGCACGGCGTACTCGATCGCCGCGCTGCTCCAGGAGCGGGGCAAGCGGATCGTGCCGGTCCACCCGGTGTTCGGCGAGCCGGAGGCCTCCCCCGTGCTCGGCGAGCAGGGGTACGCCACCCTCGCCGACATCCCCTTCCCGGTCGACGTGGTCGACGTGTTCCGCCGCTCGGAGGCCGCCGGCCAGTTCGCCGACGAGGCCGTGGCGATCGGCGCGGGCGGTGTCTGGTTCCAGCTCGGTGTCATCGACGAGGCGGCCTTCGAGCGGACCGTCGCCGCCGGCGTGCCGATGGTGATGGACACCTGCCCGGCCATCGAGTGGCGCAGGCGCGGCCGCTAGACCACGCCCATCGCCAGCATCGCGTCGGCCACCTGGACGAACCCGGCGATGTTGGCCCCGAGCACGTAGTCGCCCGGCCGGCCGTACTCCTCGGCGGCCCCGGCGCAGCGCTCGTGGATGCCCGACATGATCTCCGAGAGCCGTGCCTCGGTGTAGTCGTGGCTCCACGAGTCGCGCGACGCGTTCTGCTGCATCTCCAGGGCACTGGTCGCGACGCCACCGGCGTTGGCCGCCTTGCCCGGCGCGAAGAGGACCCCGGCGTCTGTGAAGGTGGCCACCCCGGCCGGGGTGGTCGGCATGTTGGCGCCCTCGGCGACGACCTGGCAGCCCTGCTTGACCAGGGTCACGGCGGCGTCCTCGTCGAGCTCGTTCTCGGTCGCGCACGGCAGGGCCACGTCGCACGGCACGTCCCAGATCGAGCCCCCGGCGACGTACGACGCCCGCGGCCGGCGCACGGCGTACTCGCTGATCCGCGCGCGCTCGACCTCCTTCAGCGTCTTGAGCAGCTCCAGGTCGAGACCGGCCTCGTCCACGACGTAGCCGCCGGAGTCCGAGCACGCCACCACCGTCCCGCCGAGCTCGTGGACCTTCTCCGCGGCGTAGATCGCGACGTTGCCCGAGCCCGACACGACGACCCGCTTGCCGTCGAGGGACTCCCCCCGCTGGCGCAGCATCTCCTGCACGAAGAAGACGGTGCCGTAGCCGGTCGCCTCGCGGCGGACCGCCGAGCCGCCCCAGCCGAGGCCCTTGCCGGTGAGCACCCCGGACTCGTAGCGGTTGGTGATCCGCTTGTACTGGCCGAAGAGGTAGCCGATCTCACGGGCACCGACGCCGATGTCGCCCGCCGGGACGTCGGTGTACTCGCCGATGTGGCGGTAGAGCTCGGTCATGAACGACTGGCAGAACCGCATGACCTCGCCGTCCGAGCGTCCCTTGGGGTCGAAGTCCGACCCGCCCTTGCCGCCGCCGATGGGCAGGCCGGTCAGGGCGTTCTTGAAGACCTGCTCGAAGCCGAGGAACTTCACGATGCCGAGGTAGACGCTGGGGTGGAACCGCAGCCCGCCCTTGTACGGTCCGAGCGCGGAGTTGAACTCCACGCGGAACCCGCGGTGGATCTCGATCCTCCCGGAGTCGTCGACCCACGGGACCCGGAAGATGATCTGCCGCTCGGGCTCGCAGATCCGCTCGATCACACGGGCGTCGGCGTAGTCGGGGTGGCGCGACAGGACCGGGCCGAGGCTCTCCAGCACCTCGCGCACCGCCTGGTGGAACTCCTGCTCGCCGGGGTTGCGCTGCACGACGAGGTCGTAGATCGCGTGCAGGCGGGCGTCGTCGTTGGTCACCTCCGCACCCTAGGCACGTCCGCCCACGGGACCGTGACGGGGTCCGCGCAGTGGGAGGGACCTACCTACATCTCGAGCGAGCCCTCACCGACCTCGATGCCGAGCTGGGCGAGGCACTCCCCGAGGACCCACTGCACGTCGAGGGTGTCCGCGAGGGGCATGGTCGGGCTCTCGGTGAGCCCCTCGGCCAGGCAGCGCTGGACCTCGACGGCCTGGTGGTAGTAGCCGGTGCCGGTGGCGGGGAGGTCGACCTGCTCGGGCTCGCGCCCGGTGCGTCGTACGACGAACCCCTGGGCGTGGTGGAACGGCGGGACCAGCTCGATCGAGCCCTCGGAGCCCACGACCACCGCCCGGCCGGGCGTCTGTGCGGCGAGCGTGCAGGTGAGCGCCGCCGCCCGCCCGTCGTCGTGGGCGAGGTGGATCGCCGCGGACCGGTCGGCCCCGTTGGGGTAGGTCGTCCCGGTCACGGTGACCCGGTCGGGCCTGCCGAGGACGTGCTGGGCCAGGGAGATCGGGTACACCCCCAGGTCGAGGACCGACCCGCCGCCGAGGGCGAGGTCGAACAGCCGGCTCGACGGGTCGTAGACGCGCTCGGCGCCGAAGTCGCCCTGCACGAGCAACGGCTCGCCGATCTCGCCCGCGTCGACCAGCTGCTTGGCACGCACCACGGCGGGCAGGAAGCGGGTCCACATCGCCTCCATGCAGAACAGGTCCGCCGCGCGGGCGGCGTCGACCACCTCCTGGGCGCCGGCGAGCGTCGCGGTGAACGCCTTCTCGACCAGGACGGGGATGCCGGCCTCGATCGCGGCGAGGGCGACCGGGTGGTGCTGCGGGTGCGGGGTGGCGACGTAGAGCACGTCGAGGTCGGCGGCGAGCAGGTCGCGGTAGGTGCCCGAGCCGGCAGCCGAGAACCGGCCGGCGAACTCGGCGGCCCGCTCGGGCGAGCGGCTGCCGACGAAGGCGAGCTCGGCGTCGGGGACGAGGGCGAGGTCGGTGGCGAAGGCGGCGGCCATGCCGCCCGTGGCGGCGATGCCCCATCGTGTGGTCATGCCCACACCCTAGGGATCCGCGACGGCCGTCATCCCCACGTCTCGTCCGCGACGTGTGCCGCGATCGCCAGGCTCGACGTCGCCGCCGGGGAGGGGGCGTTGCGAACCAGCGTGACCCCGTCGGCCTGGGTGATGCGGAAGTCGTCGACCAGGCTGCCGTCGCGGTCCACGGCCTGGGCCCGCACGCCGCTGCCCGCACGCACCACGTCGCCGGCGTCGATCGCGGGCACGTAGCGCGAGGCCTTGCGCATGAACGCGCGCGTGGACGCCGAGCCGACGACCTCGTCGATGCCCGTGCGCCAGTGGGCCCGCGCGAGGTGCCAGAACCCGGGGTAGGTCAGCACGTCGCGCAGGTCGGCGGCCGAGACGTCGCGGCGCCGGTAGCCCTCGCGCCGGGTGGCGAGCACCGCGTTGGGGCCGACCTCGAGCTCGCCGCTGACGCGGCGGGTGAAGTGGACGCCGAGGAAGGGGTAGCGGGGGTCGGGGACGGGGTAGACCATGCCGCGCACGAGGTCCTGCTTGGCGCGGCTCACCGCGAGGTACTCGCCGCGGAACGGCAGGATCGCCGGGCTCGGCTCCTCCCCGGCCATGCCCGCCAGGCGGTCGGACTGCAGGCCGGCGGCGACCACGAGGTGGTCGACGAGCACCGGTGCCCGGCCCGCGACGTCGACGGCGACCCGGCCGCCCTCCCGGCGGATCCCGGCGACCGGCGAGGAGAGCCGCACCTGGCCCCCCGCGGCCACGACCTCGTCGGCGATCGCCCGCGTGACCGCGACGTAGTCGGTGATCGCGGTGGCCGGCGAGTGCAGCGCGGCGAGGCCGGCGGCGTGCGGCTCCACCTCGGTGATCTCGGCGGCAGCGAGCCGCCGCAGCCCCGGCACCCCGTTCGCCGTGGCGGTCCGCTCGAGGGCGTCGAAGCGGCCCATCTCGGCCTCGTCGACGGCGACGACCAGCTTGCCGCACTCGTCGTACGGGATCGCGTGCTCGGCGCAGAACTCCCGCAGCAGCAGGCGGCCGCGGGTGCACAGCTCCGCCTTGAGGGTGCCCGGGCGGTAGTAGATGCCGGCGTGCACCACGCCGGAGTTGTGGCCGGTCTGGTGCGCGGCGAGGCGGTCCTCCTTCTCCAGCACCACCACCTCGGTCCCGGGACGGCGTCGCACGACCTCGCGCGCGATCGCCACCCCGAGGATGCCGCCGCCGACGACTCCCACGGTCTGCTCCCCCATGCCGTCAGACGGTGGTGGGTCGCGACGGGGGGCGTCAACCCCAGAATGGGGGCATGCGCGACCTCCACGTCCCCGCCGGGCCAGGCCTGCCCGACGGGCTGGTCGTGCCCGCCGTCGAGCTGGTGGAGCGCTTCTCCCGGTCGCCGGGCCCGGGCGGTCAGTCGGTCAACACCAGCGACTCGCGCGTCGAGCTGGAGTACGACGTCGCCTCCTCGACGGCCCTCAGCGACGCCCAGCGGCGCCGCGCGCTGCGCCGCTGGCCCTCGGGCCGGGTGACGATCGCGGCGTCCGAGCACCGCTCCCAGCACCGCAACCGGGTCGCCGCCCGCGAGCGGCTGGCCGGGCAGCTGCGCGAGGCGCTGGCGCCGCCTCCCCCGCCCCGCAGGCCCACGAAGCCGACGAGGGGCTCGAAGGAGCGGCGGCTGCAGGCGAAGAAGGAGCGCGCCCGCACCAAGGCGCTGCGGGGGCGGGTGACCGACTAGAACCCGACGCGGCGGGTGTCGCCCGCGGCCGCACGGCGCACGACGTCGCCCTTGGCGTGGGCGGTCTCGGCGAGCGAGGCCTGGTAGTCGACGAGGCGCTGCTGCAGCTCGGGGTCGCTCGTGCCGAGGATCCGCGCGGCGAGGATGCCGGCGTTCTTGGCGTTGCCGATGGCGACGGTCGCGACCGGGATGCCGCCGGGCATCTGCACGATCGAGAGCAGCGAGTCCATCCCGTCGAGGTACTTCAGCGGGACCGGCACGCCGATCACCGGCAGGGGCGTGAGGCTCGCCAGCATGCCGGGCAGGTGGGCCGCTCCCCCGGCTCCCGCGATGACCACCGACAGCCCACGGGTGTGCGCCGCCTGGCCCCACGCGACCATCTCGGTGGGCATGCGGTGGGCGGAGACGACGTCGGCCTCCCACGGCACGCCGAGCTCGGTCAGGACCTCGCCGGCGGCCTGCATGACCGGCCAGTCGGAGTCCGATCCCATCACGATGCCGACCCGGGGGACGGCCTGCTGGTCCTCGCTCATCGCGTCACTCACTCTCGTTGCCCAGGTCGCCGCGGAACCACGCGGCGGCGTGCCTCGCCCGTTCGAGGCAGTCCTCGAGGTCGTCGCCGTAGGCGTTGACGTGCCCGACCTTGCGGCCCGGGCGCAGGTCCTTGCCGTAGAAATGGACCCGCAGCCGCGGGTCGCGCGCCATCGCGTGCGGCAGGCCGTCGTACAGGTGCCCGGCGTCGCTGGGACCGCCGAGGATGTTGACCATCACCGTCCAGCGCTCGCGCGGGGCCGGCGAGCCCAGCGGGAGGTCCATGACGGCGCGGAGGTGGTTCTCGAACTGCGACGTCACGGCGCCGTCCTGGCTCCAGTGGCCGGTGTTGTGCGGGCGCATGGCCAGCTCGTTGACCAGGATCCGGCCGTCGGTCGTCTCGAAGAGCTCGACGGCGAGGATGCCGGTGACGTCGAGCGCGCCGGCGATGCGCAGCGCGATCTCCTGGGCCTCGCCGGCCAGGGCGGGCGCGAGGTCCGGCGCCGGGGCGATCACCTCGTGGCAGATGCCGTCGAGCTGGGTGGAGGCCACCACCGGGTACGCCGCGGCCTGCCCGCTGGGCGAGCGGGCGACCAGCGCCGACAGCTCGCGGCGGAAGTCGACCAGCTCCTCGGCCAGCACCTGCACGCCGGCGGCCGCGGCGGCGTCGAAGGCGGCCTGAGCCTCGTCGGCTGCGCGCACCACCCACACGCCCTTGCCGTCGTAGCCGCCACGGGTGGTCTTGAGGACGCACGGCAGCCCGAAGGCCTCGACCTCGGACGTCGAGGTGACCACCGCGTTGCGCGGGCAGGGCACGTCGAGCTCGGCGAGCCGGCGTCGCATGACCGCCTTGTCCTGGGCGTGCACGAGCGCGTCGGGCCCGGGGCGGACGGCGACCCCGTCCGCCTCCAGTGCGTGCAGGTGGTCGGTGGGGACGTGCTCGTGGTCGAAGGTGACGACCGTGGACCCCTCGGTCACCCGGCGCAGGGTCGGCAGGTCGGTGTAGTCACCGACGAGGTGGTCGGGGATGACCTGGGCGGCGGAGACGCCCTCGGCCTCGGCGAGCAGCCGCAGGGGCAGCCCCAGGGCGATCGCCGGCTGGGCCATCATCCGGGCCAGCTGGCCTCCGCCGATGACGGCGAGCGTGGGGGCACGGTGCGATCCGGTCGAGGACACGCCCGGAGCCTATAGAAGGCCCCTGCGTCGCCCGGGCCCGGCTCAGCCGGCGACCGGCGCCGCGGCCTCGAAGCGCAGGCCGCGACCGCGGTGGGTCGTGATCAGGGTGGGGTTGCGCGGGTCGTCGTCGAGCTTGCGCCGCAGCCAGCCGAGGTGCACGTCGATGGTCTTGGAGTTGGTGTAGAACGACGTCTGCCACACGTCCGCCATCAGCTCGTTGCGCGTGACGATGTCACCCGGGCGCGCCATCAACGCATGCAGGAGCTGGAACTCCTTGCGCGACAGCCGGATCTCGCGCTCTCCCCTCCACACCTGGCGCGTCGTGGGGTCCAGTCGTACGTCTTGCACAGCCAACACGGGGTGAAGGTAGGGGAGCAGGCACGTCCCGGGTGACCCTTATGGGTGAATTGTGGAGAACTGGTCTGGTCCACCCGGGCGGCGGCGAGGTGCGGTCAGCGGCGGCGTACGGCGACGGGCTCGACGAGGCCGAACCCGCGCACCGGACGGGCCGGCAGGCGGCGGCTCTCCCACTCCGACTGCGGCAGCAGGTCGGCGGTGTTCTGGTCGACGATGAGCCGGTTGCGGCGGGCCACCTGGGTGAGCCGGGCGGCCATGTTGACCGGCGGGCCGAAGATGTCGCCGAGGCGCTGGATCACGGGTCCGCTGGCCAGCCCGAGGCGTACGTCGGGCATCTTGGCGTCGCGACCGATGACGTTGATGATCCCCTCGGCCACCGCGACGGCGTCCTCGGCGGTGTTGGTGACGAACAGCACCGAGTCGCCGAGGCTCTTGATGATCCGCCCGCCGTAGCGGGCCACCACGTCCTGGCAGCGGCTCTCGAAGACCTCGACCAGGTCGCCGATCTCGTCGCGGTCCAGCGTGTTGGACAGGGCGGTGAAGGACACCAGGTCGGCGAAGCCGACCGACACGTCGATGGTGTGGAGGTCCTCGTCCTTGGCGCCCATCGCCTCGATCCGACCGACCGCGGCCGCGAGGTGGCGGCGCCAGGCGTAGACCAGCAGCCGCTCGAAGGGCGGGTTGACCTCGTCGATGAGCCGCAGCGCGGACCCGATGCGCGAGCCGGTGGCGTGCTCGCCGCGCTCCATCTCCTCCACCCGGCTGACCAGGGTCGAGACCTCCCAGTCGGCCAGCCGGGCCATGGTCTGGCCGACGCCGCGGGTGAGGTTGACCGCCATGTCGAAGTCCACGGCACCCGCGTCGACGAAGCTCATCAAGGTGGCCACGGCCTCGACGTCGGCGGCCGTGTAGGCCTTCTCGCCGACGAACTCGGGGAAGCCCAGGGCACGCCACAGCCGGCGGGTCTGCTCGATGGTCAGGCCCGTGCGCTCGGCCACCTCGAGCGCGTTGAGCTCGGGGGCGCTGCGGAGGATCGCGTCGTCGAGCTGCTCCCCCGGCGCCCGGGCCGGGGACTCGTTGCGTGGACGACGGCCGGAGCCGCGGTCAGGTGACATCAGGTGCCGTCGTCGCGGCGGTCACCGCCGGCGAGGCGGTGCAGCTCGTGCGACACCTGGAGCTGGACCTGCTCGACGTGCGGGATGTCGTTGAGCGCGACGCTGCCGTCGGTGCTGGCGTCGGAGACGACCAGCGTGCCGCACCCGAAGATCCGGTCGATCACGCCGATCTCGAAGTCGACGCCGCTGATCCGGTTGAGCGGGATGGTGCGACCTTCCTTGGCGATGAAGCCGGAGCGCTTGATGAAGCGGCGGTTGGTGAAGGTGTAGGTCGTGGTCAGCCACCGCAGGAACGGACCGACCAGGAACCAGACCAGCACGGCCAGCACGAGCACCCACACCACCAGGCGCGCCACGCCGTTGTCGACGACGCCGGTCAGCAGGAGGGCCGCGACGAGCGCGACCACGACGACCAGCCCGGGCAGGATCAGCGCCTTGACGTGCGTCCGGGTGGAGACGACGACGTGTTCGCCCTCGTTGAGGAGCTTGGTCGGGAAAGCCACGCGCCGATCATGACATCAGGCGGGCCGCACGTGCACCACGTCGCCGGCCGCGACGGTGAAGGCGCCGTCGTCGGTCCCGACCACCAGCGCCCCGGTCGCGTCGATGTCGAGGGCCTCACCGCGCCGTACGGTCCCGTCGGGCAGGTGCACGTCGACGGTGCGCCCGAGCGTCACGCACACGTCGGAGTACGCCCGGCGCAGCGACTCGGTGTCGTCGAGCAGGCCCTGCAGGCCGTGCAGCGAGCCGAGCACCTGACCGAGGAGGCCGGTCCGCTCGACCGGCTCGCCGGTCTCGAGCGAGACCGACGTGGCGAGGGCGACCGGCAGCTCGTCGAGGGTCTGGTCGACGTTGATGCCGATGCCGACGACGGCGACCGGGCCGCTGCCGGTCTCGACCCGCTCGACGAGGATCCCGGCGACCTTGCGCCCGGCGCCGGACTCGCCGCCGTCGACGAGCACGTCGTTGGGCCACTTCAGCGCGATGTCGGGGAGGCGGTCGGCGAGCGCCGCCTGGACGGCGTACCCCGTGAGCAGCGGGATCCACGACCACGCCTGCGGCGGTACGTCGGGTCGCAGCAGGACCGAGAACGTCAGCGAGGACCGCGCCGGCGTCTCCCAGACGCGGTCGAGGCGGCCCCGCCCCGCTGTCTGGTGCTCGGTGACCAGGACGAGCCCGGGCTGCTCGCCCGCACGGGCCCGCTCGGCGACGGCGGCGTTGGTGGACGCGATGGCGTCCTCCACCTCGACCCGCCACCCCGCGGGCGCGACCAGCCGGTCGAGGTCGATGGGTGGGCGAGGTGCGGGAGCGTCCGTCATGGGCACTAGATTGCCCCAGAGCGACCAGTCACGGACCAGTCACACTCCAGGAGGAGAGCGCGTGAGTGCACAGCCGGGCGAGGGAACCGAGGTTCCCGACGACATCGATCTCCACACGACCGCCGGCAAGCTCGCCGACCTCGAGCGCCGCCTCGACGAGGCCGTCCACGCGGGGTCGAACAAGGCGATCGAGAAGCAGCACGCCAAGGGCCGGCGCACGGCTCGCGAGCGCATCGAGATGCTCTTCGACGAGGGCACCTTCGTCGAGCTCGACGAGCTCGCCCGCCACCGCTCGACCGCGTTCGGGCTGGAGAAGAACCGCCCCTACGGCGACGGCGTGGTGACCGGCTACGGCGAGGTCAACGGCCGCATGGTGTGCGTGTTCAGCCAGGACTTCACCGTCTTCGGCGGCTCGCTGGGCGAGGTCTACGGCGAGAAGATCACCAAGGTCATGGACCTCGCGATCAAGACCGGCTGCCCGATCATCGGGATCAACGAGGGCGCCGGCGCCCGCATCCAGGAGGGCGTGGTCTCCCTCGGGCTCTACGGCGAGATCTTCCGCCGCAACGTCCACGCCTCCGGCGTGATCCCGCAGATCAGCCTGATCATGGGCAACTGCGCCGGCGGCCACGTCTACTCCCCCGCCGTCACCGACTTCACCGTCATGGTCGACCAGACCTCGGCGATGTTCATCACCGGGCCCGACGTCATCAAGACCGTCACCGGCGAGGACGTCACGATGGAGGACCTCGGCGGCGCCCGGACCCACAACACGAAGTCCGGCAACGCCCACTACATGGCCTCCGACGAGGAGGACGCCATCGAGTACGTCAAGGCGATGCTGTCCTTCCTCCCGCAGAACAACCTCGACCCGGCCCCGACCTTCGACGAGGTCCCGGACCTGGAGGTCAACGACACCGACCGGGCGCTGGACCGGATCATCCCGGACGGCGCGAACCAGCCCTACGACATGCACGACGTGATCACCGCCGTGCTCGACGACGAGGACTTCCTCGAGGTCCAGGAGCTCTTCGCCCCCAACATCCTCATCGGGTTCGGCCGCGTGGAGGGCCAGTCGGTCGGCGTCGTGGCCAACCAGCCGATGCAGTTCGCCGGCACCCTCGACATCGACGCCTCGGAGAAGGCCGCCCGCTTCGTGCGCTTCTGCGACGCCTTCAACATCCCGGTCCTGACCTTCGTCGACGTCCCCGGCTTCCTGCCCGGCACCGACCAGGAGTGGGACGGCATCATCCGCCGGGGCGCCAAGCTCATCTACGCCTACGCCGAGGCCACCGTGCCGCTCATCACCGTGATCACCCGCAAGGCCTACGGCGGCGCCTACGACGTCATGGGCTCCAAGCACCTCGGCGCCGACATCAACGTCGCGTGGCCCACCGCGCAGATCGCCGTCATGGGCGCCCAGGGCGCCGCCAACATCCTCCACCGCAAGACCCTCAAGAAGGTCGGCGAGGAGGGCGGCGACGTCGAGGCGCGGCGCGCCGAGCTCATCGAGGAGTACGAGACCACGCTCGCCAACCCCTACATCGCCGCCGAGCGGGGCTACGTCGACGCGGTCATCGCCCCCCACGAGACCCGCATCGAGGTCGTCCGGGCGCTGCGCCTGCTCCGCACCAAGCGCGAGACCCTGCCCCCCAAGAAGCACGGGAACATCCCGCTGTGACGACCGACGACAACGGCGCAGGCGGCAGCGGCGAGCAGCCCCTGCTGAGGGTCATCAACAAGGACGCCACGCCCGAGGAGGTGGCCGCCCTGGTGGCGGTCTTCTCGGCGCTCGGCTCCGCGGGCGGCGAGCCCCCGCGCAAGCCGCGCCCGTCCTGGAACCTCCCGGCGCGCGGCGTACGCACCACCCACCGGCACGGCGAGGGCGCCTGGCGCGCGAGCGGCCTGCCCCGCTGAGCGCTGTCACCGGACGGGTTTAGGGTCGCCCCGTGACCGAGACCCACCCAGCGACCCGCACCATCGACGCCCTCTGCGACGCCTACGTCGAGGACTTCTGCGCCCTCGACCCGCTGACCGCCACCTCGATCGGGGTCGCCGGCCACGAGCACGAGATGACCGACTTCTCCCCCGCCGGGTTCGACGCCCGCGAGGCGCTCAACCGGGCCGTCGTCGCGGCCGTGGAGGCCGCCACCCCGGTCGACGACCGGGAGGCCGCGGCCCGCGACGCGTTCCTCGAGCGCACCCGGCTGGAGATCGAGCTCGAGGACGCCGGCGTCAACCGCTCCCGCATGTCGGTCCTGTGGAGCCCGCTCCACGAGATCCGCGGCGTCTTCGACCTCATGCCCACCGAGGGCGAGGAGGCGGTCGCCGCCATCGCGTCCCGGCTCGCCGCCGTGCCGGCGGCCCTGGAGGGCCTGCGGGTGACGCTGTCCGACGAGGCGCGCAAGGGCCACGTCGTCGCCGCGCGGCAGTACGCCGAGGTGGCCGAGCAGGTGCGTCGCTGGACCGGCCAGACCGGTGACGCGGGCGACTTCTACCTCGGCCTGGTCGAGCGGCTCGAGGGCGGCGACCCCGCCGAGCTGCGACGGCTGGCGGAGCGTGCGAGCGCGGCCACCGCGTCGTTCGGGCTGTTCCTCAGCGACGAGCTCGAGCCGCAGGGCACGGAGAAGGAGGGGGTCGGCCGCGAGGTCTACGCCCTGGCCTCGCGCTACTTCCTCGGCGCGGAGGTCGACCTCGACGAGACCTATGCGTGGGGATGGGCCGAGCTGCAGCGCCTGTCGGACCTGATGGCCGCCACCGCCGACCGGATCCTGCCCGGCGCCGACGTCGACGCCGCCGTGGCCCACCTCGACGCCGACCCCGACCGGGTCGTGCACGGGCGCGAGGCCTTCCGCGACTGGATGCAGGCGCTGGCCGACCGCACCATCGCGGAGATGGCCGACGTGCACTTCGACATCCCCGAGCCGATCCGGCGCATCGAGTGCATGCTCGCCCCGACCAACGACGGCGGCATCTACTACACCGGCCCGTCGGAGGACTTCGCACGACCGGGCCGGATGTGGTGGTCGGTGCCGGACGGGATCGACGACTTCCACCCGTGGCGCGAGGTCACCACCGTCTTCCACGAGGGCGTGCCCGGTCACCACCTGCAGGTCGCCCAGACGGCCTACCGCAGCGACACCCTCAACCGCTGGCAGCGACTGATGTGCTGGTGCAGCGGGCACGGCGAGGGGTGGGCGCTCTACGCCGAGCGGCTGATGGAGGAGCTCGGCTTCCTCGACGACCCCGCCGACCTGCTCGGGATGCTCGACGGGCAGTCCCTGCGGGCGACGCGCGTGATCGTCGACATCGGCATGCACCTCGAGCTGACCATCCCCGAGGACAACCGCCTCGGCCCGAGCGGCACGGCGTTCCACCCCGGCGAGACGTGGACCCCCGAGCTGGGCCTGGAGTTCATGCGGCTGCACTGCCGGATGGACGACGAGTTCATCCAGTTCGAGGTCAAGCGCTACCTCGGCCTCCCCGGCCAGGCGCCGTCCTACAAGGTCGGCGAGCGCATCTGGCTGGAGGCGCGGGCACAGGTCGCCGAGCGCCAGGGCGACGCCTTCGACCTCAAGGCCTTCCACCGCGCGGCGCTCGACCTCGGCTCGCTCGGCCTCGACCCGCTGCGTACGGCGCTGGAGCGGCTGTGACGACTCCGCTCGTCCTCGCCTCCGCGTCGCCCGCCCGGCTCGCCACGCTCCGCACCGCGGGCATCGAGCCGCACGTCATCGTGAGCGGCGTCGACGAGTCCCGGCTCGACGGCCTGCCGCCCGCCGAGCTGGCGCTCCAGCTCGCCGAGCTCAAGTGCGCTGCCGTCGCCGAGCGCGACGACGTACCTCCGCAGGGGCTCGTGCTGGGTTGCGACTCGGTCCTCGAGCTCGACGGCGAGGCGCTCGGCAAGCCCCACGAGCCCGACGAGGCCCGCGCCCGGTGGCGGGCGATGCGCGGCCGGTCCGCGGTGCTGCACAGCGGCCACTGCCTGCGCGACGTGGCGAGCGGTCGCGTCGCGGCGGCCACCGGTTCGACGACCGTCCACTTCGCCGACGTCACTGACGAGGAGGTCGACGCCTACGTCGCCACGGGCGAGCCGCTGCACGTGGCCGGCGCCTTCACCATCGACGGGTTCGGCGGCGCCTTCGTCACCGGGATCGAGGGCGACCACCACAACGTCGTCGGGGTGAGCCTGCCGCTGTTGCGCGAGCTCGTCATCGAGCTCGGCCACGCGTGGCCCGACCTGTGGTCGTGACCCGCTACGATTCCCCACCGTGGGGAGCGGGGTGCTTGGCACGGTGAAGGCTGAGCCTGTCGCCGACCCCGACGACCGCTACGGCGTCCGCGACGAGCGCCTGCTCACCGGCGCGACGGTGATCACCGCGGTCCGCACGATCGCCTCGGTCGTGCTGGCAGCCCTCGCGGCCCACCAGGAGAGCCTGACGCTGCTGGTCGCCGCGCTGGCCGTCTACTGGGTGGGCGACATGCTCGACGGCTTCTACGCCCGGGTGCGCGACTGCGAGACCCGCATCGGCGCCGTCCTGGACATCATGTGCGACCGGCTCAACGCCGCGGCCTTCTACATCGGCCTGGCCTGGCTGCAGCCCGACCTGTCGCCGGCGGTGTTCGTCTACCTCGCCGAGTTCATGGTCGTCGACTGCTTCCTGTCCATCGCCTTCCTCGCCTGGCCGGTGCGCAGCCCCAACTACTTCTTCGTCGTCGACCGGCCGATCTGGCTGTGGAACTGGTCCAAGCCCGCCAAGGCGGTCAACAGCGCGCTCTTCGCGGTGCTGCTGCTGGTGACCGGGTGGATGTGGGTCGGCCTCGCCATCGCGACCGCGCTGCTGGTGCTCAAGTGCGTGTCGCTGCACCGGCTGGTGCGGATCGGGATCCCGGTCCCCGGAGCCGCATGATCTGGGTCTACGCCAGCATCTTCGGGGCCTCCATCGCCTCCGCGCTGCTGCCGTTGATCAACATCGAGGCGATCCTCGCCGTCACCATCTCCCAGCAGCACGACCACGCCGTCGCGCTCGTCGTCGCCGCGACCATCGGGCAGATGGTCGGCAAGATCCTCTGGTACTGGGGTGCGGTGGAGGTCGAGCGCGCACCATGGGTGCGCCGCCAGCTCGAGAAGCCCAAGGCGAAGGCCTCCCTGGAGCGCTGGCACGCCCGCGCGGAGGGACGACCGTGGTTCACCGCCGGGCTGCTCTTCGTCTCCGCGTTCACCGGCTTCCCGCCGTACGCCGTCACCGCCGTGCTGGCCGGCACCCTGCGCGTGAACTTCTGGATCTTCCTGGTCACCGGCCTGGTCGGTCGGGGGCTGCGGTTCTGGGTCGTCGTGGCCGGCGCCAGCACCTTCCTCGGCTGGATCTGACGCCGGCCCGGCTCGTCACTCGGCGGCCGACCACGCCTGCCGCAGGCTCACCCGTCCGCCGGTCTGCAGCAGCGCCCGGCGGTAGAGCCGCTCCCCCACCCACACCGTGATGGCGGCGAACACTGCGAGCAGGCCGAGGGCCACGAGCGGCTCCCACCAGGCCACGCCGCCGGCGAGGATGCGCTTGGGCATCACCACTGCGGACACCGGCGGGACGAACGAGGCGATCACCTGGCCGCGGCCGTCGAGCGACAGGCCGCCGAAGAACATCACCAGCATCAGCATCGTCAGCGGGGTCGAGGTCGCCTGCAGGTCCTCGGTGCGCGAGGCCAGCGACCCGGCCACCGCCCAGAGGCAGGCCAGCGCGATGAAGCCGGCGAGGAAGAACCCGATGAACCACGCCGTCGGCCCCGAGAGCGCGGGGACGTAGGACTTGAACGACGTGAACGACAGGCCCACCAGCCCGACCCCGAGGTAGACCAGGAGCTGGATGACCGCCAGCGCGGTGTTGCCGAGGACCTTGCCGGCCAGCAGGTGCCGCAGCGGGATCGCCGCCGCGATGATCTCCACGATCCGGCTCTGCTTCTCCTCGATGACCGACGACGCGAGCTGCATGCCGAAGACCAGGGCGGCGAAGTAGAACAGGAAGACGAAGACGAACCCGACGGCCTCGGCCACCCCCGCCTTCTCGGCGTCACCGCGCAGGAAGGCGGTCGTCACCGTGCTGCCTGCCTGCAGCGCGTCGACGGTGGTGCCCGCCTGGGCGGCGTTGTCGGCCAGCACCGTCTGCTGGACGACCGCTCGGGTGACGTCGGTCAGCGAGTCCTGCTCGCTGGACTCCGAGGTGAGCTCCCACCCGTCGGCGGTCGGGTGCAACCAGGCGTCGGCCTCGTCCTCGCGGAGCGCGGCCTCGGCGGCGTCCTGGTCGTCGACCTCGAGGATCGTCACCCGCACGTTGTCGTCGACGTCGGGCGCGCCGTCCTTCACGGCCGTCGCCATGGCGACGGAGTCCGGGGTCGCTGCCAGCGTGACGTCGTCGGTCTTCCCCTCCTGCCAGGCGTTGAAGCCGATGAATCCGGCGATCAGCACGACCATGAAGACGGTCCCGAGCAGGAAGCCCTTGTCGGTGATGCGCGAGATGATCTCGCGGCGGGTGACCAGAAGCCAGGCCGGCTCGTTGCCGGTCCGGTCGGTGCCGGTCCGGTCGGTGCCGGTCCGGTCGGTG
>JAYSEC010000011.1:26591-29718 GCA_041914085.1 Nocardioides sp.
TGCCGGTCCGGTCGGTGCCGGTCCGGTCGGTGCCGGTCCGGTCGGTGGTGGTCGGTTCGGTGCTCATGCGGTGGCCTCCCGGTAGATCTCGCTCAGCGCCGGGCGCACCCGGACGAACTCGTGGACGTCACCGCGGCCGGTGGCCTCGGAGACGAGCTGCTGCTCGGCCCCCTCCTCGCGCACCTCGACGAGTGCGGTGGGGCCGTCGAGGTCGAGGACCTCGAGACCCCGCTGGTCGCGCACCCAGCCGGCGTCGCCGCCAAGGACGAGACGGAAGCGCGGCACCCCCGCGTCGCGCAGCTCCGTCACCGTCCCGGCGGCGACCCGGCGGCCCTGGGACAGCACGACCAGGCGGTCGCACAGGCGCTCCACCAGGTCGAGCTGATGGCTGGAGAAGAGGACCGGCACGCCGTCGCGGGTGTACTCGCGCAGCAGGTCGACCATCGAGTCGACGGCCCTCGGGTCCAGCCCGGAGAACGGCTCGTCGAGGATCAGCGCGGCGGGACGGGGCAGCACCGAGGCGATGATCTGGACGCGCTGCTGGTTGCCCAGCGACAGCTTCTCCAGGTGGTCCTTGGTGCGCTCCCCCAGCCCGAACCGCTCCAGCAGCTCGGTCACGGTGTCGCGTGCCTCGACGCGCCCCATCCCCTTGAGCTGGGCGATGTAGACGAGCTGGTCGAGGATCGGCTGCTTGGGATAGAGGCCGCGCTCCTCCGGCATGTAGCCGAAGGACCGGCGGTCCAGCCGGGTGATCGGGCGGCCCTGCCACAGCACCTCGCCCTCGTCGATGCCCAGCACGCCCATGACCATCCGCATGGTCGTGGTCTTGCCCGCGCCGTTGCCGCCGACGAAGCCCGTCATCTCACCCCCCGGCACCTCGAACGACACGTGGTCCACGGCGGTGTTCTCACCGAACCGTCTGGTCAGCTCCCGGATCTCCAACATGTCCCCGACGCTAGGGCTGGCGGACCTGCGGCCGGATCCCCCGCGGGACGGAACCTGCAGGTGGAGGCGCCGGTGCGCCGGGTCACTCCTCCGTCGGGAGGATGAGGCCGGCCTCGTAGGCGTAGATGACGGCCTGTACGCGGTCGCGCAGGTGGAGCTTGGCGAGGACGTTCGACACGTGGGTCTTCACCGTCGCCTCCCCGAGCACCAGCTCGGCCGCGATCTCGCCGTTGGACAGGCCGCGGCCGAGGAGCACCAGCACCTCGCGCTCGCGCGCCGTCAGGTGGGCGAGGCCGTCGGGCTCGGGGCGCTGGGGAGCCGCCGCGGAGTGGTCCCCGGGCTGGTCACCGGACCGGTCACCGGCCATCTTGCCGATGACGCGCCGGGTCACCTCTGGGGCCAGCAGCGCGTGCCCGCGCCCGGCAGCGCGTACGGCGTCGAGCAGCTGCTCGGGTCCGGCGTTCTTCAGGAGGAAGCCGCTGGCGCCGGCCCGGAGGGCGTCGAAGAGGTAGTCGTCGCGGTCGAAGGTCGTCACGATCACCACGTGCCCGAGGTCGTCGGCGACGAGGTGGCGGGTGGCCTCGATGCCGTCCATGCGCGGCATCTGCACGTCCATCAGGACCACGTCGGGCCGTGACTCGCGGGCCCGTTCGATCGCCTGCAGCCCGTCGGCGGCCTCGCCGACCACCTCGATGTCGTCCTCGACCGAGAGCACCATCGCGAAGCCCGAGCGCACCATCGCGTGGTCGTCGACGAGCAGGACCTTCAGCGGCCGTGCCGTCTCCCCGGTCGTCCCTTCGGTCACGGGCGGGCTCCCAGCGGGTAGCGGACGCGGACGCGGTAGCCCCCGGTGACCCGGGGCCCGATGTCGACCTGGCCGTCGTGGGTGGCGGCGCGCTCCCGGATGCCGAGCTGGCCGAGCCCGCTGCCCGAGGTGCCGTGCCGCGGGCGGCCGTTGTCCACGACCTCCACCTCGGCGTACGACGCGACCTCGTCGACGCGCACGACGACCGAGACCGTGTCGGCGGTGCTGTGCCGCCGCACGTTGGTCAACGCCTCCTGCACGGTGCGGTAGACCGCCAGGCCGATGCCCCGTGGCAGCCGGCCGGCTGCGGCCTCCTGGGCCTCGACCACGTCGAGGTGCACGGCGAGACCGGTCCCGGCGATCTCGGAGACGAGGTCGGGGAGGTCGGCGACCCCCGCCTCGGGCGTACGTCCCTCGCGCTCGTCGCCCGTGGCTCCGGTGCCCTCGCGCAGGGTGCCGAGGAGGCGGCGCATCTGCGTGACGGCGTCGCGCGAGGCCTGCTCGACGTGGGAGAGGGCCGTACGCGCGGCGTCGGGGTCGCGGTCGAGGACGCGGCGCGCCGCGCCCGCCTGGATGCCCATCGCGGAGACGCCGTGGGCCACGACGTCGTGGAGGTCGCGGGCGATGCGGAGGCGTTCGTCCATCACGGCCTGCTCGCGGAGCCGGCCGGCTTGGGCGAGGATCGTGCTCGCCTGCTCCTCGAGGCGGTGGCGCTGGCGGGCGGCGCGCCACGACACCCCGCCGCCGACGATCGCGCCGCCGAAGTAGATGACGTTGATGAGCAAGGTGATCGCCACCGCTGCCGGGATGGCCGGGAAGACGCCCATGTCCTCGGACAGGTCCTCGTCCTCGAGCCACTGCTGCGCCGACGAGCCGACCGCGAACTGCCACGTGATCCACGCGAACATGAAGAGCAGGATCGTGCCGATGACCAGCACCATCGCGCGGCGGTCGCGGGCGTAGGCCACGCCCGACAGGATCGCGACGAAGTAGACGATCTGGAGGGAGACCTGCCCCATCACCTCGGGCATCGTCACGCCGGCGACGAACATGTGGCCCGCCGCGACCAGGGCGATCGTCAGTGGCCACCGGCGTCGCCCGAGCAGCAGCAGGGCACCGGACGACACCGCCAGCCACTGCGCCCAGACCGGGGCGTCGGTGTGCTCGAAACCGCCGGAGCTGCGCACCAGCTCGAGGGCGAGCAGGCTGACGGCCTCGACGGCCGCGGCGAGCACGACGTCCTGGCGCCCGATCGGCGGGCGCGGGCGCTCCCAGGGGTCGTCGACGCCGAACCACGTCAGGACGCGCTGGCTCCGACCGCTCATGCGCCGAGGGTAGAGCGCCGACCGACGCGCGAGATCCGCCGGGAGGTGGAGA
>JAYSEC010000012.1:0-29087 GCA_041914085.1 Nocardioides sp.
ACCGGTCGCAGCTCCACACCCGGAGTGTGCCGCACGCCCGCGGGCGGCGTCGTGCTCAGCGCCCGGGGCTCAGCACGGGAGCTCAGCGAGGTGCGACGCGGGCGGGCAGCGCCACCAGGAGCCCGACGAGGACGAGGAAGGCGACGACCGCGCCTGCCGCGGCGGCGGCGCGGTCGTAGACCATGTCGATGACGAGGAAGGCGATCCCGCCCAGCAGCACCCCGATGAGGCCCAGCGCGACCACCGTCATCCGGTGCCCGGCCTGGACGAGCTCGGGCTTGGCGCCCTCCTGGAACACCCGGCGGTGGATCGCGACCGGGGAGAGCATCACCCCGACCGTGCCGAGCGCGAGCCCGAGCAGGCCGACGTACCACCCGCGCTGGAAGGCGTCGAGGTCCTCGAAGCGCTCCTGGAACGGCAGGGTGACGAGGAAGCCGGCCAGCAGCTGCACGCCAGTCTGGCTGACCCGCAGCTCCTGGAGCAGCTCGTTCCAGTTGCGGTCGGCGCGCTCGTCCTCGGTCTCCTCGCGCGTCCCCTCGGGGGGTGTCTCGGGCATCCTCCGGACGCTACTCACGGGCTCGGATCGGCACACCCCCCCACGGGTGAACCGCCCTCACCACCCCGGTGGCACGGTGGGAGACATGGCTGAGAAACGGAAGGATCCGGGACCGTCGGTCAAGGACCCCGAGGTCTACGAGGCGCTGCGCGACGACGGCGCGAGCAAGGAGAAGGCCGCCCGCATCGCCAACGCGTCCGCGGCCCAGGGCCGCTCCGAGGTGGGCCACCGCGGCGGCGAGGCGCAGGACTACGAGGACCGCACCGTCGACGAGCTGCGCAAGCGCGCCGCCGAGCTCGACATCGAGGGCCGGTCGTCGATGTCGAAGGACGAGCTGATCGACGCTCTCCGCAACCACTGACCGTTCCACCGAGGAAAGGGTTCACACGATGGGTCTGGACGACAAGATCGACAACAAGGGCGACGAGCTCAAGGGCAAGGCCAAGGAGGCCGCCGGCAAGGCGACCGACGACGAGCAGCTCGAGGCCGAGGGCAAGGGCGACCAGATGGGCGCCAACGTCAAGCAGGCCGGCGAGAAGATCAAGGACGCCTTCAAGGGCTGATACCCGGCGCAGCTCGGGGACCCACGGCCGGTCCCGTCATCACGCACGACGGGACCGGCCGTTCTCGCGCCTGGGCGCATGCCACCCGCCCGCGGGGGTACTCCGCGGTGATGGACCCCCGACACGAGCCCGACCAGGTCGACCCGAGCAACCAGAGCGGCCGCCCCCTGATGGTGACCCTCGTGCCCGTCGCCATCATCGCGGCGCTCGCGATCCTCGTGGCGGTCTACTTCCTGGCGAAGTAGCGCCTCGCGCGGTGCCTCAGCGCGGGGGGTCGAGGTGCGCCAGCGCCCGCAGCCACACCCGGTCGGCCTCGACCGCCGGCGTGGCGGCGCGCGGCGTGACGTCGTGGAGCAGCTCCTCGACCGGGTCCGGCACGTGTGCGCCGGTCGCCCGGGCCGTCGCGACGACCACCCGGGCCGCAGCGAGCGCGACGGGACGGTGCGTGCTGATCACGGACTCGTAGGCCGGCTCCTCGCCCGGCCGGGCGGGGACCTCCCAGGCCGAGACGACGGCCGAGAAGCCCGCGCTCACGCTGATCACGACCCACTCGCGCCTCAGCGGCGAGTCGGCCGGGAGCTGGCACCGCGCGGGCCGGGCGCCGGGGTCCGCCGGCAGGTCGTCGTCCGCGAAGTCGGCGACGACCGCGCTCCACGACGCCGTGCGCGCCAGCTCGTCCCAGCGGTGTCGCGCCCGACCGAAGCGGTAGCCGCTCTGGAAGGCGCCGAGGACCACCGGACGGTCGGCGCGGGCGAGCGACTCGTCCTCGACGGCGTACGACGCCGCGACGAGCGCGGGCCGACCCAGCCGCTGGGGCCGCAGCTCGGGGAAGTCGCGGACCAGGACGGCGTGGACGGACTCGGGGGCTCCGTCGGCCTCGCGCCGGGCGACGGCGTCGATGGCGAGCTGCAGCGGCACCCCGCTGTCGCGGACCTCGAGCACCTCGCGCACCCGTCGTACGTCGGCGTCGGTGAAGCGCCGGTGCCCGGCGGGCGAGCGCATGCCGGCGGGGAAGCCGAACCGGTTCTCCCACGTGCGCAGCACCGCCGGCGTGACGCCGGTCCGGGAGGCGAGCACCCCGATGCTGAATCCCTCGTCCACCACGTCTGCAGTGTCCACCACGCCTGCCTCCCCCGTTCCTTCGTCGAACCCTTGCCAAACGTGTTGAAGTAACTTATACATGACCGTAGAACTATTGGTCCACCACCGAAGGAGATCCCATGGCAAGCGTGATCCTCATCAGCACCGTGGCGATCCTGGTCGCCATCGTCGGCTGCTTCGTGATCTGGCGCATGGACGCCGCCCGGGCCGAGGAGATCGAGAACCGCTCCTGACCCACGCCGGTCACCGGGGGACACCTTCCGCCCCCGGTGGCCGGGCCCCGCGGGTCAGCCTCCCGGCGTCGGTGGCCGCTCATAGGGTGGCCGAGTGACGTTGCACCTCCACACCGCAGAGCGCACCGACGCGCTCGCCGAGGGCCTCGCCGACCTGCTCCTCACCCCGCTCGACGACCCGTTCGCCCGCGAGGTGGTCGTCGTCCCGGCGCGCGGCGTGGAGCGGTGGCTCACCCAGCGGCTCTCCCACCGGCTCGGGGTCGGGCCGCGGGGCGGCGACGGGGTGTGCGCGGGGGTGGACTTCGTGACCCCTCACTCGCTCGTCTCGATGCTGCTCGACCGCGACACCGAGGACCCGTGGAGCCCCGACCGCCTGGCGTGGCCGCTGCTGGCGGTGATCGACGGGTGCCTCCGCGAGCCCGGGTTCGAGGACCTCTGCCGCCACCTCGGCGGGGGCGATCCCACCGACGAGCGCAGCGCCCGCCGCTATGCGGTGGCGCGACGGCTCGCGGGGCTCTTCGCCTCCTACGCCGTGCAGCGACCGCAGCTGGTGCGTGACTGGCGTGCCGGTGAGGACTCCGACGGGGCCGGCGGCCCCCTCGACGCCGACCTCCGCTGGCAGGCCGAGCTGTGGCGGCGGCTCGTGGCGCAGGTCGAGGAGCCGGCTCCCGACATCCGCCACGCCGAGACCCTGGCGCGGCTGCGCGACGGGGCGGCCGGGCTCGACCTCCCCGGTCGGCTCTCCCTGTTCGGGCACACCCGCCTCCCGGTCACGGAGGTCGAGCTGCTCCGCGCCCTGGGCGAGCACCGCGAGGTGCACCTCTGGCTGCCGCAGCCCTCGCCCGTGCTCTGGGCGGCGCTGGCGCCGACCGCCCTCGAGGGCCCCGTCGCGCGGGCCGACGACGCGTCGGCCGACCTGGTCGGACACCCCCTCCTCGCGTCGCTGGGCCGCGACGCGCGCGAGCTGCGCCGCACTCTCGGCGAGCTCGAGGCCGACCAGTCACCCGCCCGGCAGACCGACCCGACCACGCTCCTCGGCTGGCTGCAGGCCGACCTGCGCGCCAACCGCTCCCCCGACGCCGCGACGCTCGCGACCCGGGTGCGCGCGCCGCACGACCTCTCGGTCCAGGTGCACGCCTGCCACGGCACCGCCCGGCAGGTCGACGTCCTGCGGGAGGTGCTGGTCGGCCTGCTGCAGGACGACCCGACCCTCGAGCCGCGCGACATCCTCGTCATGTGCCCCGACATCGAGACCTACGCGCCGCTGATCTCGGCCGGGTTCGGCCTGGCCGACGTGGCCCACGAGGACGTCGGCCACCCGGCCCACCGGTTGCGCGTCCGGCTCGCCGACCGGTCCCCGGGCGCGACCAACCCGCTGCTCGGGGTCGCGGCGGACCTCGTCGAGCTCGCAGCCGGGCGGATGACCGCCACGTCCGTGCTCGACCTGGCGGCGACCGAGCCCGTGCGGGCCCGGTTCGGCTTCACCGACGACCACCTCGAGCGGATGGCGCGCTGGGTCGACCAGGCGGCGATCCGCTGGGGCTACGACCGCGACCACCGCGGCGCCTTCGGCCTGGACCTCGACGCCAACACGTGGCTGGCCGGGCTGCAGCGGGTGCTGCTGGGTGCGGCGATGTCCGGCGACGGCCACCGTGTCGTGGGCGCGACGCTGCCGCTCGACGACGTCGGCGACGGCCACCTCGACCTCGTCGGCGCCTTCGTGGAGATGGTCGACCGGCTGCACACCTTCGTCCGCTCGGCGGCCGACGCCACCTCGGTCGCCGACTGGACCGCCGCCCTCGGCGCGGCGGTGCACGGGCTCACCGCCAGCGGGCCCGACGACGCCTGGCGGGTGGCCCAGTTCGACCGCGAGCTCACCCGCATCTCGGCCGGGGTGGGCGACCACGAGACCCGGCTGCGCCACGCCGACGTCCGCGCGCTGCTGCGCCACCGCCTGCGCGGGCGGCCGACCCGCAGCAACTTCCGCACCGGCACGCTCACCGTCTGCACCATGGTGCCGATGCGGTCCGTGCCGCACCGGGTGGTGTGCCTGGTCGGGCTCGACGACGGGGTCTTCCCGCGCCTGGAGTCCGTCGACGGCGACGACGTCCTCGCCCGGCGACCGCTCACCGGTGAGCGCGACGTGCGCTCCGAGGACCGCCAGCTGCTGCTCGACGCGATCGGCGCCGCGACCGAGACCCTGGTGGTGACCTACGCCGGTCGCGGCGAGCACACCAACGACGACAAGCCGCCCGCCGTCCCGCTCGGCGAGCTCCTCGACGCCGTCGACCGCACCAGCAGCGCGCCGGTGCGCGCCGACGTGCTCGTCCAGCACCCGCTCCAGCCCTTCGACGAGGCCAACCTGACCGCGGGGGCGCTGGTCCGTGCCACCGACCGACCGTTCTCCTTCGACCGCACCGCACTGGCCGGCGCCCGCGCCGCCCGGGCACCGCAGCCCGCGCCGAGGTCGCTCGTGCCCGGCCCCCTCGCGCCGCCCGAGCCCACCGGCGAGGTGTCGCTCAGCGACCTCCAGGACTTCTTCGCCCACCCCGTCCGCAGCTTCCTGCGCCAGCGCCTGCGCGTCACCACCCCCTACGACGTCGAGGAGACCAAGGACGCCATCCCGATCACCCTCGACGGCCTCGAGAAGTGGCAGGTCGGCGACCGGCTGGTGCACGACGTGCTCGCCGGCGGCGACCCCCAGGCCGCCATGCTGGCCGAGCAGCTGCGCGGCCTGCTGCCCCCCGAGGACCTCGGGGCGGCCATGCTCACCGACATCGTCGCCCGCGTGCGCCCCCTCGTGGAGGCGGCCACGCCGCTGCGCTCGGGCCCGCAGCGCACGCTGGACGTCGACATCGACCTCGGCGACCGTCGGCTCACCGGCACGGTGGCCCACGTCTTCGGCAACAACCTCGTCGCCGTGAGCTACTCCAGCCTCGGCGCCAAGCACCGGCTCGCCGCCTGGCTCGACGCCCTCGCACTGGCGGCCGGCCACCCGGACGAGAACTGGACCGCCCACACCATCGGCCGCTGGGGGCGCTCCGGGCGCCGCGCGCTCGTCTCCCCGATGCCCGACGACGAGGCGCGCACGCACCTGCGCGACCTCGTCGCCGTCATGGAGCGGGGGCAGCGCGAGCCGCTGCCGCTCCCGATCAGGACCAGCCTGGCGTTCGCCGAGGAGTTCGCCATCGGCGAGCGCGGCCAGGCCGACCCCGACGCCAAGGCTCGCGGCGAGTGGGTGACGCCGCGCTTCAACGACAGCGGCTTCCCCAAGGAGGACGGCGACCAGTGGCACGTCCGCGCGTGGGGCGAGTCCGCCCCCTACGACCTGCTCGCCGCGCCGCTGCTGCCCGACGAGGCGGCCACGGACGGCCCGGCGCCGCACCGCCTGGGCCACTACGCCCTCCGGGTCTGGTCCCCCCTGCTGTCCCACGAGCTGGTGCGGGGGATCTGACGTGACCGAGCCCCTCACCCCGTCGCCCACCATGGGCACCTTCGACATCTGCGGCGACCTCCCGACCGGCACCACGCTGCTCGAGGCCAGCGCCGGCACCGGCAAGACCTGGACCATCGCCGCCCTCGTCACCCGCTACCTCGCGGAGGGCGTGGCGACGCTCGAGGAGATGCTGGTCGTCACCTTCACCCGCGCGGCCAGCCAGGAGCTGCGCGACCGCGTGCGCCGCCAGCTCGACGACGCCGCAGCCGTGCTGAGTGATCCGGCGACGGCCGACCCCGCCAACCGGCTGCACGACTGGCTCCTCGACGCCGACGAGGACGAGCGCGGGGTCCGGCTCGGCAGGCTGACCCGGGCGCTCACGACGTTCGACGCCGCGACGATCGCCACCATCCACCAGTTCTGCCAGCTCGTGCTCCGCAGCCTCGGCGTCGCCGGCGACACCGACACCGGTGCCGTGCTCGTGGAGGACCTCGAGCAGCTCACCACGGAGGTCGCCGACGACCACTACCTCCAGCTCTTCGCCCGCCAGCAGCAGGCGCCGTGGACCCGCGAGGACGCGCTGGCCATCGCCCGGGCCGTCGTCGACGACCCCCGCGCCCGCGTTGCCCCGCAGGAGGCGCTCTCCCAGGACCCCGACGGCGGCGCGGCGGCGCGGGTGCGCTTCGCGTGCGGGGTGCTCGACGAGATCGACCGCCGCAAGCGGCGCCTCGGGGTGCTGTCCTACGACGACCTCCTCGGCCAGCTCGCCGACGCGCTGGGGCCGGAGGACTCCCCCGCCCGCGCACGGATGCGCAACCGCTGGAAGGTCGCGCTGATCGACGAGTTCCAGGACACCGACCCGGTGCAGTGGCAGGTCTTCGAGCGCGCCTTCCACGGGGTGTCCACGCTCGTGCTCATCGGCGACCCCAAGCAGGCCATCTACGCCTTCCGCGGCGGCGACATCGTCACCTACCTCGACGCCGCCGAGCAGGCCACGACCCGGCAGACCCTGGGCGTCAACTGGCGGGCCGACCAGCCGCTGCTCGACGCGCTCCACGTGCTGGTCGAGGGCGCCGCGCTCGGCGACGAGCGGATCCCGGTCCACCCCGTCACCGCCCACCACCCGACCTCTCGCCTGGAGGGCGCCGGGCCGCCGTTCCGGCTGCGCGTGGTCCGCCACGAGGAGCTCGGCCGCAGGCGCCCCCGGATCGGCGACTGGCGCGAGCACGTGCTCACCGACCTCGCCGCCGACGTCAAGCGGCTGCTCACCAGCGGCGCGACCGTCGGGACCGGGGAGGACCGACGCCCGGTCGAGCCGAAGGACGTCGCCGTGCTCGCGGCCCGGCGCGCCGACCTGCTCGCCGCCCAGGACGCGCTGGCCGCCGTCGGCGTGCCCGCCGTGCTCAACGCCGGCGGGTCGGTCTTCAAGACCGCCGCGGCGACGCAGTGGCTGACCCTGCTCGAGGCGCTCGAGCAGCCCCACCGGGCCGACCGCGTGCGGGCCGCGGCGCTGACGGACTTCCTCGGCCGCACCGCCGAGGAGCTGCAGGCCGAGCCCGACCCGACCGACACGCTCAGCGAGCACGTACGCCGGCTCGCCGACGTGTTCGCGGCCCGGGGCGTCGCGGCCGTGCTGGAGTGCGCGGTGCTCGACGGGCTGACCGCCCGGGTGCTCGGACGCGTCGGCGGGGAGCGCACGCTGACCGACCTGCGCCACATCGGCGAGGCGCTGCACAAGGTCACCGTCGACGAGCGCCTCGGCGTCGTCGGCCTGCTGGGCTGGCTGCGCGCCCAGGTCGCCGACGACAAGCTCGAGGTCGCGTCCGAGCGCACCCGGCGGCTCGACTCCGACGCGGCTGCGGTCCAGCTGGTCACGATCCACGGCAGCAAGGGCCTCGAGTACCCCATCGTCTACCTCCCGACCCTGTGGGACCGGTGGGTGCGCGACGAGGACGTGCCGCTGTTCCACGACGCCGACGGCGAGCGCTGCCGCGACGTCGGCGGCCCGAGCCGCTGGCGCGACGCGGCGGTGACGCGCAGCCGGCACGAGGACGCCGGGGAGTCGTTGCGCCTGCTCTACGTCGCGCTCACCCGCGCGCAGTCGCAGGTGGTCGCCTGGTACTGCCCCACCGCCAACAACACCGCCAGCGCACCGCTGCACCGGATGCTGTTCGGGCGCGCTCCCCGGCACCCGGTCGTCCACGACGAGCAGCCCGTCCCCGGCGACGAGGAGGTGGTGGAGATCCTCGGCCGCTGGAAGGGTGCGGGCGGGCCGCAGCCCGAGCTCGCCGTGCCGGGCGCCGTCGACACGACGCCCATCGACCGGCCGCTGCCACCGCTGTCGGTGCGGTCGTTCGACCGCGACGTGGACACCGACTGGCGCCGTACGTCCTACTCCGCGCTCGCGGCGGCCGGCGCGCCCCACGCGGGGGCACCCGACCGGGTCCTGTCCGAGCCCGACGACGTGCCCGACCTCGACGAGGCCGACCTCGAGGACGTCGCCGACGACGCGCCTGCCCCCGAGGCCGACCTGGAGCTCACCGCCGTCGCCTCCCCCATGGCCGACCTGCCGGTGGGCGCGGAGTTCGGCTCGCTGGTGCACGAGGTCCTCGAGCACGCCGACCCGGCGGCGCCCGACCTGCGCGCCGAGCTGCTGGCCCAGGTCGAGGAGCGCCGCGCGTGGTGGGCGGTCGAGGTCGACGCCGAGGAGCTCGCCGATGCGCTCGTCGCGGTGTGCGACTCCCCGCTCGGCCCGCTGGCCGGCGGGCTCACGCTGCGCGAGATCCACGTGCCCGACCGGTTGCGCGAGCTGGACTTCGAGGTGCCCCTCGCCGGGGGCGACCTCGCGGCACGGGAGGCCACGGCGCAGGTCGTCCTCGGTGACCTGGCACCGCTGCTCCGCGCCCACCTCCCGGAGGGCGACCCGCTGCTGGCCTTCGCCGGCACGCTCGAGGCCGACCCCGCCCTGGCCGGCCAGCGCCTGCTCGGCTACCTCACCGGCTCGATCGACGTCGTGGTGCGGGTTCCGGTGGACGGTCGCACCCGCTTCCTCACCATCGACTACAAGACCAACTGGCTGGGCGACCGGGCCGCGCCCGCGACCGCCTGGGACTACCGCCCGGCCGTCCTGGCCGAGGCGATGGGGCACTCCGACTACCCCCTCCAGGCCCTCCTCTACACCGTGGTCCTCCACCGCTACCTCCGCTGGCGGCTCCCCGGCTACGACCCGGCCGAGCACCTCGGCGGCGTGCTCTACCTCTACCTGCGCGGGATGTGCGGCCCCGCGACGCCGAGCGTCGACGGGCAGCCGTGCGGCGTGTTCTCCTGGCAGCCGCCGGTCGCGCTGGTCACCGCCCTGTCCGACCTCCTGGACGGAGCCCCCTCATGAGGACCCCGCATGACTGACCTCTTCGAGCCCGTCGACAGCACCGACGCCCGACTCGCCCTCAGGGCGACCGGGCTGCTGGCGCACTTCAACGTCGCCGGCGTGCTCACCAGCGCCGACGTGCACGTCGCGCGCGCCCTCGGCCGCCTGGGCCGCGAGCCCGACGAGAAGGTGCTGCTGGCCGTCGCGCTCGCCGTGCGGGCGGTGCGCGCCGGGTCGGTCGCGCTGGACCTCGCGACGGTGGCCGACCCGCCCGACCTCCCGTGGCCGCCTGCCCCGGAGTGGGCGGCGGCGGTCGCCGGGAGCCCGCTCGTCGCCGCCGGCCTGGTGCGGTGGGACAACGACCTGCTCGACCTCGACCGCTACCACGAGCAGGAGACGCAGGTCGTCGACGACCTGCTGGCCCGGGCCGCGACGTCCCCGGCCCACGACGCGGGGCGGATGGCCGCGTCGATGGAGCGGATCGTGGGCGCGATGCAGCGCGCCCGTCCCGGCACGACGTACGACGAGCAGGTGGCAGCGTGCCTCTCTGCGGCCGGGCAGTGGACGACCGTCCTCACCGGCGGCCCCGGCACCGGGAAGACCACCGCGGTGGCGAGCCTGCTGGTCGGGCTGCTCGACCAGCACCCGGGCGGCCTGCGGATCGCCCTCGCCGCGCCGACCGGCAAGGCGGCGGCCCGGCTCCAGCAGGCGGTGCACCAGGAGGCCGAGGCCTTCGACGAGGCCGACCGGGTGCGGCTCGCGGGCGTGACCGCCTCGACCCTGCACCGGCTGCTGCGCCCAGACCCGGGCAACTCCACGCGGTTCCGCCACCACCGCGGCAACCGCCTGCCCCACGACGTGGTGGTCGTCGACGAGTCGTCGATGGTCTCGCTGACCCAGATGGCGCGCCTGCTGGAGGCGGTGCGCCCCGACGCCCGGCTGGTGCTCGTGGGCGACCCGCACCAGCTGTCCTCGGTCGAGGCCGGCGCCGTGCTGAGCGACGTGGTCCGCGGCTTCCAGGACCGCCCCGACTCACCCGTCGCCGGGCTGCGCACCACGCACCGGTTCGGCGAGCAGATCCGCGCACTCGCCGAGGCGTTGCGCACCGGCGACGCCGACGAGGCGATGGCCGTGCTGGCCGCCGGCCACGACGCGGTCGACTGGGTCGACGACGCAGACCCCGCACCGCGCATCCGCACCACGGCGCTCGAGGCCGCACTCGCCGTCCGCGACGCCGCCGAGCGCGGTGACGTCGCCGCCGCGCTCGAGGCGCTCGACCGGCACCGGCTGCTGTGCGCGCACCGCGACGGCCCCTACGGCGTGCGCCACTGGAACCGTCGCATCGAGCACTGGCTCACCGCCGAGACGGGAGACCCGCTCCACGAGCGCGCCTACGTCGGCCGCCCGCTGCTCGTGACGGCCAACGACCACCAGCTCGGCGTCTACAACGGCGACAGCGGGGTCGTGGTGATGACGCCCGGTGGTCCGCGGGCCGTCATCGCCGCCAGCGACGGGCCGCGCGACCTGGCGCCGTCGCGGCTCGGCGACGTGGAGACCATGCACGCGATGACGATCCACAAGTCGCAGGGGTCCCAGGCCGACGTGGTGACGGTGCTCCTGCCCGACGAGGACTCCCGGCTGCTGTCCCGCGAGCTCTTCTACACCGCCGTGACCCGCGCCCGGTCCCGCGTGCGGGTGGTGGGCTCGGAGGCAGCGATCCGGGCGGCGATCGGGCGGCGGGCGCAGCGCGCGAGCGGGCTCGCCGTACGCCTGGCGGCGGCGCCGTGAGCGGGTCGTCCCACCGACGCGCGCCTGAAACGCCGTCGACACAGACTCCCGATAGCCTCGAGCCATGCCGTACCTGATGCGCGTCGAGCTCCCCGATGTCCCGGGGTCGCTGGGTCGCGTCGCGAGCGCGATCGGTGAGGCCGGTGGTGACATCGAGGCGATCGAGATCGTGGAGAAGCACGACGGGTACGCCGTCGACGACGTGCTCCTCGAGATGGCGCCCGGCACCATGCCCGACTCGGTCGTGTCCGCGTGCAGCGTCCTCGACGGCGTCAGCGTGCTGTGGATCAACCGCTACGCCGCCGGCGGCAACCTGTTCCTCGACCTCGAGGTCGTCGAGGCGCTCACCGAGGACCCGTCCACGGCGCGCGACCGGCTGGTCGACCTGCTGCCCATCGCGTTCCGCGTGGACTGGGCGGCCCGGGTCCGCAGCGGCGCCGACGGCGTCCGGGTCGTGCACCGCACCGACGCGGCTCCCGACGAGTTCCCGGAGCGCGACGTGCCCGCGCCGGTCCGGCTCCCCGGCGACGACACCTACGTCGAGTGCGCCGCCCCCTTCGGTGACGACGTGGTGCTGATGGGTCGCCGCGGCGGTCCGGAGTTCCTCGACTCCGAGCTCGCCCGCCTCGAGCACCTCCTCGGCCTGGCGATGACGATCAGCCGGGCCTGAGCCCGGCCGCGGCTCAGCGGACCGAGCGGATCCGGGTGACGAAGACCGAGCCGAGGACGCAGAGGCCGAAGCCGACGACGTAGACCACCCCGTATCCAAGTGACCAGCCGTCGCCGTGGGTGGCGACCGAGCCGCCGAGCTCGCGGACGACCACCAGGATGAGACCGGCGATGGCCGGCGCGAGCACCTGGGGCAGCGCCGAGGCGATGTTGATGACGCCGAGGTCCTTGGCGCGGTCGACGGCGCCGGGCAGCACCTGGGTGATGAGGGCGAAGTCGACGGCCTGGTAGACGCCGAAGCCGGCGCCGAGGACCACGGCGGCGAGCAGGGCGCCCGGCCACGCCTGCCACAGTCCGAGGACGAGCGAGCTGGCGCCGATCAGCACGCCGGACCAGATCACGAACACCTTGCGCCGCCCGACCCGGTCGCTCCAGTGGCCGACGACCACGGTGGTGGCGACGGTCGCCACGCCGTAGATCAGCACCAGGAGCCCGAGCCGGGACGTGGCGTCGTCGTCGCCGTAGCCGAGCCCGTCGGTGAGGAAGTAGTAGAGGTAGTTCAGCGCGATCCAGTTGCCGAGGTTGACCAGGAGGCGGGTCAGCCAGGCCCACGCGAAGTCAGGGTGCTCGCGTGGCGACACCCACAGGGACCTGACCAGCTTCCTCCAGTCCATCGGCTCCAGCACGTGGTCGGCGGGCAGCGGCACGTCACGCGAGCCGAGGAGGTACGGCACCGACAGCGCGAGCATCACCAGCGAGATCACCAGGTAGCCCTGCGCGATCGAGCCGGTCAGCTCGGCGATCTTGATGCCGACCAGGACGCCGACGGTGCCGGCGATGGCCACCAGGCCGCCGATCAGGCCGCGCCGCTCGACCGGCACCTGGTCGGGCACCGCGGCGACGCCCCCGGCCCACGCGGCGTTGAGGGCGAGCTGGACCAGGCTCCAGGCGACGACCATGAGCACCGCGTCCTCGGCGACGGAGAGCAGGAGCAGCGAGGCGGCGCCGAGCACGACCCCGCCGAGCACCCACGGCACCCGGCGCCCCAGCCGCGACGTCGTACGGTCCGAGAAGGCGCCCCACACCGGGTTGGCGAACATCGAGACGGTGGCACCAGTGAAGAGCACGACGGCGAGCAGCAGCTCCTTGCTCATCCCGCCCGGCTCGGCCGCGGCGATCCGGTCGGCCTGCTGCGCCAGCAGCACCTGGATCGGGCCGAACCAGCCGGCCATCACGCCGAGGTTGAGCAGGACGAGCGCGCCGATCCAGCGGGCCGGGGGCGCGTCGACGGGCTCGTCGAACGCGGAGCGGGCCGCAGCCTGAGTGGTCACCGCGTCATTGTGGGGCCCCGCAGCCGGGGGCGCGAGGAAAATCCGGGTCCGTCGGACCCCGTGCGGGCCGGCTGGTCTAATGAGGCAATGGTCTTCCCAGGAGACCGGGCGACGGGACGTTCGGACCTGCTCGACATCGTCTCCGTGCTCGACGTCGACACCGTCCTCGAGCGCGCCGCGACGATCGGCGCCGACCGGACGCGCGCGCGGGGCCTCGTCCTCACCCTCGTCGACGAGCCGGCCCGCGACGACACCAGCACCTCGAGGTCGGCCCGGGTGCTGATGGCCCGCGGCCTGTCGCGCGAGGACGCGGACGCCCTGCGTGGACGGCTGGGGACGTCGGGACTGCGGGGCGAGCCGGGCGCGCGTCCCGAGCACGACCTGTCGCGGCTGGCCGACCCGGTCTCCGGGGGCGAGGTGCTCCGCGTGCCGGTGGTGGTGGGCAAGCGGCTCTATGCCGACCTGCTGCTGCTGGCCCCGCCGGAAGGCTTCTTCGACGACGACGACGTGGCGAGCATCGCGGTGCTCGGCCGGGTGACCGGGGTCGCCGTGCGCAACGCCCTGAGCTACGCGCTCAGCGAGCGTCGCCACGAGTCGCTCGAGCTCGCCGCCGCGGTCGACCGCTCGGTGCGCCCGCCCTACCTCCTCGCCGAGCCGCTGACCAAGCTGGCCGAGGGCGCCCTGCGGATCTGCGCGGCGCGGACGGCGGTGGTGGTCGAGGTCGTCGACGACAGCATCGACGTCTCCGCCGGTGCCGGGCAGACCGACGAGGTGCTGGCCCGGGCGCTCGGGGAGGTCACGGGTCACGTGGTCGCCGCACAGCACGACGGCCAGGAGTTCCTGGTCCGCCTGGCCGACCACACCGTGTGGGGTCTGCCGCTGGATCCCGAGCACGCCTTCGCCGGCGTCGTGGTGCTGCTGCTCGACGACGCGCACCCCGCCCCCTCCGCCGACGACCGCGAGCTGCTCGACGCCTTCGTGCGCCACTGCTCGCTCGTCCTCGACCACGCCGTGCTCCAGCAGGAACGCCAGCACGCGGTGCTCGCCGCCGACCGCGACCGGATCGCACGCGACCTGCACGACGGCGTCATCCAGCGCCTCTACGCGACGGCGCTCAAGCTGCGCGCCGGGATCCGCAGCGGCGAGGACACCAACGGTCACGGCGACGAGGCGGTCCGGGAGATCGGTGACTCGATCCGCGACATCCGCGGCACCGTCTTCGAGCTCGAGCGCGGCCGCCCGACGTCCCTGCGCAACGACGTGCTCGCTCTCGCGCGGGAGTACGAGCCGGTGCTCGGCTTCCTGCCCGTCGTCCGGTCGTGGGGTCCGGTGGACCCCCTCGTCCCGCAGGCACTGGCCGAGCAGGCGACGGTCGTGCTGCGAGAGGCCCTGTCCAACTGCGCCCGGCACGCCGGCGCGAGCCGGGTGGAGGTCGACCTGGCGGTCGAGGACGGCTGGTTCAGCCTCTGGGTCACCGACGACGGCCGGGGCGTCTCGGGCACCGAGGTGCCGGGCAGCGGGCTGCGCAACCTGCGGGCCCGGGCGACCGCCCACGGCGGCGACCTCGACGTGCAGGACGCCGACCCGGGCACGGTCCTGCGGTGGCGGGTCCCGATCGCGGGCTAGGGTCGGCAGGCATGGGAGGCACGGGAGGCATGGACATGCTGCGCAGCGCCCGGATCGCCGAGGCCGGGCTCACCGACTGGCGCAAGCTGGCGCAGGGACTGCACGCGCGGTTCCGCACCGACGGCTTCGCGGCCGGCGCCCGGTTCGCGGTCGCGGTCGGCGAGGCCGGTGACGAGGTGGGCCACCACCCGCGGGTGGTGATCGGCGCGGGGCACGTCGACCTCGAGCTGGTGACCCCCGACGCGATCTACCGCGCGGACGACGGCACCGAGCACGTCGTGGAGTGGGTGACCCAGCAGGACGTCGACCTCGCCCGCCGCATCTCCGGCATCGCTGCCGACCTCGGGCTCGATGCTGATCCGGCGGCGGTCGCGGAGGTCGAGCTCGGCCTCGACACGACGAGGCCGGGGACCCTCGCCCCCGTGTGGGCGGCCCTCCTGACCGGGGACGCCGCGTCGCAGGGCCGCGGGTCACCGAGCGACGAGGTCCGCGACGCCACGGCGCGGGTCCCGAACCTGTGGTTCGACGACGGCGACGGGTCCCGCCCGCAGCGGCTCCACGTGGAGGTCTACGTCGCCCCCGAGGTGGCCGGGCAGCGCGTCGCCGCCGCGGTCGCCGCCGGCGGGACGGTGGTCGACGACAGCCAGGCGCCGGGCCTCGTCGTCGTCGCCGACCAGGACGGGAACACCGGGATCGTGTGCTGCGACCCCGACGCGGCCGGTCAGGCCTGAGCGCGCGATCAGCGCACGATGCCGGCGAGGTCGAGCGACTGCTTCATCTGTCCGTCCTCGGCCTGCTCCTCGCTCGCGAGCGTCACGTCGAGCTCGAGCTCCAGGACCGGGGTGGGGTCGCAGGACGCCCGGGTGACGCGGACCGTGCCGGTGCTGCCCGTGGAGCTGACGACCTCGTTGCCGTCGGGGGCCCCTTCGGTGTCGGCGACGAACACGGTCATCGGCAGCGACTCCGACGAGCCGTCGGCGCTCTCGACCGGCAGGGTGAACGTGCGAGGCCCGTCGAGCTCGGCGACGTCGGCCTCGATCATGACGAACGGCTGGAGCAGCCGCTCACCGTCGAGGCGCCTCGGGCTGGTGAGGAGGAGGTGCCTCCCGCCCACCTCCCCGACACCCTCGCCGCTTGGCGCGTCGCACGTCACGGTGATGTCCTCGAACTCGTAGGTCGAGCCGTCGGGTCGCGTCATCACGAGGGAGTCCGGCGGGGTGTCCACCCCGACGAGGCCCTCCCGGCCGTCGTCGGAGCCTCCTGCCGAGACCGCGACGTAGCCACCGATCGCGGCCACGACCACGGCAGCCCCGACCCCGATGCCGGCCCGACGGCGCCGGCGACGTGCCCGCATGCGCCTCTCGACGCGGTCGAGCGCGTCCATGGGTGCGTGCAACGCGGAGTCGAGCCGCTCGTAGCCGTCCCTGATCTGTTCCTCGGTCATCGCCTCATCCCTCTCGTGTCGTCAGCACGCCGCGCGCGCGGGCGTGCTCGCGCAGGCGCTCGGTGCCGCGGGACAGCTGGCTCTTGACGGTGCCCTCCGAGCAGCCCATGCGCTCGGCGATCCCGCGCACGTCGAGGTCGTCGACGTAGCGCAGGGCCAGCGCGGTGCGCTGGCGGGGCGAGAGCGTGGCGAGCGCCTCGACCAGCCACGGCTCCATCCCGTCGACGTCCTCCGCAGGCACGGCCACCTCGGGACCCGCCGCGGCGCGCGGCAGCTCGCGGCGCAGCCGCCGGACCCGGTCGATGTTGAGCCGGACCATCACGGTCCGGGCGTAGGCGGCCGGGGTGTCGTACGTCGTGCGTCCCCAGCGCTCGCCCATCCGCGCCAGCGTCTCCTGGGTGAGGTCCCACGCGTCGTGCGGATCGGCCGTCAACGCGTGGGCGAAGCCCAGCAGGGGCCGCGCCTGCAGCACGACGAAGTCCGCGAAGTCCGCCCTCGTGGAGTCGTCCACCCGTGTCCCCCGTCCTGGTGCCTCCGTGGCACCTGCACCCTCTTGACGCATGGTGCCCCGGAAACGTTGAGGGCGCGGGTCAGGACGCCTCGGTCCCGTCGTCGACGGTCGCGGAGGACTCGGCTGCCCGGGCCGGCGGCTCGGACCAGAACCACTCGTAGGCCACCGTGAGCAGCACCCACGAGACGCCGGCGACGACGAGGTAGCGCGCGAGTGCCACGTCGACGGGGACCGCGCCGGTGAAGGCGCCGGCCAGGGCGGGCGAGGTCAGCACGGCGGCGACGAGGAGCATCGTGCCGGAGACGGGCCTCATGCCGTCACCGCCAGGCGGTCACCGGAGACGGTGCCGACGGAGCGCACCTGCGTCGCACCGACCAGCTCGGTGTAGGAGAGCACCGCCGTGGTCTGCAGCGCGGGGGCCACCATGCGGCGCACGGCCGCGCGCAGCTGCGGTGCACAGACCACGACGGGGCGCAGGCCCTGCTCCTCCGCCGCGACGCGCAGGTCGGAGAGCTCGCCCAGCACGCTCTGGCCGGCCATCGGGTCGAGGGCGACGACCGCCCCGTGCTCCCCCGGCCGGACCGCCTCGAGCATCCGCTGCTCGAGCAGCGGGTCGAAGCTGATGACGTGCACGACGCCGTCGAGCAGGTGGGGCGCCACGATCGCGGGGCCGAGCGCGGCGCGGGCCGCCTCGACCAGGGCGTCGGGGTCCTTGGTGGACTGGGCCTTGAGCGAGAGGGCCTCGAAGATGCGGACCAGGTCGCGCACCGCGACACCCTCCACGAGCAGGCCCTGCAGGACGCGCTGGACCTCGCCCAGGCTGAGCTGGGCGGGGGTGAGCTCCTCGACCACGACGGGGTGGCTGCGGCGGACCAGCTCGGTCAGGGTCTTCACGTCCTCGCGGCCGAGCAACCGGGCGGCGTGCTGGCCCACGACCTCGGCGAGGTGGGTGGTGATGACCGAGGCCCGGTCGACGACCGTCGCCCCGTTGAGCTCGGCCTGGACCCGCAGCTCGGCGGGGATCCAGGACGCCTCGAGGCCGAAGACCGGCTCCCGCGTCGGCTGGCCGGGCATGACGCCGAGGTTGTCGCCGATGGCGAGCACGGTGCCGCGGGGAGCCTCGCCGCGGGCGACCTCGATGCCGAACAGCCGGATGGCGTAGGTGCCGGACGGCAGGTCGATGCTGTCGCGGGTGCGCACGGGCGGCACGATGATGCCGAGCTCACCGGCGATCTTGCGGCGCAGCGCCTTGACCCGGTCGAGCAGGTCGCCGCCGCTGGCGGTGTCGACGAGGTCGATGATGTCGGGCGAGAGCTCGAGGCCGAGGGGATCCACCTGGATCTCCGCGGCGAGCAGCTCGGGGGTGTCCGGAGGGGGCGCGAGGGACTGCTCGCCGAGGAGCTCGGTTCCCTCGGGCTCGGGCTTGGGGACCCGGCTCGACGCCAGCAGCATGATGCCGCCGGCGGTGACGAAGGGCAGCTTGGGCAGGCCCGGGATCAGGCAGATGAAGAGGGCGCCGAAGCCGGCGATCTGCAGCGGCAGCTTGTTGGCGGTGAGCTGGCGCAGGATGTCCGAGCCCATGTCGGAGTCGCCGGTGTTGCGGGTGACGATGAGGCCGGTGGCCGTCGAGAGCAGCAGCGCGGGGATCTGCGAGACCAGGCCGTCGCCGACCGACAGCAAGCTGTAGGTCGTGATCGCGTCGCCGAACGACATGCCGCGCTGCGCCATGCCGACGGCGAAGCCGCCGAGCAGGTTGACCATCGTGATGACGATGGCGGCGATCGCGTCGCCCTTGACGAACTTCGAGGCACCGTCCATCGCGCCGTAGAAGTCGGCCTCCGCGTGCACCTCGTGCCGTCGGCGGCGCGCCTCGTCCTCGTCGATGAGGCCGGAGTTGAGGTCGGCGTCGATGGCCATCTGCTTGCCCGGCATCGCGTCGAGGGTGAAGCGCGCACCGACCTCGGCGACACGCTCGGCGCCCTTGGTGATGACGACGAACTGGATGATCAGCAGGATCGCGAAGACGATGAGGCCGACGATCAACGAGCCGCCGACCACGAAGTGGCCGAAGGTGTCGATGACCTTGCCGGCGTAGCCGTCGAGCAGCACGAGCCGGGTGGCGCTGACGTTGAGGGCGAGGCGGAAGAGCGTCAGGACGAGCACGACGGCGGGGAACGCCGCGAACTCCAGCGGCTTGTGCACGAACATCGCGACGAGGAGCACGAGGAGCGCGCTGGTGATGTTGAGCGCGATGAGCATGTCGAGCACGACGGCCGGCAGCGGCACCACGAGCATCACGACGATCAGCACGATGCCAGCCGGTACGCCCAGCTGGAGCAGTCGCTTGGGGGCCACGAGGTGCCTTTCGGGAGGGTCGCCGAGGGGCGCGCCTTCCGTGGCACGAGGGCGGCGCCGTCCTGGCACCACAGGCCTCATCGGCCGGGGGTGGCCGCTCCTGAGGAGTTCTGGACCGCCGCCGCGGACGCGGTCTCGACCGACCGGCGCCGCCGGCCACCGACGGGGACGGCCGGCAGGTCGCCGTGCTGCCGCGGCGTGTGGTGCTCGCCCCCGCGGGCGCCGGCCGTGCGCCGGGAGATGACGAAGGCGAGGACCTGCGCCACGGCGGCGTACAGCTCGGCGGGGATCTCCTGGCCGACCACCGTGGACCGGTGGAGCGCCCGCGCGAGCGGGATGTCGCGGACGAGGGGCACGCCGTGCTCGGCGGCCTCCTCACGGATGCGCTGGGCGACCACGCCGGCGCCGCGGGCGACGACGCGCGGCGCGCCGCGGTCGGCGTCGTACTTCAGGGCGACCGCGACGTGGGTGGGGTTGACGAGCACGACGTCGGCGGTGGGCACGTCGGCCATCATCCGGTTGCGGGAGGCGGCGAGCTGGCGCGAGCGGATGGCGCCCTTGAGGAGCGGGTCGCCCTCGGTCTGCTTGCTCTCCTGCTTGACCTCGTGCTTGCTCATCCGGGTCTTCTTGCCCATCCGGCGGCGCACGATGGCGTAGTCGAACGCCGCCATGACCAGGCCGGCGACCGCGACGCTGCGCACCAGCGACAGCACCTCGTCGCGGACGACCTCGAGGACCGCGGCGATCGGCACCAGGCCGCCGATGAGGGGCATCAGCGCGGACACTGCGCCGTAGGCGACGAACCCGACGACCGCGCTCTTGAGCAGCATCTTCGCGCCCTCCCAGAGCGCCTGGGTGCCGAAGACGCGCTTGAAGCCCTGCAGCGGGTTGAGCTTGGTCAGCGACGGCTTCACGCTCTTGGTGGCCATGAAGAAGCCGCCCTGGGCGAGCGCCGCGCCCACGCCGATGATCATGACGGCGGTGCCGAGGGCGACGAGGGTGACCATCACGTGGCGGGCCCCGCGACCGAGCAGGATCATCGCGTCGGAGAGCTCGACGCGGCCCTGGACGCTGAAGCAGTCGCGCATCAGCTCGGCGAGGGCGGTCAGCTCACGCCCGAGGAGGGTCGGCAGGACCATCCCGACGAGCAGGAGGGTCGCCCAGCCGCCCAGCTCCTGGGTGCGCGGGACCTGCCCCTCCTTGCGCGACTCCTTGCGCTTCTTGGCTGTGGGCTTCTCGGTCTTCTCCTCCGACACCCGCCCTCACCCCCCGCCCACGAGCGCGAACTGCGCCTCGTTGGCCAGCTCGACCAGTCGGCTGACGGCCTCCGGCAGCACCGGGAAGGACATGCCGAGCAGCAGCAGGGTGAGGCCGATCTTGGCCGGGAACATCACGTTGATGGCGTTGAGGTGCGGCGCGACCTTGGTCAGCAGCGCGAGCCCGAGGTCGGCCACGAAGAGCACGGCCACCAGCGGCAGCGCGATCTGCACGGCGGTCACGAAGAACATCCCGAACGCCGTGATCAGCACGTGGGAGGCGCCCTCGAGCCGGGGTGCCTCGCCGAGCGGCAGCACGTCGAAGGTGCGCAGCAGGCCGCCGAGGACGAGGAGGTGCCCGCCGGTGGCGAAGAGGATCATCACCGCGAGCATCTGGTGGAGCTTGCCGAAGACGGTGTTCATGTTCATCGACAGCGGGTCGAAGCCCTGCGCGAGCTGGAAGCCGCCGAAGGTGTCGATGAGCGAGCCGGCCGTGGCGATCGCGGCCAGCAGGGTGTACGTCACCAGGCCCAGGGCCGAGCCGACGACGACCTGCGTGAGGGCGGTGACCAGCAGCTCGCCCGTGCCGGTCGGGATGCTGCCGCCGTCCACGGACGGTACGACGGCGAACGCCAGCCCGAGGGAGAGCACCACCTTGGCCATGGTCGGGACCGAGCGCCCGGCGAAGGGCGGCACCAGCGCGAGCCAGGCGATGATGCGCACGGACGCCAGCAGGTAGGCCAGCAGCGGCTCGCCGGCGACGGTCAGGGTCACGGGTCAGCCCAGCAGCGAGGGGACCAGCTCGAAGAGGTCCTTGGTGAAGTCGACGAGGGTCTCCAGCATCCAGCCGCCGGAGATCAGCAGCGCGACGCCGACGCCGACGAGCTTGGGCACGAAGGCGAGCGTGAACTCCTGGATCTGCGTCATCGACTGGAACAGCGAGATCGTGAAGCCGATGACGAGCGAGGTGACGAGGATCGGCGCGGAGAGCTTGAGCGCGACGACCATGGTCTGGAGCGCGATGTTGATGACGGTGGTGTCGGTCATGGGTGCTCGTTCCTTGCTACTGGTAGCTCGAGACGACGGAGGTGATGACCAGCCCCCACCCGTCGACGAGGACGAAGAGCAGCAGCTTGAACGGCAGCGACACCATCACCGGCGGCATCATCATCATGCCGAGGGCCATCAGCGCACCGCTGATCACGATGTCGATGACGAGGAAGGGGATGAAGATGATGAAGCCGATGATGAACGCCTGCTTCAGCTCGCTCAGCACGAACGAGGGCACCAGCGTCGCCATCGACACGTCCTCGCGGTCCTTCGGCAGGTCGCGGCCCGCGACGTTGGTCAGCAGTCGCAGCTCGTCGTCGCCGGTCTGGTCGAGCATGAAGTCGCGCAGCGGCTCGACGCCGTCGTCGTACGCCACCGAGGCGGTCTTGTCGCCGCCGAGGTAGGGCTGGATCCCGGTGTCGTTCATCTCGCTGAGCACCGGCGCCATGATGAACAGCGACAGGAACAGGGCGAGACCGGCCAGCACCTGGTTGGGCGGGATCTGCTGGAGCCCGAGGGCGTTGCGGGTCAGGCCCAGCACGATCAGCACCTTGGTGAAGCTCGTGCAGGTCAGCAGGATCGCGGGCAGGAGCGACAGCAGCGACAGGGCCAGGATGACCGTGACCGGCGTGCTGGGCTTGTCGGTGATCCCGTCGAGGTCGATGGTCACCGAGCTGTCGCCACCGTTCGGGCCCTGCGGACCCCTCGGGGCGCGGGGGCCGTCGGGAGCCATCGGCAGTGCCACGGAGACGGCGGCGTGCACGCCCGCGCTCGACGGCGCCGGCACTGCGGCGGCCGGCGTCGCGGTCAGGCCGAGCAGCACGGCGGCAGCGGCGAAGACGGTCGCCAGCACGGCGGCGAGGTGGCGCGCGACCCGAGAACGCGCGGTCACGACGTCTTGCCCGTCGCGGCGGCGAAGGCCTGCCGCCAGGTCTGCGCGGAGAGGACCGAGCCGGAGAGGGCGCCGTCGGTCGACGTGCCCTGCGGGGCGGGGGTGCGGCGCGGCGACGTGCCGGGGCGCTGCGTCCGCTGCGTCAGCGCAGTGAGGGAGGGCAACGAGGTCAGGGACGCGACACCGGTCCGCATACCGGTCCGCGCGGGGACGGCAGCCGCGACGTCGGGCCGGGCAGGCAGGTCGAGGGGCAGCTCGGCGGTGAGCTCGATCTCCCGCTCACCCTCCAGCTCACCCTCCTGCTCGGCAAGGGCGGCCTCGAGCTCGGCGTCCACCAGCTCCTCGGGGTCGAGCTCGGTCAGCAGGCTGACCTGGTGGTCGGTCGAGCCGACGACGAGCACGCGGCTGCCGACGGTGATCACCGCGACCGAGGCGCTGCGCGAGAGCGGCTGGCGGTGCAGCACCTGCACCGGAGCGCCGGCACGCGCGCCGTACCGCTTCCCGACCAGGCGGGCCAGGAGCAGCATGAGTCCTACGACGACCGCCAGCGAGGCGATCAGTCGCATCGTGAGCTCGAGCACGTCAGCCCGCTGCGCTCTCGTCGATGATCTCGGTGACGCGCAGGCCGAAGTCCTCGTCGACGACGACGACCTCGCCGCGGGCGATGAGGCGGCCGTTGACCAGCAGGTCGGCCGGGCTGCCGGCGGCGCGGTCGAGCTCGAGCACCTCGCCCGGCGAGAGGGCCAGCAGGTCGCGGACCGTCATGGTGGTGCGGCCGAGCTCGACCGTCACCTCCATGTCGACGCCGTGCAGCATCTCGATGCCGCGCTGGGGCAGGCGCGCCACGGGTACCGAGGCGGGCTCGGCCTGGACGGCGGCGCCCACCGACGCGGACGCCGTGGCCGCGGCGTCGGTGACGAGGAGCGCACCCGCGGTGAGGCCACCGCCGAGGAGCGGGACCGCAGTGAAGGACGTGCCGAGGTCGGAGGCGACGAGCTCCACCGACACCTCGCGACCGGCACCGCAGCCGGTGCCGAACGCGGCGGCTGCCGCCTCCAGCGCGGGCTGCGCGGCCGCGGCGAGGTCCAACCCGCCGAGCGGGCTGGCGGCGAGCGCCTCGACGAGGTCCGCGCCGACGAGCACCGCGAGGCGCGGGGCGCCGGGGAGGTGCAGCTCGGCGACCACGGCGCCGGCCAGGCCGGTGCTGGCCCAGTCCTCGCCCGGGACCGGCTCGCCGGCGGCGAGCGGGCTCGGGGCGGGGAGCACCTCGGCTGCGGCGGTGGCGGCCGTGACGACGCTCGTCCGGAGGTCGGCGACGTTCGCGTCGTGGGTGCGGTCGGTGGTGGTGGTCATGCGTTCTCCTTGGTACTGGCGGTGCCGACGACCAGGGCCGCCAGCCGGGCGCCGTGGCTGCCGGCCGTGGCCTGGGCGAAGGTGGCATCGCCGACGACGACGTCGAGCGGGTCGGACGCGCGGTGCGAGAGCCGCAGCACGTCGCCGACGGCGAGGTGGGTGAGGGCATCGGGGCCCAGTCGCGTGGGGCGGAAGCGGACCACGGCGTCGACCGGGACGTCCTGGAAGCGGCGGTCGACGAGCTGGGCGGAACGGGTGCGCTGCTCGCGCTCGCGCTCCGAGACGGGAGCGGGTGCCGCCGCCTTGGCGAGGACGGGGTGCAGCCCGGCGAAGGGCATGCAGAACGTGACGGGGTGCGTCCGCTCCTTGATCGTGAGGTCGAAGCTCGCCACGATCACGGCGTCAGTGGGAGCGGCCGCCTGGGCCAGCTGAGGGTTGTACTCGATGCCGATCACTCCGGGGGCGACGTCGACGACGCTCGCCACGCTGTACGCCAGCTCGCCGAGGAGGCGGGTCACGACGCCGCGCACGACGGCGCTCTCGATGTCGGTCAGCGGCCGCTCGGGCTGGTTCACCGACCCGGGACCGCCGAGCATCTGGTCGATCGCGCCCATCACCACGGGCAGCGGGAGGTCGAGCAGGGCGACGCCGGGCAGCGGGTCGATGCTGACCTTCACGGCGTACGTCATCGCGTCGAGGGAGTCGACGTGCTCGGCGTAGGTCTGCTGCGCCACACCGCGCAGGTGGGCCGTGCACACCGTGCGAAGCGCGGAGGTGAACACCGTGGCCATCTGGCGGGCGAACCCGTCGAAGCTCACCTGGAGCAGGCGGGTGTGCTCGCGCGAGAGCTGGATCGGGCGGCGGAAATCGTACGCCACCGGCTCCGCGCTGCGGGCACGCCGACGTGCCCGGGCACCGGGGTGCGCGGGTGAGCGGGGGGTCTGCAGGGCCGTCACGAAGTCAGGTATCGGCCTCCGCGGAACGGACCTGAGGGGTTGGCGCGGACTGCTGCTGGAACGGCTGCGTCCGCGCCAACCGGCTACTGGGTGACGAACTCGGTGAAGTACACCTCCAGGACGTCGCCGTGGTAGTCGTTGTGGAGCTTCTCCTCGAGCTTGGCCTTCAGCTCCTTGCGCTGTCCCGCCTTGACCAGGTCGGCCTGCTCGACACCGCTGAACAGCTCGATCGTCGCGTCGAGCGCCTTGCTGCCGTCGGCCTCGTCGGCGTCCGCGGAGAGCTGGAGCGCGATGCCGACCCGCAGGTAGTGCCCGTCGGCGAGGTTGACCTGGATCGGCTCCATGGTCATCACCTCCCCGGGCTCCGGCTCGGCCGGGCCGCTGGGGCGCAGGAAGAACCACCACGCGGCGGCTCCCGCGAGGACGAGCACCAGCGCGATCACGATGAGCTTCTTCTTGCCCCCGCTGGGCTCGGACTCGTCGGCCGCCGCCTTCGTGGGGCGTTCCATGGTGGCGCTGGTCATGAGGATCCTCCCTCGGTCGGGTTCTGGGTGCCGCTGGTCCCCGCGGCGGCGATGTCGTCGAGCAGCTCGCGCGAGGCAGCCGGCAGGTTGGAGAGGACGACGATGTCCACCCGCTTGTTGATGTCCTGGGAGCCGGGCTTCCTCGGGTCGATGAGCGGCACCTCGTGGCCGAAGGCGGCGGCGCTGAGCCGCTCACCCGGGATCCGGCCGACCTCCTGGAGGTAGCGCAGCACGGTCACGGCCCGCGCAGACGACAGGTCCCAGTCGGAGGCGAAGTAGCGCGGCTTCACGGGCACCTGGTTGGTGTGCCCGTCGATGCGCAGGTCCTCGGTGGCCTCGCGCAGGACCGGCGCGACCGCCTCGACCACCCGCTGGCCGCGGCGGCTCAGCTCGGCCCGGTCGGGCTCGAAGACCACGTGCCGCGAGGTCAGGCTCAGGACCAGCCCACGCTCGTCGACGCGGCGCGTGACGTCACCGCCGAGCCCCTCCTTGCGGAGGGCCTCGGCCAGGCGCCTGCCCAGCCCGTCGAGGCGGGCGAGCTCGAGCTGTGCGTCGGCGTACTCCCGGTCCTGGTGCTCCAGCGCCTGCATCGCAGCCGGGCTGCCCGCCGGGAACTTGTCGGAGCGCACCGGCTGCACCGCAGCGACGCCGGGGTTGTCCAGGATCGACTCCGAGCCGGTCATCACCGAGGTGGAGTCCCCGAAGCCGGCGGCCAGGCCGTCCTTGAGGGCGTTGAACTTCTTCTGGTCGACCGAGCTCATCGCGAACATCACGATGAACAGCACCATCAGCAGCGTCACCATGTCGGCGTACGTCACGAGCCAGCGCTCGTGGTTCTCGTGCTCCTCGTGCTCCTCGCGACGAGGGCGGCGTCCTCCGGCGCTCATCTCACGCGGCCTTCGCGTCCGGCGAGGGCTGCTCGCCGGCGGGCAGCAGGGAGGTGAGCTTCTGGGCGATCACGCGCGGGTTGGACCCGGCCTGGATGGCAGCCACGCCCTCGATGACGAGCTCCATGCGCGCGGCCTCGAGCTCGGTGAGGCGCTTGAGGCGGTTGCCGATCGGCAGCCAGATCACGTTGGCGGACATGACGCCCCACAGGGTCGCGATGAACGCCGCGGCGATCAGCTCACCCAACTCCTCGGGCTGTGCCAGGTTCTCCAGCACGTGCACCAGCCCCATGACGGTGCCGATGATGCCGATCGTCGGGGCGTAGGCGCCCGCGTCGGCGAAGAACTTGGCCGAGTGCTTGCCCTGCGCCTTGGTGGCGTGGACCTCGGACTCGAGGATCTCGCGGACCTCGTCCGGGTCGGTGCCGTCGATGGCGAGCGTGACGCCCTTCACGAGGAAGGGGTCGTCGACCTTCTTCAGCTCTTCCTCGAGAGCCAGCAGGCCCTCGCGGCGGGCCTTCTCGGCCAGTGCGACCACCATGGGCACGACCTCGCCGGCCGGGCGCACCTTGGCGGTGAAGGCGGTCTTGAGGGAGGCCAGCGCGTTCTTGGCGTCGGGGATCGTGCCACCTGCCATCGTCACCATCAGCGTGGTGCCGAACACCAGCAGCATCGGCGGCACGAGGAGGAGGCTCATCGGGTTGCCGCCCTCCATGATGTTGGCGACGACGATGATCACGAGGCCGACGAGGACCCCGATCAGGGTTGCCGGGTCCATCAGCGCTCCTCCTCCATCGTGGCCTCGACCGTGGAGTCCAGCGACGGGTGGTCCGCGACCGCGGCCAGATGGGCGCGCTGCGCCATGGTCTGCGGGGGGACGTCAGGGAGGATGCCGGCGGAGGCGACGCTGCCGCGCCAGGCGCGCACCTGCTCCACCACCTGCAGCAGGCCCTCGGCCACGACGTACTTCTTGCCGTCGACCAGCGTCACCACCGTGTCCGGGGTGCTGTCGAGGCGCTCGATCAGGTCGGCGTTCAGGACGAACGCCGTACCGGAGAGTCGGGTCAGCAGAATCATGTCGGTGCACCATCCCTGTGCGTTGATCGCGAAGCCCGTCCGTGGGCTTCGACGTTCCCCATCGGCTCCCGGCGGGGCGACCTGAGGGGAACCGGCGACCGATCTGCGCCGCGCTACATCCGGCCAGCGCGACGGGGTGCGCTGGTCACCAGCACGCGCCCCACAGGCCGCGGGCGTTGCCGCGGGCGCTCGCGATCGCCTGGACGTACTGCCGGTCGCGCGCCACCGGCGTGCCGCCGAAGACGTAGCGCCTGGTGTAGCCGTTGTAGGCCTGGCGGTAGGAGAGGTCCTTGAAGCCACCCCGGCGGGCGACGTAGCGCAGCAGGCGGCCGTACCGGTCCTTGACGGCCTGGGTGCGGTCGGAGACGAGGTCGACGGTCGATCCCACGGGGGCCAGCCGGCGGAGGTTGTCGGTGGCCTCGGCGGAACCGCAGCGGCCGCGTTCGGGCGTGTCGATGCCGAGCATCCGCACCGACACGACGGCGCCGCTGCGCAGGCGCACGTCCAGCGTGTCGCCGTCGACGACCCGGGTCACGTTGCCGGTCTCGCGCTGGAGGCTCGGGCCGGTGTCGCTCGTGCTGCCGAGGTGGGCCGGCGTCTGGGGGTTCGAGCCGCCGCGGCCGATGCACGGGCACGGGTTCGACTCGCAGGCGATGCCGTCACCCTCGTCGTCGAGGCGGTGCGGGTCGTGCTGCGGTCCTCCGTTGGCGAGGAAGAAGTTCTGGGCGGCCGCCTGCGACGGGAAGTCGCCGCAGTCGCGGTCGACGAGCACCGCGTCGGCCGGGGTGGCGAGCGTGACGAGCGTCGTCGCGACGAGGCCGACGATCGCGGCGACGGCCCCCGACAGGGTGGTTCTGGGCATGCTGACGGTGTCCCCCAGGACGAGGGCGGCGCGGCGGCCACCCGATGGTGCTGACCCGGCGACCGTAGGCGTTCGCTGCGCACCGCGAGGGCGGAATCGTGGAACTCGCGGGCGCGCCGGCGCGCTTCAGCGGGGAAGCGAGGTGCCCCAGTCGTGCTCCGCGTCCTCGGGGCGGTAGTCCTGCTCGTCGACGGCGTGCTCCAGCAGGAGCACGGCCAGGTCGTCGGCCGCGTCGGTGCTGCCGCGGGAGTGGTCGCGGGTGAGGTCGAGGAGGCGGTCTGCCGCGGCGTCCACGTCGAGGCCGACGAGGTGGGGCGCGAGGGCGAGGAGGTCGAGGAACTCGCCGTTCGCGTCGCGGGCTTCGCTGAGCCCGTCGGTGTAGAGCAGGAGCCGGTCGCCCGGCTCCCACGTGAAGTCGTGGCGCTGGTAGCGGAAGCCGAGTCCGAGGGGGAGGTCGTTGTCGAGCTCCACGAGCTCGGCGGAGCCGTCGGGGCGGATGAGCAACGGCGGCGGATGGCCCGCGGACACGATCTGCGGCCGGCTTGCGTCGGTGGCGTCGAGCAGGATCGCGGTGACGAACTCCTCGGGGTCGAAGAACGGGAGGAGGTAGGCGTTCATGTCCTCCGCGACGTCACCAAGGTCCTGCTGGAACGCGGCGGCCTGCCGGAAGGACCGGATGACGCGGGCCGCCTGCTCCACGGCACCGAGCCCCTTGCCGCGGACGTCCCCCACCAGGAAGCGGGTGTGGCTGCGGGAGTGGTAGCAGTCGTAGAGGTCTCCGCCGATCACGGCGTCCGCGGTGGCCGAGCGGTAGCGCACGGCGATGTTGACGCGTCGGGCGTGGGCGGGCAGGACCGGCAGGACGGCCCGCTGCGCCACCTCGGCGAGCCGGCTCACGTGCTGGAGCTGGTCCTCTCGCCGGACCCGGATGTGGGCCACGACGGCAGCGGTCGTGGAGAAGGTGGCGACCGCGACGAGGCGCACGAGGTGCTGGGCCAGGGTCGAGCCGTCGCTCCACCCGTGCGACGCGACCGCAGCCAGGAGCGCGGCGACACCGAAGACCGCGGTCGGCCTCGGCGGGAGCACCGCGCACGCGACCATGGGCGACAGGGCGAAGAGGACCGCCAAGGACACGCTCGGGAGGATCAGGTCGAGGACGACCAGCACCAGCAGCGTCGCGCCGGCCAGCCCGACACCGGCCCTGCGCAGCTCGGCGTTCACCTGTGACTGCCTGCTGTCCACCCGAGGGG
>JAYSEC010000013.1:0-28655 GCA_041914085.1 Nocardioides sp.
CCTGGACGCGGCGGTCGAGGTCGGTGCCGACGAGCTCGATGAGCTCCTCGCGCAGCACCGTGCGCGGGTCGGGCGTCTGCCCGCCCTCCACGCGCAACCGCGTCCGGAGCCGGTCGACGAGTGCCTGCGTGGGGGCCACGCCGATGTCGGCGGTGAGCAGCGTGTCCTCGATCGCCTCCCAGGTGTCCTCGTCGAGGCGGTCGCGGCTCAGGAGCGCGAGCAGGCCCTTGCCCAGCCCGCCCTGCGAGCGCGACAGGCGCTCGCGGAGCCGCTGCATGCGGGTGGCGGAGCGCTCCGGCTTCTCGATGACCGGAGCGGCCGGCGCGGCCGGCTCCTCGGTGACGACCGGCGGCTCCGGCGGTGCGGCGACCGCGGTCTCGCCCTCGGTCGGCGGCGGGACGATCACGTCGGTGCCGCTCGACGGTGGCGCGGACCTGCGCCGGCGACCCGAGGTCAGCAGGCCGGCGAGCGTGAGCACGCCGACGACCGCGATGCCGATGATCAGATACAGCCAGTCACCCATGGCCCAATCCAATCAGAGGCGCGCCGCGCGGCGAAGCCGGGTGAGCAGCCCGCGCTCGAGCGCCCGCTGCCGGGCGGACAGCTCGGACAGGCGGACGCGCAGCGCGTCGCGCTCGGCGGCGAGGCGGTCGGCGCGGGCGCGGGAGCGGGCGAGGCGGTCCTGGGCCTTCGCCAGGTCCGCGAGGACCGCGTCGAAGGCCGCGGTGAGGCCCGAGCCGGTGCCCCCGGCCAGCATCGGCGAGGCCGTCTCCCGGCCCGGGTGCGCCACCCAGACCACCTCGTGCGGCATCAGCCGGAACCACCGCACCGCCGACTCCCCCACCAGGGCCGGCGGCGTCACCCGCACCGAGGCCAGGCCGGCCTCGCACAGGCGGGCGTCGAAGTCGTCGCCGTACCACCGCACGTGGTCGCGCTGGCCGAACCGCCGGGCCCGCTCCTCCGGGCTCGCGGACGGGTCCTCCTCGGTGTCCACCCCTCCCTTGATCGGCACCTCGAGGAGCGCGATCCCGCGCGGGCTGAGCACCCGGGCGATCTCGCGCATCGCCGTCCCGTCGTCGGGGACGTGCTCGAGGACGTGGTAGCAGACCAGCAGGTCGACCGAGTCGTCGCGCAGCGGCAGCGCGGTCAGGCTCGCCAGCGCGTCGACCGTCCGCGCGTCGTAGCCGGCGTCGAAGGTCACCCGGCGCCGGCACTCGAGGCGGTCGAGGAGCACGGTCGACTGCCGCGACGGCGCGATCTCCACGACCGTGTCGAGGTCGCGCAGCTCGGGCGCGAGCACGCCGAGCAGGAGGGAGAGGAAGCGGTGCCGCTCCAGGCTGCCGCAGCGCGGGCACACCGCGTCGGGCCGGCCGTCGGGACCCGGGCGGAACTGGCGGCCCACCATCGATCCGCAGGCCGCGCAGTACCCCTTGGGAAGGTGCTGGCGGGCGCCGTTCACGCCCTGCACGCTAGCCCGCCCCGCGCTCACGTCGCGACGCCGCGCCGGGAGGTCGCCGGCTCGTGGGAGCCGGAGCGGGGCTCACACGCGCGACTCGGAGTCCTCCAGCGTGGGCAGGGCGTCGACACCCTTGCGCATCGCGTTGCCGAGCTGGGGGGCGACGGGCATCTGCTCGCCGCGGTGGGGGTAGGCGACGTAGACACCGACGGCGGCAGCGACGAGCACGCCGAGGGTCATCATGAGGATGATCGCGAGCACGGGGGTTCCTCCGAGGTGGTCCGGTCCGGTCGCCTCCACCTTCGCACAGCGGCGGGCGCCGCGACGCATCCCCGCCACCGTGTCGGCCGCGCGCGTCGCCCGCTCAGCGCAGGAGGGGTACGACGGCCTCCCGCACCGCGTCCGGCATCGGGACGACCGGCCGGTCACCGGCACCACGGGAGTTGTCGACGTACACGTGGACGAAGCGGCCTTCGGCGGCGGCCTCGTCGGAGTCGCCCTGGAACAGGCCGATCCGGTAGACGATCGAGCTGGTGCCGACCTTGTCGACGACCAGCCCCATCTCGATGGGCTCGGGGAAGCCGATCTCGCGGAAGTAGCGGCAGCCGGTCTCCGCGACGACGCCGATCTGGGGCAGCGCGCGCACGTCGAGCCCGGTCGCGTCGTAGAGGTAGGCGTTGACGGCCGTGTCGAACAGCTCGTAGTAGGTCGCGTTGTTGAGGTGGCCGTAGGCGTCGTCGTCGCGCCACCGGGTCGTCGCGGTGCGCCAGGCGACGTAGTCGTCGCGCGTGGGCCGGGCGTGACGCGTCATGCGCTCTCGGCGTCGCGGAGCCGCTGGCTGATCACCGCGGACACGCCGTCGCCACGCATCGTGACGCCGTAGAGCGCGTCGCCGACCTCCATGGTGCGCTTCTGGTGGGTGATCACGAGCAGCTGGGAGTTCTCGCGCAGCTCCTCGTAGATCTCCAGCAGGCGGCCGAGGTTGGTGTCGTCGAGCGCCGCCTCGACCTCGTCGAGGATGTAGAACGGCGACGGCCGCGCCTTGAACAGCGCCACCAGGAACGCCACCGCCACCAGCGACCGCTCGCCGCCGGAGAGCAGCGAGAGCCGCTTGACCTTCTTGCCGGGCGGGCGCGCCTCGACCTCGACGCCGGTCGTGAGCATGTCGGAGGGGTCGGTGAGCACCAGCCGGCCCTCGCCGCCGGGGAACAGCCGCGCGAAGGTCTGGTCGAAGGCCTTCTCCACGTCGGCGTAGGCCTCGGTGAAGACCTGCTCGACACGGGCGTCGACCTCGCGGACGATGTCGAGGAGGTCCTTGCGGGTGCGCTTGAGGTCCTCGAGCTGCTCGGTGAGGAACTTGTGGCGCTCCTCCATCGCGGAGAACTCCTCGAGCGCGAGCGGGTTGACCCGCCCGAGCATCGAGAGCGCCCGCTCGGCGGAGCGCAGCCGCTTGACCTGCTCCTCGCGCACGAACGGCGTGGGCTCCGGAGGCTCCTCGCCATCGGCCACCTGACCGGTGAACGGGACGAGCGTGTCGGGGCCGTAGTCACCCACCAGGCCGTCGGGGTCGAGACCGAGCTCCTCGAGCGCTCGCTCCTCGAGCTGCTCGATGCGCATCCGCTGCTGGGTGCGGGCCATCTCGTCGCGGTGCACGGAGTTCACCAGCTCGTCGTGCTCGCGGCCGAGGTCGCGCAGCTGGGTGCGCACGGCCATGAGCTGCTGCTCGCTGCCCTGGCGCGACTCCTCCACGGCGGCGCGCTCGTCGGCGGCCTCCATGACCGAGCGCTCCAGCTGGTGCAGCACGATCCGCACCGCGACCGACACGGCCTGCGCGGCACGGCCCTCGCGGATCAGCCGTTCGCGGCGCTCGGCGGCACGCGCACGCGACTCCCGCTCGGCCTGCGCGGCACGGAGCAGCGAGTCGGCGCGGCCGTGCAGCGCGCGCGCCCGCTCCTCGGCGGTGCGGAGCGCGAGCCGGGCGTCCATCTCGCCCTGGCGGGCCTCGCGCGCCGCCTCGGCCAGCTTCTCGCGGTCGGAGGTGTCGGGCTCCTCGTCGGTGACGTCCTGGGCGGCCGCCAGGCGGGCCTCGAGCTCCACGAGCCCGGCGAGGTCGGCCTCGCGTGCCTCGCGGGCGGTCGCGATGGCCCGCTCGAGCCGGTCGGCCTCGCCCTTGGCGGCCCGCGCCTGCGAGCCGTGCTGGCCGAGCTCCTCGGCGACCGCGGCGAGCGTCGCGTCGGACTCGTGCAGCTTGGCCAGGGCCACGTCGACCCGCTTCAGGGCGTCGTGACGGCTCGCCTCGAGCCGGGAGATCTCGAAGCCGAGCCGCTCGGTCGTCGCCGTCGCCTCGGCCAGCCGCGTGGTGGCCTCGTCGACCGCGGCCTGGATCTCGATCAGGCTCGGCTGGCTGCTGGAGCCGCCGGCGGCGAAGTGGGCGCCGAGCAGGTCGCCCTCGCGGGTCACCGCGACGACGTCGGGCAGCTCGGCCACGAGGCGTCGGGCGGCGGGCAGGTCGTCGACGACGGCGACCTGGTGCAGCAGCCGCACCAGCGCCGGGCGCACGTCGTCGGGCGCGGTGACCACGTCGACGGCGTACGTCGCCCCGGCAGGGAGGGCGGGCCAGTCGCGCTCGGCCTGCGGTGCACCGCCGAGCAGGAGGCCGGCGCGGCCCAGGTCGTCGTCCTTGAGGTGGGTGATCGCCTCGACCGCCGCCTGGGCGTCGGTCACGACCACGGCGTCGGCCGCGGTGCCGAGGGCTGCGGCGACCGCTGCCTCGTAGCCGTGGTCGACGTCGAGCAGTGCGGCGACCGAGCCGAGCAGGCCGTCGACCTCCTCGCTCGCGGCCAGCAGCGCGCCGGCGCCGTCCTTGCGGTTGAGACCCAGCTCGAGGGCGTCGCGGCGGGCGATGAGCCCCGCCCGGTCTCGGTCGGCCTGCTGGGCGTCCTCGCGGGCCCGGGCGAGCTGCTCCTCGATCTCGTCGAGGGCGGCGACGGCCTCCTCGTGCTCGGAGTCGAGGCCCTCCTCACCTGCGTCGAGGCCGGCGACCCGGGTCTCGAGGGCGGTGAAGTCGCGCTGGGCGCGCTCGGCGCGGGTCACGGCGTCCTCGCGGGCGTCGGTGAGGCGCTGGATCTCCGCGTCGGCGGCCTCCGCACGGGACTTCAGTGCGTTGACCTGGCCGGCCAGTCGGGCCAGGCCCTCGCGGCGGTCGGCTGCGGCGCGCTGGAGGCCGGCGATCCGCTTGTCCTCCTCGGCGGCGGCCTCCTCGGCGGCACGCTTCGCGACCACGGCGGCGTCGAGCGCGGCGCGCTGCTGCTCGACCTGCTCGGCGATCTCGGCCTCCTGCTGCCGCACCCGCTCGGCCTGGGCCTCGAGCTCGTCGGGGTCGCGCCCGGAGTCGACGGTGTCACCCTCGGCGGCGCCCGCGGCGTTGCGGATCCGCTCGTCGGCGAGCGACGCCGTGCCGCGCAGCCGCTCCTTGAGCCCCGACAGCGCGAACCAGGTCTCCTGCGCGGCAGCGAGCCGCGGCAGGTCGTCACGGAGCGCGGCCTCGAGGCGGGCCTCCTCCTCACGCCCGGCGGCGATCTCGGCCTCGACCTGCTCGCGCCGCTCCTTCAGGAGCGTCTCGTCGGCCATCTCCTGGTCGAGCGCGGTGCGGGCGGTGACCAGGTCGTCGGCCAGCAGCCGGGCCCGCGCGTCGCGCACGTCGGCCTGCACGGTCTGCGCCTGCCGCGCGACCTCGGCCTGGCGGCCCAGCGGCTTGAGCTGGCGGCGGATCTCGGAGAGCAGGTCGGCGAGGCGGGTCAGGTTGCCGTCGGTGGCGTCGAGCTTGCGGAGCGCCTTCTCCTTGCGCTTGCGGTGCTTGAGGACACCCGCCGCCTCCTCGATGAACCCGCGGCGGTCCTCGGGGGTCGCGTGGAGGATCGAGTCGAGCTGGCCCTGCCCGACGATCACGTGCATCTCGCGGCCGATGCCGGAGTCGCTGAGCAGCTCCTGGACGTCGAGCAGGCGGCAGCCGTTGCCGTTGATGGCGTACTCCGAGCCGCCGTTGCGGAACATCGTGCGGCTGATCGTGACCTCGGCGTAGTCGATCGGCAGCGCGCCATCGGAGTTGTCGATGGTCAGCTGCACCTCGGCGCGGCCCAGGGGCGGGCGCCCGGAGGTGCCGGCGAAGATGACGTCCTCCATCTTGCCGCCGCGCAGGCTCTTGGCACCCTGCTCGCCCATGACCCACGCCAGGGCGTCCACGACGTTGGACTTGCCGGACCCGTTGGGCCCGACGATGCAGGTGATGCCCGGCTCGAGCTGCATGGTCGTCGAGGACGCGAAGGACTTGAACCCCTTGAGGGTCAGGCTCTTCAGGTACAACGCGGGCTCCTCGCCGTCAGGAATGGAGACTGATAACTGGGGAAGCTCAGCGCCGCTCACCCTACGACACGGCGCGGCGCCGTACCCGTTGCACACCCGCGCGCCTCGCCGCCATGCTGTCGCCATGCGGAGGACGATGATCTCGCTCGCGACGCTCGTGGTGGTCCTGCTCGGCCTGGCGGCCCCCGGGCGGGCGACGGCTCCCGACCCGGTCGGGCGCGAGCACCTGCTGACGCTCGCCGACCACGCCACGGTCTACCCCGACATGGACGACCCCATCCGCATCGTGATGCGCTCCCCCGTCTTCGCGCCACGCGGGTGCGACGACCAGGGGCAGGTCGTGCGGGGCAGCAGCCGGATCCTCGGCAGCGTCTCCCCCGCGAGCCGTCGCCGCTCCGTCGCGCTGATCGACCAGAACGTCGTCCGGTTCGCGTCCCGGCGCGCCGCGCGGCTGCTCGTCCAGCGCTACCGGTTCTTCAGCAAGCAGTGCGTCGGCGACGTGCGCACCGACGACGGCGAGGGCGGCCGGGTCCTGCTGAAGAACCGCGCCTGGATCCCGCCACGCGTCGGCGACGAGTCGTCGGGGATGCTGATCGGCTGGGTGCAGGGCGGCAGCACCACCTGGCGGCGGGTGCTGGTCACCCGCGTCGGGCGCACGGTCTCCGTGCTCGACGTGAGCTTCACCGAGGTCCGTCCGCCGCGGGACGACGTCCTGGCCCTCGGCGCGCTGGCGGTCGCGCGGCTGGACTGACGCCGCGCCCTCAGCGCGCCTTCAGCGGCCCAGGACGTCCCGCAGGGCGGCCAGCACCAGCAGCACGGCGTCGGGGCGCGCGTTGTGGCCCATCAGGCCGATGCGCCAGACGCTGGCGGCGTACGGTCCCGCGCCGGCGCCGATCTCGATGCCGTGCTTCTCGAGCAGCTCCTTGCGGACGGCCGCGGAGTCCACGCCGTCGGGGACCTTGACGGTCGTGAGCTCGGGGAGCCGGCTGCCCTCGGCCGCGAACAGCTCGAGGCCCATCTCCTCCAGCCCCGACTGGAGCGCGTCGCCCGCCGCCTGGTGCCGCGCCCAGACGGCCTCGAGACCCTCGTCGAGGATGCGGGTGAGGCCGGCGTGCAGGCTGGCGACCATCGCGGTCGGCGCGGTGTGGTGGTAGGTCCGCTGGCCCTTGCCGCCCTCCTTCAGCCCCGCTTCGCCGACGTACCCGCCCAGCATGCCGAGGTCGAGGTACCACGAGCGCGGCTTCTCGACGCGGCGCTCGAAGGCGCGGTCGTTGATCGTGAACGGCGCCAGGCCCGGCGCGACGCCGAGGCACTTCTGGGTGCCGGCGTAGCCGAGGTCGATCCCCCAGTCGTCGGCGCGCAGCTCGATGCCGGCGATCGAGGTGACCGCGTCGACCAGCAGGAGGGCGTCGCCCTTGCCGGCGCCCAGCGCGGCGACGTCGGAGCGGACGCCGGTCGAGGTCTCGGCGTGGACTGCGGCGATGATCACCGGCGACGGGTGGGCGGAGAGGACGCGGTCCACGTCGACGGGCTGGCCCCACTCGTGGTCGACCGCGACGACCTCGGCGCCGCAGCGTGCCGCCACGTCGGTCATCCGCTGGCCGAAGAGCCCGTTGACCGCGACGACGACCACGTCGCCGGGGTGCACGGTGTTGACGAAGGCCGCCTCCATGCCGGCCGAGCCGGTCGCGCTGAGCGGCAGCGTCCGGGCGTTCGAGGTGCCCCAGGCGGTGCGGAGCATCTCGCAGGTCTCGTCCATGATCCGGAGGAACTCCGGGTCGAGGTGGCCGAGCAGCGGCTCGGCCAGGGCGCGGGTCGCCTCCGGGTAGGGGTTGGACGGACCGGGACCGAGGAGGTGGCGCTCGCGGATCATGTCCTGACCGTAACGAACGTGGGCGGTCAGAGCACGGCGCCCGGGTTGAGGATCCCCGCGGGGTCGAGGGCGTCCTTGATCCGGCGGCTCAGCGCCATCACGTCGTCGCCCAGCTGGTCGGGCAGCGCGGACTTCTTCGTGCGGCCCACCCCGTGCTCGCCGGTGATGGTGCCGCCGAGCCGGATCGCCGCCTGCAGGATGTCGTCGAAGGCGGCCCGCGCCCGGCGCTCGGAGTCCGGGTCGGAGGCGTCGTAGACGATGATCGGGTGGGTGTTGCCGTCGCCCGCGTGGGCGACGGTGGGGATCTCCACGTCGTGCGCCCGGGCGATGTCGGCGACGGCTGCCAGCAGGTCGGGCAGCAGCGGCACCGGGGCGCCGACGTCCTCGAGCAGCAGGGCGCCGCGCGCCTCGACGGCCGGGAAGGCCGCCCGGCGGGCCGCGACGAACATCTCACCCTCGTCCGGGTCGTCGGTCACCACGACCTCGGTCGCCCCGGCGGCCTCGCACGCCGCCTCGACGGTCGCGATCTCGGCGACCCGGGCCTCCCCCGGCGCGTCGGACTGCACGACCAGCAGCGCGCCCGCCGTGCGGTCCAGCCCTCGCGGCGAGTGGTCCTCGACCGCGTTGATGGAGGCCTGGTCCATCAGCTCCATCATCGAGGGGCGCATGGTGCGGCGCACGGACACCACGGCCCGGGCCGCCTCGGCCACGGTCGGGAACGCCGCCACGAGCGTCGCCGGCGGGAGCGGCAGCGGCACCAGCCGGAGGATCGCGCGCGTGACGATCCCGAGGGTCCCCTCGGAGCCCACGAACAGCTTGAGCAGCGAGAGCCCGGCGACGTCCTTGATCCGCTTGCCGCCGAGCGTGACCAGGGTGCCGTCGGCCAGCACCACGTCGAGGCCGAGGACGTAGTCGGTGGTGACGCCGTACTTCACGCAGCACAGGCCGCCCGCGTTGGTCGCGACGTTGCCGCCGATGGAGCAGATCTCGTACGACGACGGGTCGGGCGGGTACCAGAGCCCGTGCTCGCGCGCTGCGGCCTTCACCTCGGCGTTGAAGGCTCCCGGCTCGACGACGGCCACCTGGCAGTCGGCGTCGACCTCGACCGCGCGCATCCGCTCGAGGCTGAGCACGATGCCGCCGTCGACGGCGCTCGACCCGCCCGAGAGCCCGGACCCGGCCCCGCGCGGGACGACGGGCACCCCGTGCGTCGCGGCCCACCGGACCGTGGCCTGCACCTGCGCGGCGTCGTGCGCCCGCACGACGGCGACCGGGGTGCCGGCGCCGGTGTCCTTGGACCAGTCGAAGCGGTAGTTCTCCACGGTGGCCGGGTCGGTGGCCACGACCCCGTCCGGCAGGGACCCGACGAGCTCGGCGAGGGCATCCATCCGCCCATCGAACCAGACCGCGCGCGGTCGGCGCCCGGTCAGGCGCTGGCGGTGGCGACCTCGTCGGCGTGGGCGATGTGCCCGAGCTCGCGCCACACGAGCGCGAGGGTGATCCCCGCGCCGGCGAAGGCGAACCACCACGGCGCGGTCAGCCCCCACTGGCGGGCGATCAGGCCGCCGAGCAGCGAGCCCAGGAGCATCCCGCCCATCACGCAGATCATGTAGACCGAGGAGACCCTGCCCTGCAGCTCGGTCGGCACGGCCCGCTGCCGGACCGCGCTCGACAGCGTGCCCCACACGAAGGCGTACGCGCCGAAGAAGACCATCAGCCCCAGCGCGACGGCGTACGTCGTGGTGAACGCCATCGCGAGGTGGAAGAGCACCTCGCACAGCAGGGCGGCCCGCATGAGCGTGGCGAGCGGGACCCGCTTCTCGAGCCGGCCGTAGGACACGGTGGCGACGAGGCCGCCGACCGCGCTGGCCGTGGTGAGCAGGCCGAAGCCGGCGGCGTCGACGCCGACCCGCTCCTGGGCCCACAGCACGAGCACCGACCACGGCGCCGCCCAGGTCACGTTGAACGTCACGATCACCAGCGCGAGCGTGCGCACCGCCCGGTTGCCGAGCAGCCAGCGCATGCCCTCCGCGATGTCCTGCCGGATGTGGGAGTCCACGTCCTCGCGCACGGCGCCGCGCGGCGTGCCGATGCGTGCGATCAGGACGACACCCAGCCCCACGCAGACGGCCTGGACCGTGAACGGCACGGCCATCCCCACGGCGAACAGGACCGCGCCCAGCGCGGGACCCACGAGCTGGTTGGCGGTGATCAGGCCCGCCATGATGCGCGCGTTGGCGATGCCGAGGTCGGGCTTGGCCACCAGCATCGGGACGAGGGTCGAGGCGGTCGTGTCGGCGAACACCTCGGCGGTGCCCATCGCGAACAGGGCCACCAGGACGAGCCAGATGTTGACGTGCCCGGTCCACACGAAGGCGGTGAGGACGACCAGGACCCCGACGCGGACGGCGTTCATGGTCATGATGACCAGGCGTCGGTCGAGGCGGTCGGCGAGCGCGCCCGCGACCAGGCCGAAGAGCAGCCACGGCAGCTGCGAGGCCATGGCCGCGAGCGCCACGAGGACGGGGTTGCGGGTCTGGGAGGCGACGAGCAGCGGGCCGGCCGCCATCATCAGGCCGTCACCGAGGTTGCTGGTCCACGAGCTGGCCACCAGCCAGCGGAAGCCGGTGCCCAGACGCGACGGGAAGACGGTCTCGACCACCCTGCTCGTCCTGCGGACGTCGTGGTCCGACCGGCTCGAAAGGCTCACAAGGTGGTGACCCTACGGTGCGGCACTCGTCGGCCGCACCGGAATATCAGGCGGGCTGGAGGTCCTCGACCGGGCGCTCGTCGCGGGCGGCCGCGGCCAGGCGGTCGTTCTCGGCCTGGAGCCGGAGGACCAGTGCCTCCAGGTCACCGACCCGGCGCCGGAGCCGGCTGTTCTCGACGGCCAGGACCGAGGCGGACCGCACGTCGCTGTTCACATGACCCATCAGCGCTTTCGCCATGGGGTGCCTTTCCAGAAAAGGGGGTTCGGGGCCGCGAAGCGGCCATCTACAAGAGTCGCACCCCGCCGGGGTCCGGTCAATGCCGGGACGGGTCCGACACCCCGGCGTCAGCGGGAGCGCGGCGGCCGCTGGCAGCGCGGGCAGAAGTACGACGACCGGTTCATGAAGGCGACCCGCCGGATCGGCGTCCCGCAGCGCCGGCACGGCTCGCCCTCGCGCCCGTAGGCGTCGAGGGACCGGTCGAAGTAGCCCGACTCGCCGTTGACGTTGACGTAGAGCGCGTCGAAGGAGGTCCCGCCCTGGGCGAGCGCCTCCCCCATCACCTCGCGGACGTGGCCGAGCAGCCCGCGCAGCACCGGCCCGGTGAGCCGGTCGCCGGGACGCTCGCCGTGGAGCCGGGAGCGCCACAGCGCCTCGTCGGCGTAGATGTTGCCGACGCCGGAGACCAGCCCCTGGTCCAGGAGCAGCCGCTTGATCGCGGACGTGCGCCGGCGCGCGCGTCGGACGAACTCGGCGTCGTCGAACTCCGGGTCGATCGGGTCGCGGGCGATGTGCACGATCTCGGTCGGCAGGTCGGCGCCGCCGGTCGAGACGGCGAGCCCGCCGAACATGCGCTGGTCGACGAAGCGCATCTCCAGCCGGCCGCCGTCGGGGGTGGCCAGCGTGAAGCGCACCCGGAGGTGTCGCTCGTCGGGGGCGCCGGGCTCGTGCAGCAGCATCTGGCCGCTCATGCCGAGGTGGCCGAGGAGCGCGTCGCCGTTGCCGAGGGCGAGCCAGAAGTACTTGCCGCGGCGCCGGACCGCGTCGATGCGCTGGCCCATGAGGGCGGCGACGAAGCCGGTCGAGCCGCGGTGGTCGCGGCGCACGGGGCGCGGGTGCAGCACCTCGACGGCCTCGACGGTGCTGCCGAGGACGTGGCGCTCGAGGCCGGCGCGGACGACCTCGACCTCGGGGAGCTCGGGCACGGGTCAGACGTCGGCGTCGACGGGCGCCGCAGGCTCCGCGGGCTCGCCGGAGCGGCTGTGGGAGGCCTGGATCTCGCGGTAGGCCGTCTCGGCGGCGCCCTGCTCGGCCTCCTTCTTGGAGCGCCCGGTGCCGTTGCCGAGGACCAGCTCGCCGACGCGGACGCGCGCGACGAAGGTCTTCATGTGGTCGGGGCCGTCGTCCTCGATGAGGTACTCCGGGACGCCGAGGCCGATCTCGGCGGACAGCTCCTGCAGGGAGGTCTTCCAGTCGAGCCCGGCGCCCATGGACGCGGCAGCCTCCATCACCGGGTCGAAGAGCCGGTGGACGACCTTCGCGGCCTCGCTCATGCCGCCGCTGAGGTGGATGGCGCCGATGACCGCCTCGACCGTGTCGGAGAGGATCGAGGCCTTGTCGCGGCCGCCGGTGGTCTCCTCACCGCGGCCGAGCATGATGTGCCGGCCGAGGTCGATGCGGCGGGCCACCTCGGCCAGGGCACGTGCGTTGACGACCGCGGCGCGCAGCTTGGCCAGCCGTCCCTCGGAGAAGTCCGGGTGGGCGCGGTAGAGCGTCTCGGTCACCACGACCCCGAGCACGGAGTCCCCGAGGAACTCCAGGCGCTCGTTGGTCGGGATCTGCCCGTTCTCGTAGGCGAACGAGCGGTGCGTCAGCGCACGCTGCAGCAGCTCGGGATCCAGGACCGGATCACCGAGCGCTGCGCGGAGCTCGTCGGTGGTCAGAGGACCTGGCGACGGTCGGCCCGGGCGCCGTACTGGCCGCACTGACCGCACGCGCGGTGCGGGAGGTGCTTGGCGCCGCAGGCGGGGTTGGCGCACGTCACGAGGGTCGGCGCGACGGCCTTCCACTGCGAACGGCGGTGACGCGTGTTGCTGCGCGACATCTTCCGCTTCGGAACAGCCATGGTTGTCTCCTGTTGCTTGCTTCAACCGGGGTGGTCCCGGTGAATCGGTCAGTCCTGGGGATCCTGCTGGAGTTCTGCGAGTCCTGCCCAGCGGGGGTCGATCGGCGCCTCGTGCGTGTGGTCCGGGTCGTCCGCGAGCCGCGCACCGCACTCGGTGCACAACCCGGGGCAATCGTCCATGCACAGCGGCTGGAACGGCAGTGCGAGCACCACCGCGTCCCGCAGCAGGGGCTCGAGGTCGAGCAGGTCGTCCTCGAGGAGGCTGGTCTCGTCGTCGAGGTCACGGTCGTCGTTCTCCGTGGCCCTGTCGTGCTGGTCGGGGTAGACGTAGAGCTCCTGGAGCGTCGCGTGGATCTCGTCCTCGATCGGCTCCAGGCACCGCACGCACTCCCCCTCGAGCCTGGCCGTGGCCGTGCCCGTGAGCAGCACGCCCTCCATGACCGCCTCCAGCCGCAGGTCGAGCTCGACCGGCGATCCTTCGGGGACAGAGAGGACTTCGATACCAAGTTCTGCTGGTGCCGGAACGGAGAGCTCGAGCTCACGCTGGGACCCCGGGCGGCGCCCGAGCTCGCGCGTGTCAAGCACGAGCGGCGCCCTCGGGTCCAGGCTGCTCACGTCGAACTCCCACATCTGGACACCAACACAACCTCGGAATCGTATCCGTCGCCCGGGTGAGGGGGCAAAACGAGTGAGGCAGGAGGCGACTCGTGGGCCGCCGCCACGTCAGGGGCGACGCTCGTCGAGGCGTCGTACGAGCGCCTCGCGGACGGGCTCCGGCACCAGGCCGCTCACGTCCCCGCCGAGGCCGGCGACCTCCTTGATCAGGCTGGAGGACACGAACGCGTTGCCGACGGCACCGGGCAGGAAGACCGTCTCGACCCGGGTGAGGTGGGAGTTCATCTGGGCCATCGGGAGCTCGTACTCGTAGTCGCCCGCGCCGCGCAGGCCCTTCACGATCGCCACGGCGTCGATCTCGCGGCAGAAGTCCACGATCAGCCCGTCGAAGCCGGACACCCGCACGTTGGGGATGTCGGCGGTGGCCTCCTCGAGCATCGCGATGCGCTCGTCGGGGGTGAAGAGCCGGTTCTTGCTCATGTTCACGCCGATGGCGACCACGACCTCGTCGAAGAGCCGCGCGGCGCGACCGACGATGTCGAGGTGGCCGTTGGTCACCGGGTCGAAGGACCCGGGGCAGACAGCGCGTCGCACGCGGGTCTCCCTCCGTGCTGGGCTGGGGCGCCTGGGGGTCAGGGTGCCGGGGTGGCGTGACCGTACCAAAGCGCGGTCTCGCCGTAGCGCTTCGTGCGGTCCTCCTCGATCCCCTCGGGCCAGGCGACCTCGCTGCGCTTGGCCGCGCGCTCGACCACGACGAGCGCGCCCGGGACGAGCCACCCGTGCGCCACGAGCGCGGCCAGGTCGGCCGTGACGTCGCCGTCGGACATCGGGTAGGGCGGGTCGGAGAAGACGATGTCGTAGGGGGCGGCCGGCGTGGCCTGGAGGAACGCGGCGACGGAGGTGGCGACGACCTTGGCCCGGGCGAAGCCGAGGGCGGCGGCGTTGCGTGAGATCAGGGCGGCGGTGCGGCGGTCCTGCTCGACCAGGGTGACCACGCCCGCCCCCCGCGACCACGCCTCGAGGCCGACCGCACCGGAGCCGGCGTACAGGTCGAGGAAGCGCAGCCCGTCGAGGGAGCCGGTGCGCGACTCGACGGCGGAGAACAGCGCCTCGCGGACCCGGTCGCTCGTGGGCCGCGTGGTCTGGCCGCGCGGCGTCTCCAGACGGCGGCCCCCCGCCGTTCCCCCGATGATCCGAGTCATGTCGTCGCGCTCAGCCCTTCTCCATGAAACCCGAGGCCGCGGAACGCTCGACCTCGGCGACCGCCGCGGCCAGGTCGGGCGACTGCGCGAGACCGGGGTCCTCGGAGAGTAGCGCCTCCGCGGCCTCACGGGCACGGACGATGGTCTTCTCGTCCCGCAATACCCGAAGTGTGACGAGGCTCGAGCGGAAACCGGACTGGTTGGCGCCCAGGACGTCGCCCTCGCGGCGTTGCTCGAGGTCCACGCGGCTCAGCTCGAAGCCGTCGGTGGTCGCCGCGACGGCCTCGAGGCGCTCACGGGCCGGCGAGCCCGCCTCGGCGTAGGACACCAGGAGGCACAGGCCGGGCAGCCCCCCACGACCGACGCGACCGCGCAGCTGGTGGAGCTGGGAGACGCCGAACCGGTCGGCGTCGAGGAGCACCATCGTGGTCGCGTTGTGCACGTCGACGCCGACCTCGATGACCGTGGTGGAGACCAGGACGTCGACCTCGCCGCCGGCGAAGGCGCGCATCGTGCGGTCCTTCTCCTCCGGCGGCAGCTTGCCGTGCAGGATCGCGGTGCGCAGGCCGGCCAGGGGGCCGGCGGCCAGCTCGGCGTGCACCTCCTCGACGGCAGCGAGCGCGCGCCTCGGCGCGACCTCGGCCCCGCTCTCGTCGAGGTCGACCTGGTCGGACTCCCCCTCCTCGCCCGCGTCGCCGGAGATCCGGGGGCACACGACGTAGACCTGGTGGCCCTTCTCGACCTCCTCGCGCACGCGCTGCCAGACCCGCTCGATCCAGGAGGGCTGGTCGGCGAGGGGCACGACGTTGGTCTGGATCGGCGCGCGCCCGGCGGGCAGCTCGGCGAGCACCGACGTCTCGAGGTCACCGAACACCGTCATCGCGACCGTCCGCGGGATGGGCGTGGCGGTCATGACCAGGACGTGGGGCGGCGAGCCCGCCTTGTCGGTGAGCGCGGCCCGCTGCTCGACACCGAACCGGTGCTGCTCGTCGACCACCACGAGGCCGAGGTCGGCGAACTCGACCTTGTCCTCGAGGAGGGCGTGGGTGCCGATGACGATGCCGGCCTCGCCGGTGACGATGCGCAGCATCGCCTCCTGGCGCGCGGCCTTGCCCATCGACCCGGTGAGCAGGACGACGGTGGTCGCCTCGGCGGCGCCGCCGAGCATCCCGCCCTGGGCGAGGTCGCCGAGCATCGCGGTGATCGAGCGGTGGTGCTGCTGGGCGAGCACCTCCGTGGGCGCCAGCAGCGCTGCCTGGCCGCCCGCGTCGACGACCTGCAGCATGGCACGGAGGGCGACCAGGGTCTTGCCGGAGCCGACCTCGCCCTGCAGGAGCCGGTTCATCGGGTGGTCGCGGGCGAGCTCGTCGGCCACCACCTCGCCGACCTCGCGCTGTCCCCCGGTGAGCTCGAAGGGCAGCCGGGCGTCGAAGGCGGCGAGCACGCCGTCGGGGCGCGGCGCGCGGGACTGCGCTCCCAGTGCGCGGTGTGCCGCGCGCCTGCGGGCGAGGACCAGCTGGAGGACGAGCGCCTCCTCGAACCGGAAGCGCTTCTGGGCCGCGCCCAGCTCGCTCCAGTCGTCGGGCGCGTGGATCCAGCGCAGCGCCTGCATGATGCCGAGCAGGCCGAACCGCTCACGCAGCTCGGGGGTGAAGACGTCGGGGACGCCGGTGACGAGGTCGAGGGCGGTGCTGATGACCTTCTGGAGGTCCCACGTGTAGAGCTTGGCGGTGAGCGGGTAGACGGGCATCAGCTTGCTCAGCGTCGCGCCCTCGGGCCCGTCCATCGCGAAGCCGTGGGGCTGGTCGAGCTGCCACGAGCCGCGGAACTGCTTGGCCTTGCCGGTGAAGACCGCCCGGCTGCCCGGCCGGAACTCCGCCTCGTGGCGGTCGGCCTGGCCCTGGTAGGGGCTGAACAGCGTGACGGAGAAGTCGGGGCCGTCGGTGCGCAACCGCACCGTCGTACGGAACTGGCGGCGGTTGCCGGAGAAGAACGACGCGCTGTCGCAGGAGCGCACCTCGCCGACGATCGTCAGCTGCTCACCGACCACCGGGGTGGCGACCTCGGAGAGCTCGGTGGCGGCGATGTAGCGGCGCGGGAAGTGGCGCAGCAGGTCGCCGACCGTCTTCAGGCCGAGGCCCTCCTCGGCGAGCTTGCGCTTCTTGTGGTGGGAGCCGAAGACCGCCCCGATCGGGCTGTCCGGCGTGATCGCGACCATGAGGAGATTCCTAGCCGATCCGTGCCGGTCACTCGACGCTGACCAGCAGCGGGTAGCGCGGCTGGCCGCCCTCGTGGACGGCGACGTCGACGGTCGGGTGGTGCTGCTCGACGTGGGCGGCGACGCGGTCGGCCAGCTCGACCCCGCCCTCGCCGGAGACGATGGTGACCAGCTCGCCGCCGCCGGCCAGGAGCCGCTCCAGGACGTCGCGGGCGACCTCCTCGAGGTCGGTGCCGACGACTGCGAAGTCTCCGGCGACCACGCCGAGGGCGTCACCGGCCTCGCACGGCCCCGCCATGGTGATCGCCTGGCGGGCGGCGACCGTGACCGCTCCGTGGCGGACGTGGCGCGCGGTCGCGGTCATCTCGCGCACGTCGGCGTCGAAGGTGCGGCCGGGCTCGTGGACCGAGATCGCGGCCAGCCCCTGCACCTGCGCGTGGGTCGGGATCACCTCCACCGAGACCTCGTGCTCGGCCTCCGCGGTGCGGGCCGCGATCTCGGCGGCGCGGACGGTGTCGCCGTCGTTGGGCAGCACCACGACCTCGGCGGCACCGCACGCGGTGATGGCCTCCAGCAGCTGGCCGGTCGAGGGCCGCTGACCCGGGCCGCCCGTGACGACCACAGCGCCGGCGGACGCGAACAGCTCGGCCAGGCCCGGACCGGCGGCCACCGCCACGACCTTGCGGCCCGTGCGGGTGGAGACCCGCTGCCGGGCCGCGGCGACCTGCTCGGCGAAGTGGGTGACGCGGATGCGGTGGGGGCGCCCGGCGGTGATGCCGGCCTCGACCGCGGCGCCGACGTCGTCGACGTGCACGTGGACGTTCCACAGGCCGTCGCCCCCGACGACCACCAGGCTGTCGCCGAGCGCGGCGAGGGTGTGGCGCAGCTCCTCGACGGCAGCGTCGTCGGCGTCGAGGAGGTACATCACCTCGTAGGACGGACCGTCCTCGGTGAGGTCCTCGCCGGGGGCGCCGTGGGCCACGGCGGCGACCGGGACGGGGATGTGGTGGGTGCCGATCGGCGGCGTGTAGGGCATCGGGCGACGGCCGGTCGACGCGGTCTCGACGGCGTCGAGGACCACGCAGAGGCCCCGGCCACCGGCGTCGACGACACCGGCCTGGGCCAGCACCGGCAGCTGCTCGGGGGTCCTGGCCAGTGCGGCCCGCGCGGCCGCCGCGGCGGCGGTGAACACGTCGCGCGTGCGGGCGCCGGGACGCTCGGCGGCCGCCACAGCGGCGTCCGACGCGGCCCGCGAGACCGTCAGGATCGTGCCCTCGACGGGAGTGCCGACAGCGGCGTAGCTGGCGTCGGTCGCCTCGGCCATGGCCGCCGCGACCGTCTGCGCGGGGTGCTGCTGCAGTCCGGCTCCGGCGAGGTGGTGGACGTACGCACGGAACATCTGGCTGAGGATCACCCCGGAGTTGCCGCGCGCCCCCAGCAGGGCGGCGCGGGCGAGCACCGCCATGCCGTCCCCCAGGCCCAGGTCGGGGTCGGCCGTGCGGGCGGCGCGCAGCTCGTCGCGGGCGGCCGAGACCGTCAGGAACATGTTGGTGCCGGTGTCGCCGTCGGGGACCGGGTAGACGTTGAGCGCGTCGATCTCCTCACGCGCCGAGGACAGGGCGTCGGTCGCGATGTCGACGAACCGGGCGACCCCGTCCAGGGTGATGCCGTGGGTGACTGGCTCCATCGAGTCGGTGTGCTCCCGTGGTCGTCTGGGGGTGGTGGCGGGCTGGGTCCTGCGGCAGATCCGGGGCAGGATGGGGACAGCGCTGGCGCGCTGTGGTGCGCGCCACAGGGTAGTGCCCGGATCCGACGCCCCTGCGATTTCATCTCGCCGCGGGTCCTCGGCTACTCTTGCGCGGTTGCCTGTTGCCGCCTCCAGCGGCGACGGACCTTGATCATCTATCAACCTCGAACGGATCGGAGTGCACGGTGGCTGCCGTCTGCGACATCTGCGCCAAGAAGCCGGGCTTCGGAAACAACCGTCCCTGGTCGCGCAAGATCACCAAGCGTCGTTTCAACCCCAACATCCAGCGCGTCCGGGCGACCGTGAACGGCACGCCCAAGCGCCTGAACGTCTGCACCGGCTGCCTCAAGGCCGGCAAGGTCTCGCGCTGACCTGACGAAGAGTCTTCGTCGAAGCCCCCGTCGCTGATGCGGCGGGGGCTTCGTCGTCCTCCCGACTCCCCGCCCCTCCCGGGCCAGTCGTCGAGGGATCAGAAGTGGGTCCAGCCGGTGGGGCCGTCGTACTCCCCGCCGTCGACGGTGACGCCCTCCCCCGCCCGCACCTCGCCGACCACCTGCCAGCCGGCGGGGACCGAGGCGGTGTCGGGGAAGGTCGCGAGCAGGGCGTGGTCGTCGCCGCCGGAGAGGATGAACTCCAGCGGGTCGGCGCCCAGCGCCGCACCCACCGCCTGCAGCGGCTCGGGCACGTCGAAGGCGTCACGCCGTACGTCGATGGCGACGCCGCTCGCCTCCGCGAGGTGCGCGGCCTCGGCCAGGAGGCCGTCGGAGATGTCGATGAGGGACGTCGCGCCGGCCTCGGCGGCCTCCTTGCCGGCGGCGTACGGCGGCTCGGGACGGCGGTAGGCCTCGACGAGCACCCGCGGGGAGCGGAAGCCACGGCCGAGCACGGCGAGCCCGCCGGCCGCCCAGCCCTGCCGGCCGGTGAGCGCGAGCACGTCCCCGGGCTGGGCGCCCGAGCGCAGCACCGGGGACTGGAAGCACTGGCCGAGCACGGTGACGGCGATCATCAGCTGGTCGGACCGGGTGAGGTCGCCGCCGACGACGCTGGCGCCGACACCGGCGCACTCCTCGGCGAACCCGCGCGCGAAGTCCAGCGCCCAGGAGACGGGCAGCTCCGCGGGAGCCGCGAGCCCGATGGTCAGGTGGCGGGCGGTGCCGCCCATGGCGTTGATGTCGGAGAGGTTCTGCGCCGCGGCCCGGTGCCCCACGTCGGCTGCGCTGGCCCAGTCCCGGCGGAAGTGGCGGCCCTCGACCATGAGGTCGGTCGACACGACCACGTGGCCGTGCTTGATGCGCAGCACGGCCGCGTCGTCGCCGGGCCCGACGAGCACGTGCTCGTCGCCCTCGAAGATCTCGCCGAACTGGGAGACGAGCTCCGAGATCAGGCCGAACTCGCCGGCCTCGGCGAGGGTTGCGTCTGGGGTGAGCGCCATGCGCCCATCCCACCAGACCGGGCCGGTGACCACCGCCACCCGGCCCCTGTCGGCCCGCCCGCGCGGCGCGGTAGGTTGATCCGGTCCGACCCCGCTGAACGAGACCGAGGAGTCCACGATGGTCGTCCAGGCCTACATCCTGATCCAGACCGACGTCGGCAAGGCTGCCGAAGTTGCCCGCGAGATCGCCCAGGTCAGTGGCGTCACCCTCGCCGAGGACGTCACCGGTCCCTACGACGTGATCGTGCGCGCCGAGGCCAAGAACGTCGACGAGCTGGGCAAGCTCGTGGTGTCGAAGGTGCAGAACCTCGACGGCATCACCCGCACGCTGACGTGCCCCGTCGTCCACATCTGACCCGCGGGACCTGACACACGTGCATCCACGCCGACGCCTCGGCCCCTCGACGGGCCGGGGCGTCGTCGTGTCCGCGGCCGTTGCCGGACTGGTGCTGGTCGGCGGCTGCTCGTCGGGGCCGCCCCGGATCGAGGACCACGACCTCTCGGGCGCCGACCGGGCGGCCTGCGAGGCGCTGGTCGACGACCTGCCCGAGACCCTGGCGGGTGAGCCCAGCACCCCGGTCGAGCCCGACGGTGCGCTCGGCGCGGCGTGGGGCGACCCGGCGTACGTCCTCACGTGCGGCGTGCCGGAGCCGGAGGCCTACGAGCCGACCGCGGAGTGCAACGTGGTCGGGGGCGTCGGGTGGTACGTCCCCGACGACGAGCTGTCGGACCCGTCCGAGGACGCGACGGCGATCGCCCTGAGCCGGACGCCGTACGTCGAGGTCCTGGTGCCCGAGGAGCGCCGGACCGAGGGCATCGACCGCGCGCTGTCGGAGCTCGCACCCGTGCTGGAGGAGCACCTCAGCGAGGGTCTCCCCTGCCTGTGAGGGTCAGCGCAGGCCGGTGTCGCGCTTCAGCGCCAGCTGGACCAGCCGGTCGACCAGGTCGGGGTAGGCCATCCCCGACGCCGCCCAGAGCTGGGGGTACATCGACGTCGGCGTGAAGCCGGGCATCGTGTTGAGCTCGTTGATCACGAGCGTGCCGTCGGGCATCACGAAGAAGTCGACGCGCGCGAGCCCCTCGCACGACAGCGCCTCGAAGGCACGGACCGCCATCGCCCGCACCTGCTGCTCGGTCTCCGCGGGGAGGTCGGCCGGGATGTCGATCTCGGTGTGCTGGTCGGCGAGGTACTTGGCCTCGAAGTCGTAGAACTCGTGGTCCCCGCCCGTGCGCACCTCGCCGGGCCGCGACGTCTCCGGCGGCCCCTCGAGGGTGCCGAGCACGCCGCACTCCACCTCGCGCGCGCCCTCCATCGACTGCTCGACGAGCACCTTCGGGTCGTGCCGGAACGCCTCCTCCAGCGCCTCCTCGACCTCGGAGGCGTCGTGGATCTTGCTGATCCCCATGCTCGACCCGGCACGCGCGGGCTTGGCGAACGAGGGGAAGCCGAGCTCCTCGATCCGCGTGCGTACGCCGGCAGGGTCCTGCGCGAGCTCGGTGCGGGTGACCACGATCCCCGGGGTGACCGGGAGGCCGGCGGCCTGGAGGACCACCTTCATGTAGGCCTTGTCCATCCCGATCGCGGACGCCAGCACGCCGGACCCGACGTAGCGGACCGCCGCCATCTCGAGCATCCCCTGCAGCGTCCCGTCCTCTCCCCACGGGCCGTGCAGCAGCGGGAAGACCACGTCGACCTCGCCGATCACCGACGGGACGCTCGTCGGCTCGGTGACCACCAGGTCGGTGCCGGTCGTCGCGCCCATCAGGGCCACCGGTGACCGGTCGGCGTCGACCGTGGGGAGCTCGCTGCCACGGATCGCCAGGCGCGTGGGCTCGTCGGCCTCCAGCACCCACCGGCCGTCGGTCGCGATCCCGACCGGCACGACGTCGTACACGTCGCGGTCGATCGCGGCCAGCACGCTGCCGGCGGTGACGCAGGAGATGCCGTGCTCGGAGGAGCGGCCGCCGAAGACGACGGCGACGCGCGGCTTGCGCGCCGCGGGGCCGGGGGGCGTGTCAGGGGAGGTGTCGTTCATCGGCTCGACCCTATCCACCTACGCTGGCGCGCATGGCTGCAGACTCTCCGCTCACGCCCCGGACGCCGGCACTCTCCACCCTGGCCGTGACGGCCGGTCGCCCGGAGAAGACGCCCGACGCCCCGCTCAACGAGCCCATCACCATGGCGGCCACCTACGTCGCGGGCGGCGACGTGGAGTACGGCCGCTACGGCAACCCGACGTGGACCGCGCTCGAGGACGCCCTCGGTGCCCTCGAGGGCGGGCGGTGCCTGACGTTCGCCTCCGGGCTCGCGGCGGCCGCGACGGTGCTCGACCTCGTCGGAGCGGACGGCAAGGTCGTCGTCCCGAAGCACGCCTACACCGGCACGATCATGCAGCTCGCCGACCTCGAGGCACGCGGCCGGCTGCGCGCGGAGATGGTGGACATCACCGACACCGACGCGGTCGTGGCGGCCTGTGCCGACGCCGCGCTGGTCTGGATCGAGTCGCCCACGAACCCGGCCCTGGAGGTCGCGGACATCGCGACGATCACCGCAGCTGCGCACGAGGCGGGCGCCTACGTCGTGGTCGACAACACCTTCGCCACTCCCCTGCTGCAGCGCCCGCTCGAGGACGACGTCGACCTCGTCGTGCACTCGGCGACCAAGTACCTCGCCGGCCACTCCGACGTGCAGATGGGCGCGATCGTCACGCGCGACGACGAGCTGTACGCCGTGCTGAAGGGCCGCCGCGACCTCGTCGGCGCGATCCCCGGCCCGTTCGAGGCGTGGCTGACGCTGCGCGGGCTGCGCACCCTGCACCTGCGCGTGGAGCGCGCCCAGGCCAACGCCCAGGAGCTCGTACGCCGCCTCGGCGAGCACCCCGCGCTGTCGGAGGTCCGCTACCCCGGCTTCGGCGGCATCGTCAGCATCGTGCTGGCGCAGGGCGAGATGGCCGCCGACCTGCTCAGCCGCAAGACCCGCCTGTGGGTGCACGCCACCTCGCTCGGCGGCGTCGAGTCGACGCTCGAGCGTCGCCGCCGCTGGAAGGCCGAGGCCGCGACCATCCCCGACGGGCTGGTCCGGCTCTCCGTCGGCGTCGAGGACGTGGAGGACCTCTGGGACGACCTCCGCACCGCGCTGGACGGCTGCGTCGGTTAGGACACCTGGTTTCGAGGCTCGCTGCGCTCGCACCTCAACCAGCGGGAGTGGCGCACGCTGCGCTCGCACCTCAACCAGCGGGATAGGCGCTCGGCCCGAATCGCCCCTGACTCCTCCGCCCACTCGCTCGGCGCCCGACGTCGTCTGGACTGAGGAGCGAGCGAGCGCGACGAGCGCAGCGAGACAGCTCGGGAGCGACGAGGGAAGACGACGTCTTCAGGGGCGCCGAGCACGCGCGAGCGGAGCGAGCGCCATCAATCCGTCTCGGCCTTCGTGTCGCGGGCGATGAAGGAGTTCATCATGTCCTGGGCGGTCATCCGGCCGTCGACGACGGCGTCGACGGCCTCGGCGATCGGGGCGTCGATGCCGGTCTGCTGGGCGAGGGCCAGGAGGGACTTGCAGGACTTGGCGCCCTCGGCGACCTGGCGGGTCGAGGCGTAGATCTCCTCGGTGGTCATGCCCTGGCCGAGGCGCTCGCCGAAGGTGCGGTTGCGCGAGAGGGGCGAGGAGCAGGTGGCGACCAGGTCGCCGAGGCCGGCGAGGCCCATGAGGGTGAGCGGATTGGCGCCCTGCGCGGTCGCGAGGCGGGCGGTCTCGGCGAGGCCGCGGGTGATCACGGAGGCCGTGGTGTTGTCGCCGAAGCCGAGGCCGACGGCCATGCCGACGGCGAGGCCGACGACGTTCTTGTAGGCGCCGCCGATCTCGCAGCCGAGCACGTCGACGGACGTGTACGGGCGCCACGACGGGCCGTGCGTGATCGCCTGGATCTGCTTGGCACGCTCCTCGTCGGTGCACGCGACGACGGACGCGGCCGGCTCGCGGCGGGCGATCTCGCGCGCGAGGTTGGGGCCGCTGACGACGGCGATGCGGTCGGGGTCGGCGTCGGTGACCTCGTGGATGACCTCGCTCATCCGCATCAGCGTGCCGAGCTCGACGCCCTTCATCAGCGAGACCAGCGTCGCCTTCTGCGGCAGGATCGGGGCCCAGCTCGTGAGGTTCTCACGCAGGGTCTGCGACGGGACGGTCAGCACCACGACGTCGGCGTCGTGCGCGACCTTCTCGGGATCGGTCGAGGCGCTGATGGAGGGCGGCAGCTCGATGCCCGGGAGGTAGTCGGTGTTCTCCCGCCGGTCGTTGATCGCGTCGACGACGTCGTCGCGCCGCGCCCAGAGGGTCACGTCGTTGCCCGCGTCGGCGAGGACCAGCGAGAAGGCGGTGCCCCACGAGCCCGCGCTGAACACTGCGATCTTCGTCATCGGTCGCGCTTCCTCCTGCTTCGCTGACGCGCCGGACTGGCGTCGTCGTGGGGGTTCCCGGTCTCGCGTACGCCGCGCTGCCGCGGGTCGAAGCGCTCGGCCGGGGCGGTGCCACCGCGGACGTCCTCGACGAGCTCGGTGATGGCGGCCATGATGCGCTCGGTCGCGCGCGCCGTGGCCTCGGGGGTGTGCGGTCCGGCGACGAGGTCGTCCAGCGGCACCGGGTCACCGGCCTTCATCACGATGTTCTTGCGCGGGACGAGGTGCGGCGTCTTGGTGTAGGGGGCCAGCACCTCCTGCGCACCCCACTGGCCGACCGGGATGACCGGGCAGCCGGTGGCGAGGGCGATCCGGGCCGCGCCGGTCTTGCCCTTCATCGGCCACAGGTCGGGGTCGCGGGTGAGCGTGCCCTCGGGGTAGATGATGATGCACTCGCCGTCGCCGATCGCCCGGACCGCGGCGTCGTAGGCACCGATCGCGTTGCGGCTGAGCCGCTCGACGGGGATCTGCCCGGCGGAGGTGAGGAAGGCGCCGAGGTACTTGTTCTTGAACAACCCCGACTTCGCGAGGTAGCGCGGCAGCCGGCCGTGGTCGTAGACGAAGTGCGCGGACAGCAGCGGGTCGACGTGCGAGATGTGGTTGATCGCGATGATGCAGCCGCCGGTGGCCGGGATCTTCTCGCCGTCGATCCAGGTGCGGGAGGTGGCGGTGAGCAACGTCGGCTTGAGGATCGACGCCGCGACGGTCATCGCCCAGCCGCGCTTCCGCTCCAGCTTCCTGACGCGCACCCGTCACCCCTCCCGTTGCTCGTGCCGGGCCGTCCCGCGGCCCCGGACGCTCCCTGCGTCGCGAGCAGGCTACTCGCTCGGCCGGGCCCGGGGACCGCAGCGGCGCGCTGGTCTCGGATGCGAGGATCGGGGGTGATGTCCAGCCCCCGCACCTCTGCTGCCGACCGCGCGCCCTGCGTGGTCGTCGTACCCGTGAAGCCTCCTGCGTTCGGCAAGTCCCGGCTCGGTGCCGCCGACCGGGGACTGCCCGACGAGCAGCGTCGCGCGCTCGCGCAGGCCTTCGCCCTCGACACCGTCGAGGCCGCGCGCGCGACGCCCGGCGTGGAGGCCGTCCTCGTGGTCACCGACGACTTCCGGCTGGCCGCCACGGTGCGCGACTTCGGGTGCGAGGTGATGCCCGACGGAGCGAGCGACGACCTCAACGCCACGCTGGTCCAGGGAGCGGCAGAGGTCGCCCGCCGGTGGCCGTACGCCGTCCCGGTGGCGCTCTGCGCCGACCTGCCGGCGCTGCGGCCCGACGAGCTGGCCGGGGTGCTGGCGGAGGTCACGGACGTCGTGGCAGACGGCGGATCGGCGTTCGTGCGCGACCGGGCCGGGGTAGGCACGACCCTCTACGCGGCGCCGGCCGACCGCTTCGACCCGAGCTTCGGGCTCGGCTCGGCGGCCCGGCACGTCGAGGACGGAGCGACGGAGGTCGGTGCGCACGCGACCAGCGTGCGCCCCCATGTCGACGGCGTCGCCGACCAGGGCGCGGCGCGCGTCGCCGGCGTGGGCCCGCACACGACTCGGGCAAGCGGAAGGCGGGCCACCCCCAGGGGTGACCCGCCCTCAGTCGCTGCGCGGCGGCCGGTCAGGACTTCTTGGCGGTCTTCTTCGCCGGGGCCTTCTTGGCCGTGCTGGACGAGCTGCTCTTCTTGGCGGTGCTCGACGAGCTGCTCTTCTTGGCCGGTGCCGACTTCTTGGCCGGCGCCTTGGCGGTCGTGGTCTTCTTCGCGGTCGTGCTCGACGAGGTCTTCTTCGCCGGCGACTTCTTGGCCGTGCTGGACGAGCTGCTCTTCTTGGCCGGGCTCGCCTTCTTGGCCGTGCTGGTGCTGGCCTTCTTCGCGGTCGAGGCGGAGGACGACGACTTCTTGGCCGTCGTCTTCTTGGCGGCCGTGCCCGACGACGTCGACTTCGACGCGGTCGTCTTGGCGGGAGCAGCCTTCTTCGCCGCAGTGCCGGTGACGGCGCCGGCGACGGCGCGCACGCCCGGCGGCTTGGGCATGGTGGCCGCGGTCAGCTTCGGCAGCTTCTTCGCACCGGAGATGACGTCCTTGAGCTCCTTGCCGGCGGAGAACTTCGGCACGGACTTCTTCTTGGACTTGATCCGCTCGCCCGTCTGGGGGTTGCGGACCCAGCGGGCGTTGCGCACGGCCTTCTCGAAGGAGCCGAAGCCGGTGATCGCCACCTTCTCACCCTTGGCCACCTCGCGCGTGATGGTGTCGAGGACCGACTCCAGTGCGTGGGCCGCCTGCTTGCGGTTCCCCTCGTAACGCGCCGCGAGCGCGTCGATGAGCTCTGACTTGTTCACTAGCTTCCCTTCCAATGAACCATGGATGCCGAGCTCGTGCTCGGCCCTCTGCTGGGCACGCTAGGCACATGGAAGGGTGAGGACAATCACCATCGCCCTTATTTGGTGGGGTTTTTTCAGAGCGTGGCGGGCTTCCAGCTCGGCCGCGAGGCCTCGAAGGAAGCGATGTCGTCCTCGTGGCCGAGGGTGATGCCGATGTCGTCGAGGCCCTCGAGCAGCCGCCACCTGGTGTAGTCGTCGATGTCGAAGGAGTCCTCGACCCCGTCCTCCCCGGCACCTGCGCGGACGGTCCGGCTCTCGAGGTCGACGGTGATCTCGCCGCCGGGGTTGTCGTCCAGCCAGTCCCACAGGCGCTGCACGACCTTCTCGTCGACCTGCGCGGCGAGCAGGCCGGCCTTGCCGGAGTTGCCACGGAAGATGTCGGCGAAGCGCGAGGAGATGACGACCTTGAAGCCGTAGTTCTGCAGGGCCCACACGGCGTGCTCGCGCGAGCTGCCCGTGCCGAAGTCGGGACCCGCGACCAGCACCGAGCCGGCGGCGTACGTCGGGTCGTTGAGCACGAAGTCGGGGTCGTTGCGCCAGGCCGCGAAGAGGCCGTCCTCGAAGCCGGTGCGGGTCACCCGCTTGAGGTAGACCGCCGGGATGATCTGGTCGGTGTCGACGTTGCTGCGCCGCAGGGGGACGCCGACGCCGGTGTGGGTGGTGAACTTGTCCATCAGCTGCTCCTGGTCAGACGTGGTGTCGAGGCTCGCTCCGCTCTCACCTCAACCACCGAGGGGCGGGAGGTCGGCGGGGCTGGAGAGGGTGCCGCGGACCGCGGTCGCGGCGGCGACCGGCACGGACACCAGGTGCGTACGTCCGCCCTTGCCCTGCCGGCCCTCGAAGTTGCGGTTGGAGGTGGAGGCGCTGCGCTCCCCCGGCGCCAGCTGGTCGGGGTTCATGCCCAGGCACATGGAGCAGCCTGCTCCGCGCCACTCGGCGCCCGCGGCGGTGAAGACCTTGTCGAGCCCCTCGGCCTCGGCCTGCAGGCGGACGCGCACCGAGCCGGGCACGACGAGCAGCCGGGTGTCGGGCGCGACGTGACGACCCTCGAGGATCGAGGCGGCGAGGCGCAGGTCCTCGATGCGGCCGTTGGTGCACGAGCCGACGAAGACGGTGTCGACCTTGACCTCGCGCAGGGGGGTGCCGGCCTCGAGACCCATGTACTGCAGGGCCTTCTCGGTCGCGGTGCGGTCGACCGGGTCCTCGAAGTCGTCGGGGCTCGGGACGGTCGCACCGAGCGGCGCGCCCTGCCCCGGGTTGGTGCCCCAGGTGACGAACGGCGTCATGGTGCTGGCGTCGAGCACGATCTCCTCGTCGAAGACCGCGTCGTCGTCGGTGCGCAGCGTGCGCCAGTGCGCGACGGCGGCGTCCCAGTCGGCTCCCTTCGGGGCCTCGGGCTTGCCCTCGATGTAGTCGAAGGTGGTCTGGTCGGGGGCGATCATGCCGGCCTTGGCGCCCCACTCGATCGACATGTTGCAGACCGTCATCCGGCCCTCCATCGAGAGCTCCTCGATGGCCTGGCCGCGGTACTCGACGATGTAGCCCTGCCCGCCACCGGTGCCGGTGTGCGCGATCAGGGTCAGGACCAGGTCCTTGGCGGTGACGCCCTCCGGCAGGCTGCCGTTGACGGTCACGGCCATCGTCTTCGGCCGCGCCTGCGTCAGCGTCTGCGTCGCGAGCACGTGCTCGACCTCGGACGTGCCGATGCCGAACGCGATGGCTCCGAAGGCACCGTGGGTGGAGGTGTGCGAGTCGCCGCAGACGATCGTCATGCCGGGCTGCGTGAGCCCGAGCTGGGGGCCGACGACGTGCACGATGCCCTGCTCGACGTCGCCGAGCGGGTGCAGTCGTACGCCGAAGTCGGCGGCGTTCTTGCGCAGCGTCTCGACCTGCGTGCGGCTGACCGGGTCGGCGATGGGCTTGTCCCAGTCGAGGGTCGGCACGTTGTGGTCCTCGGTGGCGAGGGTCAGGTCGGGCCGGCGGACCGTGCGGTTGGCGAGCCGGAGGCCGTCGAAGGCCTGCGGCGAGGTCACCTCGTGGAGGAGGTGGAGGTCGATGAAGAGGAGGTCGGGCTCTCCGGCCGCACTGCGGACGACGTGCTCGT
>JAYSEC010000014.1:0-28411 GCA_041914085.1 Nocardioides sp.
CGCCGACTCGCTGGCGCTGGCCTCGGCCGCGGTGTTCGAGGGCCACAAGCTCGGCCTGCGGGTCGTCGGCGTCACCGTCGACCACGGCCTCCAGCCCGGGTCGGCCGACCAGGCGGCCCGGGTGGTGGCCCAGCTCGCCGCCCTCGGCGTCGACGAGACGCTGACCGCGACGGTCTCGGTGGACGCCGGTGCGGGTCTCGGTCCCGAGGCGGCTGCCCGCGAGGCCCGGTACGCCGTCCTGGAGCAGGTCGCCGAGCACCTCGGTGCCGCCCGGGTCCTGCTCGGCCACACGCTGGACGACCAGGCGGAGACCGTCCTCCTCGGCCTGGCCCGCGGCTCGGGCGGCCGTTCGCTGCAGGGGATGCGGCCCGGCTTCGGGGTCTTCGCGCGCCCCCTGCTGGGCGTACGACGCGACGACACCGTGACCGCCTGCCAGGTGGAGGGGCTCGAGGTGTGGGACGACCCGCACAACCACGACCCCGGCTACACCCGCGTCCGGGTGCGCGAACGGGTGCTGCCGGTGCTGGAGGACGAGCTCGGCCCCGGCGTCGCCGCGACCCTCGCCCGCACCGCCGAGCAGCTCCGCGACGACACCGCGCTGCTCGACGAGCTCGCCGACCGGGTGCTGGAGGCCGCCCGCTGCGAGGACGGGCTGGACGTCGAGGCCCTGCGGACCCAGCCCCCGTCGCTGCGCCACCGCGCCCTCCACCGCGCCGCCCTCGAGGCCGGCGTGCCCGCCGCCGAGCTCACGCGGGCGCACGTGCTGGAGGTCGACAGGCTCCTCGTCGACTGGCGCGGCCAGCGCTGGATCGACCTGCCCGGTCCCCGGCGGGCGCTGCGCCGCGGTGGACTGCTGCTGCTGGGTCCGGTGCCGAGCGGGTAGGGTCACGTCCTCGCAGCGCGGCGACTCGGGGACTCGGGGGCAAGGACAGACATGGCGAACGTGCTCGTCGTCGACGACGACCAGGACATGAGGGACCTCATCGAGCTCGTGCTGCGCCGCAGCGAGCTCGACGTGGTCGCGGTGGGCAGCCCTCTCGCGGCCCTCGACCTCGTCGGCACGACGCGCTTCGACCTGGCCGTGCTCGACTGGAGCATGCCGGAGATGGACGGCGGGGAGCTGTGCGCCCGGCTGCGGGAGGTGCCCGAGCTGCGCGACCTGCCGATCCTCATCCTCACGGCGTACGCCGACTCCGCCACCCGCGAGCGCGCCTTCGCGGCCGGCGCGACGGACTTCATGTCCAAGCCGTTCACCCTCAAGGACCTGCGTGCGATCGTCGCCACACTGCTGGGGCCCACCTCCTGACCGATTCGGCTGCCGCGGGCGCTGATCGAAAGTAAAGTCGCCGCCATGGGGCAGCGCCGGGCGATCGACCTCGCCGTGGTGACCCTCACGGCGGTCGCAGTGCTGCTCTACCTCGCCGTGGACGTTCCCTGGCTCGACCACGCCCTCTACCTCGGTGTCTTCGTGCTCGCCGCCGCGACGGCCTGGGCGGGTGCCGCGCGTGCTCCGGCCGACCACCGCCTGGTGGGTCGGCTCATCGCCGGGGGCATCACGCTCACGGCCGTCGGGGACTCGACCTGGGTGGCGCTCGACGCGATGGGCCTGGGCACCGACGTCTCCTTGGCCGACCCGCCCTGGGTCGCCTCCTACGTCCTGCTCTGCATCGCCCTCTCGGTCGTGCTCCGACGCAGCGGAGCGGGCAGGCACGACCTCGACTTCACCATCGACGCGGTCACCATCGTCATCGTCAGCGTGCTGGTGCTGTGGGGCACTGCCATCGACACGATCGTGACCGACGCGTCGCTCGCGGTCTCGACGCGCGTGGCGTGGTCGATGTACCCGGTCGCCGACGCGGTCCTGCTCGCCCTGGTCGTCCGGGTCCTCACCAGCCGCGCCGCGCGTCGGTGGCTGCACGTGTCGTTCGCCGCAGGTGCCCTCCTGTGGCTGGCCGCCGACGTCGCCTACCTCCAGCCTGCCGGAGCCGGCCTCGAGCTGATGATGGACGTCTGCTGGATGGTCGCTCCCGTGCTCATGGCGCTCAGCGTCTGGCGCCTCGAGGTCACCCCACCGCCGGCGGCGGACGACGCACGCCGGGCCCACCCGGTGTTCCAGCTCGGCATCGCCATCGGCCCGTTGCTGGTGCCGCCGGGGATCGAGCTGCTCCGGGACCTGCGCGGCGAGGACGAGCGTCCGCTGATGCTGCTGCTCGGGACCACCAGCCTCGCGGTGCTGGCCTTCATCCGGATGGCGCGACTCCTGCGCTCGGAGGAGCGTGCGGTCCACGAGCTCGAGGTGGCCCGCGACGCCGCGCTCGACGCCTCGCGGGCGAAGTCGATGTTCCTGGCGACGATGAGCCACGAGATCCGTACGCCGCTGACGATGGTGCTCGGCGCGGGCGAGATCCTCGAGGACACGCCCCTCGACGACCTGCAGCACGAGATGGTGACCCGGATGCGCAGGTCGGGCCAGGCGCTGCGGTCGCTGGTCGACGACGTCCTCGACTTCTCGCGGATCGAGGCCGGTCAGCTCGAGGTGGCACGGGCCCCGTTCGACCTCGCCGGGCTCGTGCGCGACCTCGACGACCGGTGCGCGGCGCGCGCCGAGGCGGTGGGCATCGCGTACGAGTCGGTGGTGGCCCCGGGCGTCCCGGCACGTGTGGTCGGCGACCGGGACCGCCTGCGCCAGGTGCTCGGCAACCTCCTCGACAACGCGGTGAAGTTCACCCACGAGGGTCACGTCCGGTTCGACGTACGCCGGAGCCCCGGCGCCGGCGACGAGGTCGAGCTCGCCGTCACGGACACCGGCATCGGCATCGCCGCGGCCGACCTCGGCACGGTGTTCGAGTCGTTCACCCAGGTCGACGGCTCGACGACGCGACGCTACGGCGGCGCCGGCCTCGGCCTGGCGATCTCCCGGCAGCTGACCGCCCTGATGGGCGGGACCCTCGAGGTCACCAGCACCGTCGGCGAGGGCAGCGTCTTCGTCGTTCGCCTCCCGCTGCCCGCGGCCCCGGAGCAGGTGGAGGCGCCGGCCGGCGTCGTCCGCGAGGACGTGCGCGACAGCGCGGCGACCTCGGGCTGACCACCGGCGACCCCGCGCCCTAGGCTGCAGCCCATGGACTCGTCCCACGTGGAGCACGACCTCGTCAACGTCCTCTTCACGGAGGAGCAGATCCAGCAGCGGCTGGCCGAGATGGCGGCCGAGATCACCGCCGACTACGACGGTCGCGACCTCCTCGTGGTGGGGGTCCTCCGCGGGGCGGTGATGGTGATGGCCGACCTGGCCCGCTCCATGCCGCGCCACCTGGAGATGGACTGGATGGCCGTCAGCTCCTACGGCTCGGGCACCAAGTCCAGCGGCGTGGTGCGGATCCTCAAGGACCTCGACACCGACATCAGCGGCCGGCACGTGCTGATCGTCGACGAGATCATCGACACCGGCCTGACGCTGAGCTGGCTGGTCAACAACCTCTCCAGCCGCAGCCCGGCGAGCGTCGAGATCGCCACGCTGCTGCGCAAGCCGGAGGCGCTGTCGATGCCCGTGGAGCCGAAGTACGTCGGCTGGGACATCCCCAACGAGTTCGTCGTCGGCTACGGCCTGGACTACCGCGAGAAGTACCGCAACCTGCGCGACATCGGCACCCTCGCCCCCCACGTCTACTCCTGATCCGGGCCTGGTGAGGGTCGTTCGCCTCGCCACGCTTCACCCCGCCTGAAAGAATGGGCGCCCGAGCGACGTGTACCGTCGCGATCCCACCTCCGAACCGGTGAAAGTTGCCTGTGAAGCGCATATTCAAGGGTCCCTGGCTCTGGATCGCCCTGTCCGCCCTCGCGGTGATGCTGGCCATCCAGTTCCTCGTGCCCAACGACGGCTACGACGAGGTCCGGACCTCGACCCTCTCGAAGTACATCTCGGCCGGGCAGGTCGAGGAGATCGAGTTCAACGGCGTCGACCACGAGATCCGCGCCACCCTGGACAAGGGCACCCGCGACGAGGGCGACAAGGTCGTCACCCACTACATCGACGGCCAGCAGGAGACCCTGCTCGCGGCGGTCGACGAGCAGATCGCGGCCGGCGAGACGAAGTGGTCGGACTCCGACTTCCCGCAGCCCAGCTTCCTCGGCTCGCTGCTCGCCACGCTCCTGCCGTTCGCGCTGATCATCTTGCTGTTCATCTTCTTGATGAACCAGGCCCAGGGCGGCGGCGGCCGCGGCGTCATGCAGTTCGCCAAGTCCAAGGCCAAGCTGATCACCAAGGACATGCCGAAGACGACGTTCAGCGACGTCGCCGGCTGCGAGGAGGCGATCGAGGAGCTCGGCGAGATCAAGGAGTTCCTCACCGACCCGGCCAAGTTCCAGGCCGTCGGCGCCAAGATCCCCAAGGGCGTGCTGCTCTACGGCCCGCCCGGCACCGGCAAGACGCTCCTCGCCCGCGCCGTCGCGGGTGAGGCCGGCGTGCCGTTCTACTCCATCTCCGGCTCCGACTTCGTCGAGATGTTCGTCGGTGTCGGCGCGAGCCGCGTGCGCGACCTGTTCGAGCAGGCCAAGGAGAACCCGCCGGCCATCGTCTTCATCGACGAGATCGACGCCGTCGGCCGCCACCGCGGCGCCGGCATGGGCGGCGGCCACGACGAGCGCGAGCAGACCCTCAACCAGCTGCTCGTCGAGATGGACGGCTTCGACGTCCGCGGTGGCGTGATCCTCATCGCCGCCACCAACCGGCCCGACGTGCTCGACCCCGCGCTCCTGCGCCCGGGCCGATTCGACCGGCAGGTGCAGGTCGACGCCCCCGACCTCAACGGTCGCCACCAGATCCTCAAGGTCCACTCGCGCGGCAAGCCGATCGCGCCCGACATCGACCTGCTGAGCATCGCCCGCCGCACGCCGGGCTTCACCGGCGCCGACCTGGCCAACGTGCTCAACGAGGCCGCCCTGCTCACCGCGCGCAGCAACGCCAAGCTCATCAACAACGAGTCCCTCGACGAGGCGATCGACCGCGTCATCGCCGGTCCGCAGCGGCGTACCCGCCTGATGAGCGAGCGCGAGAAGCTCATCACCGCCTACCACGAGGGCGGCCACGCCCTGGTCGCCGCGGCGCTGCCCGGGACCGACCCGGTGCACAAGGTGACGATCCTCCCGCGCGGGCGTGCGCTCGGCTACACGATGGTGCTGCCCGACCGCGACAAGTACTCCCAGACGCGCAGCGAGATGCTGGACTCCCTCGCCTACATGCTGGGCGGCATGGCCGCGGAGGCGCTGATCTTCCACGACGTCACCTCCGGTGCGGGCAACGACATCGAGAAGGCCACCGCCCTCGCCCGGGCGATGGTGACCCAGTACGGCATGACCGAGCGCCTCGGCGCGGTCAAGCTCGGCGACAGCAACTCCGAGCCGTTCCTGGGCCGCGACATGGGCCACACCCGCAACTACTCCGAGGAGACCGCGGCCGCGGTCGACGAGGAGGTCAAGGCGCTGCTCGGCCACGCCCACCAGGAGGCCTTCGAGATCCTGGAGACCAACCGCGACGTCCTCGACGCCCTCGTGCTGGCGCTCCTCGACAAGGAGACGCTCGACAAGGGCGAGATCGCCGAGATCTTCGAGCCGCTCCTCAAGCGGCCGGCGCGGCCGGCCTGGACGGGCTCGCCGCAGCGCGTGCCGTCGACGATCCCGCCGGTCGACATCCCGCAGGAGATCCGCGACCGGGCGCACGCCAACTCGGTGCCGGAGGAGCCGGACGCCGGCGCCGTGCTGACGCCCCCGGGCGCGGGTGGCGACATCCACGGCACGCCCGACCTGGGCCCCGACACGCCGACCCCGCCGTCCCCGGGCGCGCCGTGACCGACCCGGTGACGGTGCCCGAGGTGGCGCCCGAGGACGTGCCGGCCTTCGACCAGGAGCGGGCCGAGGCGGCGGTGCGCGAGCTGCTCGCCGCCATCGGGGAGGACCCCGACCGCGAGGGCCTGCTCGAGACGCCGGCGCGGGTCGCCCGGGCGTACGCCGAGCTCACGCAGGGCCTTCGGATGCGGGCCGAGGACGTCCTCACCACGACCTTCGACCTCGGCCACGACGAGCTGGTCCTGGTCCGCGACATCGAGCTGTGGTCGATGTGCGAGCACCACCTCGTGCCGTTCACGGGCGTCGCCCACGTCGGCTACATCCCGGCCGACACCGGCAAGATCACCGGCCTGTCCAAGCTGGCCCGCCTGGTCGACGTCTACGCCAAGCGTCCGCAGGTCCAGGAGCGGCTCACCACCCAGGTCGCCGACTCGCTGATGGAGATCCTCGAGGCCCGCGGCGTCATCGTGGTCATCGAGGCCGAGCACCTCTGCATGACGATGCGCGGCGTCCGCAAGGCGGGCGCGCGCACCATCACCTCCGCGGTCCGCGGCTCGATGCTCACCAACCAGGCCACCCGCGCCGAGGCGATGGCGCTCATCCGCTCAGGCACCAGGTGACCTCGACGGCCGCCGCTCCACTGCCCCGGGTGATGGGGATCGTCAACGTCACCCCCGACAGCTTCTCCGACGGCGGTCGCTTCGACACCACCGAGACCGCCGTCGCGCACGGCCGCGAGCTCCTGGCCGAGGGCGCCGACATCCTCGACATCGGTGGGGAGTCCACCCGCCCCGGCGCGACCCGGCCCCTGGTCGCCGAGGAGCTCGACCGGGTCGTGCCGGTCATCCGCGAGCTCGCCGCGGAGGGTGCCGTCGTCTCCGTCGACACGATGCGCGCCGAGGTCGCCGAGGCGGCCGTGGCGGCCGGCGCGACGATCGTCAACGACGTGTCGGGCGGGCTCGCCGACCCGCGGATCCTCGAGGTGGTGGCCGCCGGCGACGTCGACTACGTCGCGATGCACTGGCGCGCGCACGCCGACCGGATGCGCGACTTCACCGACTACTCGCCCGACGGCGTCGTGGAGACCGTGCGCCGCGAGCTCGGCGAGCGGCTCGACGCTGCCGTCGCCGCCGGGATCCCGGTCGAGCGGGTCGTCCTCGACCCCGGGCTGGGCTTCGCCAAGGAGCCGCGCCACAACTGGGAGCTCCTCGCGCGGCTCGACGTGCTCGCCGGGCTGGGCCGCCCGCTGCTCGTCGGCGCGAGCCGCAAGTCGTTCCTCGGCACCCTCCTGCGCCGCGACGGCGAGACCCGGCCGGTCGGTGAGCGCGAGCACGCACACGCCGCGCTGGTCGCGCTGCTCGCCGACCGGGGTGTCGACGTCCTGCGCGTGCACGACGTACGCGCCACCCGCGACGCGCTGGCCGTCGCCGCAGCGATGAAGGCCCAGCAATGAGGAGAGCCCCATGAGCGACGAGCTCGCCGTCACCGGGATCGAGTGCTTCGCCCACCACGGCGTCTTCGACTTCGAGAAGCGCGAGGGCCAGACGTTCGTGGTGGACCTGGTGCTCGGCCTCGACACCCGCGCCGCCGCGGCCTCCGACGACCTCCGGGACACCGTCAACTACGGCTCCCTGACCGCGGACGTGAAGGCCGCCGTCGAGCGTGATCCGGTCGACCTGATAGAAACCGTCGCTCAACGCATCGCCGATGTGTGCCTGTTGGACACTCGTGTTGAATGGGCGCGAGTCACGCTGCACAAACCTGATGCGCCCATCGACGCGACGTACTCGGACGTCGCGCTGACGATCACCAGAACGCGAGGCAACGCTGATGACTGAGACCCCGAACCCGAACATCGTGGACACCGACTCCCTCACCGGCGAGATGCACCCGATCCGCCGCGTGGTGGTCGCACTGGGCTCGAACCTCGGCGAACGGCTCGCCTCGCTCCAGGGTGCGGTCGACGCGCTGCGCGACACCCCGGACTTCTTCGTCACCGGCGTCTCCCCGGTCTACGAGACCGAGCCGGTCGACTCGCCCGACGGCGCCGGCCCGTTCCTCAACGCCGTCGTCCTCGCCGACACCACCCTCCCCGCGGCCCGCCTGATGGAGCGCGCGCTGGCCATCGAGGACGCCTTCGAGCGCGAGCGCAGCGACGTCCGCAACGCCCCGCGCACCCTCGACGTCGACCTCATCGTGGTCGGTGACCGCCGCTCCAACGAGGACTTCCTGCGGCTGCCGCACCCGCGCGCCCACGAGCGTGCCTTCGTCCTGCAGCCCTGGCACGACCTCGAGCCCGACGCCGTCTTCCCCGAGCGCGGCCCGATCGCCGACCTGCTCGGGGCGACGGACGCCTCGGGCGTCTGCCGGCGCGAGGACCTCGTCCTCGAGGTCGAATGAGCACCCCACGACGTCCCGCTCCCCCGCGTGCGCTCCTCCGCGCGACGCCGCGGGGACCCCGAATGACCATCCGCGAGTGAGCGAGCCCGACCCGGACGAGCCTCCGGAGCCGCGCGGGACGCTGCGCCCCACCTCGGCGCGCGCCCTCACCACGTGCGTGGTGCTGGGCCTCGTGGGCGGGTGGGGCGTCCACCCGCTGATGACCGCGCTCACCGGGTCCCCGCCGCTGGTGTCGTGGGCGCAGGCCCTGGCCCTGGTGCTGGTGGCCGCGATCATGGTCTTCCTCGCCTGGCACACCTGGCAGACCGTCCAGGTGCGGGGCGAGCGGCTGGAGGTTCACCAGTCGGTGAACCGGCTGGTGCTGGCCCGCGCGTGCGCCCTGTGCGGCGCGCTGGTGGCCGCCGGCTACCTCGGTTACGCGATCAGCTGGCTGGGAGACGCGAGCCAGTACGCCGACCGTTGGATCCTCCGGTCGCTCGTCGCGACGGCGGCCGCCGCCGTGGTGACGCTGGCCTCGCTGGCCCTGGAGCGTGCGTGTCGCACGGACGGGGGCGAGGGTCGGCCCTAGTCTGACCCCATGCCTTCCCAGCAGCCCCAGCAGTCACAGGCGTCCCGGACGCCCGCCCGCCGGCGCCAGCGCAGCACGCGCCTGGTCGTCGCCGTCGTGCTCCTCGCCGCCGCCGCTGCGGTCGTGATGGGCGCCCTGGCCTCGTCGTCGGCCGGTCTGACCGCTGTCGCCGCGGTCCTGGCCGTGCTCGCCGGCGCGGCCGCCACCCGGATCACCCACTCCGAGCTGATGCAGACCCGGCGCGAGGCCGCCCGCGACCGCGCCCTCCAGGCGCAGGAGTACCGCGTCCTCACCGAGCAGCGCACCGCCGAGTCGGCTGCCTTCGCCGCCGACATGCGGCGCAAGATCGAGGAGCGCGAGCACGCCATCGACGTCCTCGAGCGTGCGCTGTCGACCGCGCAGAAGAACGCCGCCGCACAGACCCTCAAGCGCGGTCAGGAGGCCCGCCGGGCCGACGCCGCCGAGCGCGGTCGCGACGACGCCGAGGGCCGCGCGGCCGAGGCGATCTTCCAGGTCGCCGAGCTCGAGGCCGAGATCGACGTGCTGCGCGCCGAGCTCGACTCGCTGCGTGCCGCTGCGGCGCGCCGCGAGCACCGGAGCGCCTGAGCGACCCGCGCGTCGCGCGAGCGACGTACGTCACCCGTCCGGACCTCCGTCCGGGCGGGTGTCGCGCGTGTACGGAACAATGACGGCTCGTGATCCCCGAGGACAACAGGTTCGAGAGCGACCCGAGCGACGCGCTGCCCGACGACCCGGGGCTGCCCGACGGGTGGAGCGCGGACACGCCTGACGGCGCCGACCCCGCCACCGTCGCGCGGCTCACCGAGCTGCTGCGCGCGCACGAACGGGCCGGCCGCGGCTGGGCCGGGTCGGGTGAGGACGAGGTCCTCGTCGAGGTGTCGGAGCGCGGCCTGGCGATGCGCGAGAACCTCGTCGTCCGCGACCCGGAGGGCACGATCCAGGCGTGGGGGAGCGTGCACGACCGCGCCGAGGGCCGGATGCTGCTGGTCCACATCGTCGACCGCGCCATCGACGAGCGGCTCGCCGACCGGTGCAGCGACGTGCTCTTCGAGTGGGCCGAGGCCCAGGCCCGCGCGGTCGGGACCGCCCGCGGACTGGTCGAGCAGCAGATCGACACGGGGTCGTTCGCGGAGGACGAGCGCCAGCACCGGTGGCTCGCCGATGCCGGTTTCGAGCGGGTGCGCACGTGGTGGCAGATGAGCCGGACGGTGGAGGCGGACGAGGCCGAGCTGGTGCCCGACCCCGCCCGCTGGGAGCGCCGGGGCGTGGTGTTCCGGCTGGTCGAGCGGTCGGGTGACGGGATGCCCGAGGAGGCCGACCTGCGGGCCGTGCACGAGGTGCTCGAGGGCGCGTTCACCGACCACTTCAACTCCGCCGAGGAGACCTTCCAGGAGTTCATCCACCGGCTCCGCGAGGACCCCGGCCACCGCTGGGACCACTGGTGGCTCGCCGAGATCGTCGACGGCGAGGGCGACGCGCCCGAGCCCGCCGGCGCCCTGGTCGGCACGGTCAGCGAGTCCGCGAACGGCCCCGACGGGTCCTACGTCTCCTACCTCGGCGTCCTCGAGTCCGCCCGCGGCCGCGGCGTGGCCACCGGCCTGCTCCGCACGATCATCGCCGACGCCGCCGCCCGCGGTCGCGACCGCGTCGGCCTCGAGGTCGACGCCGACTCACCCACCGGCGCCGACGGGCTCTACGTCTCGATGGGCTGGGGCACCAAGTACGTCACCGAGTCCTGGCACAAGGACGTCCCCGTCCGCTGACCGCGAGGTAGGGGACTACCTCGCCGTCAGCGCAGGGACCGGCGCAGCGCGCGGTGCACGCCGGCCGGCGTGAGTACGCCGACGAACTGGGCGCCGCGCCTGACGCCGATCATCGGCTTGTCCTCGCGCAGCATCGTGGCGAGGGCGTCCTCGAGCGAGGAGTCGATGTCGATCGCCGCCCCGAGGTCACCGGTGGCGACGCCGTCGAGGGGCTCGAGGTCCTCCTCGCGCAGCCGGGTCACGGTCAGGGTGCGCAGGCCGCCCGCCCCGACGAAGTCGGCCACCTGCTCGTCGGCCGGGTGGGCGAGCAGCTCGCCGGGGGTGGCGTACTGGGCGAGGCGCCCGCCGGTGGCGAACACCGCCACGCGGTCGCCCATCCGGATCGCCTCGTCGATGTCGTGGGTCACCAGGACCACGGTCTTGCCCAGCTCGCCCTGCAGGCGGCGGAACTCGTCCTGCAGCCGCCCCCGCACGATCGGGTCGACCGCGCCGAACGGCTCGTCCATCAGCAGCACGGGCGGGTTGGCCGCGAGCGCGCGGGCGACGCCGACCCGCTGCCGCTGGCCTCCCGAGAGCTCGTGGGGGTACTTCCGGGCGTACTGGGCCGGCTCGAGCCCGACCGTGGACAGCAGCTCGTGGGCGCGCTCGCGGGCGGTCGCCTTGGACTCGCCGTAGAGCAGCGGCACCGTCATCACGTTCTGCTCGATGCGCTGGTGCGGGAAGAGCCCGATCTGCTGGATGACGTAGCCGATGCCGCGGCGCAGCTCGACCGGGTCGGCGTCGGTGACGTCCTGGCCGTCGAGCCAGATCCGCCCGGTGGTCGGCTCGATCAGCCGGTTGATCATCTTCAGCGTCGTGGACTTGCCGCACCCCGACGGCCCGACCAGGCAGACCATCTCGCCACGGGCGACGTCGAGGTCGAGCTCGTGGACGGCCACGGTCCCGTCCGGGTAGGTCTTGCCCACGCCCTCGAGCCGGATCATCGACTCGCCGCCCTGATCCGCGCCCCGTGTAGCGTCCATGCGGTGACCATACTGGGGGCGGCCGACGACCCGAGCTGCTACAGCCGGCTCGTCAACGACTGGGTCTGCCTGGACTACGTGTCCGACCGCCGGCAGGAGATCGTCGACGCGACGGTCGAGCACCTCCAGATCACCGTGCTGTCCGTCGTCGTCGGCCTGCTGATCGCCTTCCCGCTGGCGCTGCTCGCGCGCCGGCTGCCGCGGCTCGAGTCGGCGATCCTCGCGATCACGACCGGCATCTACACCGTCCCGTCGCTCGCGCTGTTCCCGCTGCTGGTGCCGTTCACCGGCCTGACCGCGACGACGGTCGTGATCGGCCTCGCGCTGTACGCCCTGACGATCCTGGTCCGCAGCATCCTCGAGGGGCTGCGATCGGTGCCCGACGACGTGCGCGAGTCCGCCACCGGGCTCGGCTACGGGCGCGGCCAGCTGCTGCTCAAGGTCGAGCTGCCGCTCGCGCTCCCCGTGATCATGGCCGGCCTCCGGGTGGCCACCGTCTCGACCGTGGCGCTGACGACGGTCGGCTCGCTGGTCGCCTACGGCGGCCTGGGCAACCTCATCAAGGACGGCGTGCTCACGAACTTCCGCGCCGAGCTCTTCACCGCCTCGGTCCTCTGCGTGGTGCTCGCCGTGCTCCTCGACGTCGTGCTGGTGCTGCTGCAGCGGTCCCTGACCCCCTGGACGAGGGGAGTGCGCGCATGACGGTCTTCGGCGACATGTGGCGCTACCTCACCGACGCGTCCAGCTGGTCGGGCAGCGACGGCATCGCCGCCCTGCTCGGTCAGCAGCTCCTGCTCACCGTCACTGCGCTGGTGATGGCGATGGCCGTGGGCCTGCCGGTCGCGCTCTGGCTCGGCCACCTGGGACGGGGCGGCTTCCTGGCCATCAACATCTCCAACGTCGGCCGCGCCATCCCGACGTTCGCGCTCCTCGCGCTGCTCGTGGTCGCGCCGTGGCCCGGCACCGGCGAGCTCGGCCCCTACGGGCGCGCCGGCCTCGCCACCCTGATCGCGCTCACGCTCTTCGCGCTGCCCCCCATCATCACGAACTCGTACGTCGCCATGCGTGAGGTCCCCGCCGACGTGCGCGAGGCGGCCCGCGGCATGGGCATGACGGGGGTGCAGCGGTTCTGGAGGGTCGAGCTGCCGCTGGGCCTGCCCCTGGTCGTCTCCGGGCTGCGGCTGGCGCTGGTGCAGGTGTGGGCGACCGCGACGATCGCGGCGCTCGTCGCCGGGCCGGGGCTCGGCCAGATCATCACCGACGGGTTCTTCCGCTCGAACTACGGCAAGGGCATCGCCGGTGCGCTCGTCGTGGCGGCGGTCGCGCTCGTGCTCGAGCTGCTGGCCGCGACGGTGCAGCGGGCGGTCGACACCACCCGCCGGGGCACTCCTGCGGGTGGTCACACCGATGCGTTGTCGGTCACCGGCGCTACCGTGGAACCGCCCGCCGAATCCGTCGGCTGACGATGCACCTCCGGACACGCGCAGCCGCTGCTGCGGGACACAGAAGGAACACCATGCACATCGCACGCTCGCTGGCCGCGGTCCTCGCCGCCGGCGCCCTCGCCCTCACCGGCTGTGCCGGTGACGACCTCTCCAGCGACAACGCCTCCGACGACTCGGGCTCCTCGGGTGGCGCGGACAAGGGGTCCCTCACCATCGCCGGCCAGAACTTCCCCGAGGCCACCCTGGTCGCCTCGATGTACGAGCAGCTCCTGGAGGACGCCGGCTACACCGTCGACACCAAGCTCGTCGACTCCCGCGACGCCTACATGCCCACCTTCCCCGGAGACGTCGACATCGTCCCGGAGTACGTCGGCGGCATCGTGAACTTCCTCAACACCCAGGCCAACGGCGACAAGGCCGAGCCGTTCGAGGCGGGTGACGGCCAGCAGCTGGCCGACGACGGCAAGAGCCTGCTCGACGACGCCGGGATCACGCTGCTCGACATCTCCCCGGCGACCGACACGAACGCCTTCTTCGTCACGAAGGACTACAGCGAGTCCGAGGGCGTCACCAAGCTCTCCGACCTCGAGGGCAAGAGCGTCGTGCTCGCGGCGGCTCCCGACTGCGAGGGTCGCCTCGACTGCGAGGGTGGCCTGTCCGACGAGTACGGCATCGACGTCACCAAGGTGCTCGAGCTCGGCTACGCCTCCGACCAGACCTACCAGTCGGTGATCAGCGGCGAGTCCCAGCTCGGCGAGACCTCGACCACCGACGGCACCCTGGAGTCGCAGGGCCTCGTGGTGCTCGAGGACGACAAGGCCATCCAGCCGGCCCAGAACCTCGTCCCCGCGGTCTCCACCGAGTTCCTCGCCGAGCACGAGGACGTCGCCGACGTCCTCAACCCGCTCATGGCGGCGCTGACCACGGAGAACCTCACCGAGATGAACGGCCAGATGGCGGTGGACCGCGCCAAGCCCGAGGACGTCGCCAGGGAGTTCCTGGAGTCCGAGGGTCTCCTCGGCTGAGGACCGCCTCAACCCTCGCCGGTTGAGGCGCGAGGAGCGCCAGCGACGAGCCTCGAAACCCACTCGATCAAGGGTGTGGTTTCGAGGCTCGCTGCACTCGCGCCTCAACCACCGTGGCTCGTCGCATCCCCGCTCCCTGCCTGTTCACCAAGGTATGTCGCTCAATGGGCACCTGCCTTGGTCAATTGACCGTGGGAGGTGCCCATTCGCCGACATCCCATGGTGAATCGTCGGCACGACGGGTGGAGTGGTTCAGACCTCGTGGTCGCGCAGCGCGAGGGCCTCGGCGGGGACCGTCGACTCGTCGAGCACCGACGGTGGGATCGACAGCCGCCAGGCGCCCGTGGTGATGTCCTGGGCCCGCGGCGCCGGACCGTCGAGGCCGCCGACCCACTCCATGAGCGCGGTGACGTCGGCCCGCCGGTCCTCGGCGACGAGCCAGCCGGCGAGCCGGTGCACCGGAGGCAGCCCGCTCTCGACGAGGCGGGTGCCCCAGATCTCGAGCACGCCCGAGCGCAGCAGCCGCCACCACTCCGGCGTACATCCGGGGACGAGCAGGAAGTAGCGCCACAGGTCGCCGGCCAGCACCCGGTCGACGAAGATGCGCTCGACCTCGGCGTCGCCGTGAGCGCGCACCGCCGTGAGCGCCATCCTCTTCGTCTCCCAGCGGTCCGCGAGGTCCTGCACCGTGGCGCGGGTCTGGGTGATCGAGCCCTCCCGGATGCGCCACACGTACGTCGTCTCGGCCAGCACGTCGAAGGTCCCGTCCAGGAAGGCTCGCGTGGTGGTCGGCTGGTCCTCGTAGCGCACGCCTTCCGGCCAGGCCAGCCCGGCGGCGTCCCACCACGACCGACGGAAGAGCTTGTTCCACGCGAAGACGTCGCCCAGGATCTCGGGCCGGTCCTCGACCCGCAGCCCCTGCGCGGGCGGGTGGTGCAGGCGCCTCATCCACGGCGGCTCGCGGAAGGGATCGTCGTCGGCGCTGTCGTCCTCGGACCGCCACTGGAGGATCGACGAGGTCGCGAAGTCCGACCCCGACCCCTCCAGCGACGCGACGAGGGTGCTGAACGCCGAGGGCTGGAGCAGGTCGTCGGAGTCGAGGAAGGCGAGGTAGTCACCCCGGACGTGCGCCAGGCCGGCGTTGCGCGCCGCGCCCAGGCCGGCGTTGGCCTGGTGGACCACCGAGATGCGGTGGTCGCGACGGGCCCACGCGTCCGCGATCTCGCCGCTGCGGTCGGTGGAGCCGTCGTCGACGAGCACCGCCTCCCAGCGGCGGTGGTGCTGGGCGACGAGGGAGCGCAGGCACTCGTCGAGGTACCGCTCCACGCCGTAGACGGGCACGACCACGCCGATCAGGGGTCCCCGGGACAGCCAACGCCTCACGGGCGGTGACTCTAGCCACCGGTAGGCTGCCCGCCGTGACCGAGCAGCCCAGAGCGATCGACGAGATGAACCCCGACGGCGTCGCGCGGAAGGTCCTCTTCGTCGCCGGCGCCGGACGCAGCGGCACGAGCACGCTCGCCGGCATCGTGTCCAAGCTGGGCATGCACGTCCCCCTGCCGGAGGTGCCGCCGGACGACTCGAACCCGCGCGGCTTCAGCGAGCCGCAGTGGGTGGTCGACGTCCACGACGAGTGGCTGGCCGAGGCGCTGGTCCAGGTGAGCGACTCGCGCCCGAACGCATGGTTCGACACGGGCCGCATCTGCAGCCGCGAGCCGGCCCGCATCCGCGTCAGCGAGTGGCTCGAGCCGCACTTCGCCGAGCACCCCGAGCTGGTGGTCAAGGACCCGCGGCTGAGCTGGTTCCTCGGGCTGTGGCGCGTCGCCGCGATCCGCACCGGCGCGACGCCCGTCTTCGCGACCATGCTGCGCCCGCCGGCCGAGGTCGTCGGCTCGAAGCAGAAGTACTACGCCAACAAGCTCGGCTCGGCGCACCTCGCGGCCAGCTGGGTCAACATGCTGCTGCACACCGAGCGCGCCACCCGCCCCGCCGAGGGCGACGGCGGCCGGGTCTTCGTGCGCTACGAGGACCTGCTCACCGACTGGGTCAAGACCGTGACGGCCCTCGGCCACGCGCTCGACGTGCAGACGATCATCCACACGCGCAGCGACCAGATCCGCGAGGTGCACCGCTTCATCGACCCCAACCTGCGCCGCGTCACCGCCACCCTCGACGACCTCGGCCTTCCGAAGCGGCTGCACGACCTCACCGGCCAGACGTGGGAGGAGCTGAACAAGCTCGCCGACGAGGGCGGCGACACCACCGACGCCCACGCCACCTTCGACCAGCTCCGCCAGGAGTACGTCGACCTCTACGAGGAGGCCGAGGCGATCAGCCGCTCGACGGCCGAGCACGCGCGCCTCCAGGCCCGCCGCCGGGCCCGCGCGGAGGCGTTGGCCGAGCATCGCTCGCTGGTCGACCGGGTGCCGCACGACGTGCGCGCCGCGATCCCGCCGTCCGTGCGCCGCGGGGTGCGCAAGGCGCTCGGGCGGAGCAGGGACGACCAGCCGTGACCGTCCCGATCGGCGCCGGTCACGGCCTGACGAACCTCGAGGGACACACCGACTTCGACATCGTGTGGCCGTGGAACCAGCCCGGTGGCCTGCGCCGCGGCGCGACCGCGGTGCTCCGCGTGAAGAACGAGGCGCCCGGCCTGCGCTTCGTCCTGCCGCCGCTGCTGCGCGCCTGCGACCACGTCCTGCTGGTCGACAACGGCTCGGACGACGGGACCGGCGAGGAGGCGCAGCGCGTCGCCGACGAGCACGGCCTCGGCGACCGGTTCACGCTGAAGCAGTACCCCTTCCAGGTCGCCCGCGCGGGCGCCGAGCACCTGTCGGTCAACGAGCGCTCGGTGCACTCGCTGGCCTACTTCTACAACTGGTGCTTCTCCCACGTCCGCACCCGCTACTCGTGGAAGTGGGACGGCGACATGGTCCTCACCACCGAGGGCGAGGTCTCGATGGCCGACCTGTCGTGGCAGGTCGGCATGGCGGAGGCGGTGATTCGCTTCCCGCGACACGGGCTCTACATCGAGTCCGACCGCAGGGCCTACCTCGACCTCGGGCTGCGCAACATCGAGGAGTGGGGCTTCCCGATGAGCCCCGACTACGTCTACACCAAGGCGCCGGAGTGGGAGATCCGCACGACGCCCGAGCGGATCGAGATGTTCGCGCTGCCCCAGGGCCTGTGCGTCGAGCTCAAGTGGCTCGACGGCGACGAGTTCGCCCACTGGACCAACCCGGAGTCGTTCGCGACGTCGATCCGCAACCGGCGCAAGCGTCGCGAGTGGCTCGTCTGGAACGCCCTGCAGGAGGGGCAGGTGCCCGAGGGCGTGGTCGAGATCGAGTCGCCGGAGGGGGTCCACGTCATCGACCACGTGACCCACACCTGGCTGCCGCGCGCACCCCGCCCGTTCGTCGTCGACGACCCCGACCACGCCAAGCTGCACCTGCGCGCCTGACGTCGGCCGTGCCCGCCGTGAGGCGGTTCACACCCGTCCGGGGCATAGCGTAGTGGTGTCCGGGGGTTGCCCCACCATGTCTGAAACCCATCCCCAGATCGCCCCGCCGAAGCAGCGGCGCGCACCCCTGCTGATCGGCATCGCCGCCCTGGTCGTCCTCGTCCTGGTGGGCGGCTTCCTGTGGCTGCGGGGTGGTGACGAGACCGGCAGCGCCGGTGACGCGGACGAGAAGGTCGTCCTCGGCACGGTCGGCGCGAGCGACCCGTACTGGCAGGTCCTGGTGGACGCCGCCGCCGAGCAGGGCATCGACCTCGAGGTCAAGGACTTCGCCGACTACACCCAGCCGAACCCCGCGCTGAGCGAGGGCGAGCTCGACATCAACCAGTTCCAGCACATCGTCTACCTCGCCGAGTACAACGTGGCGAACGGCGACGACGTGGTGCCGCTGGGCTCGACCGCGATCTACCCGCTCGGCCTCTACTCGACCAAGGTCGACGCGGTCGAGGACATCGAGGACGGGGACACCGTGGTGGTCCCGGACGACGACAGCAACCAGGCCCGTGCCCTGCTGATCCTCCAGTCGGCCGGACTGATCACCCTGCGCGACGGCGGCAGCATCTACTCGACGCTCGCCGACATCGACCAGGACGCGTCGCGCGTCGAGGTCAAGGCGATCAAGGCCGACCTCACCCCGACCTCGCTGCCCGACGTGGCCGCGGCCGTGGTCAACAACGACTTCGTCGAGAAGGCCGGGCTGGAGTTCGAGGACGCCCTCGCGACCGACGACGCCGAGGACCCCAAGGCGCTGCCGTACGTCAACGTCTTCGCCGTCCGCGCCGAGGACCGGGACGACCCGACGCTGCGCAAGCTCGTGGAGATCTACCAGGACACCCAGGCGGTGCTCGACGGCGTCCAGGACGTCTCCGGCGGCACCGCGCAGCTCGTGAAGGTCCCGCAGGAGGACCTGCAGGCGGCGCTGGACGAGGTCGAGGCCGACACCGAGGCGCAGCAGTAGTCCGCAGGCACCACAGCAGGAGGAGCCCACGATGCCCCTGGTCGAGATGACCGACGTGCACAAGACGTTCCCGGCCGCCCGCGGCAAGAGGGCCGTCGAGGCGATCCGCGGCGTCGACCTGACGGTCGAGGCGGGCGAGATCGTCGGCATCGTGGGCTACTCCGGCGCCGGCAAGTCCACCCTGGTGCGGCTGGTCAACGCGCTGGAGACGACGACCTCCGGCAGCGTGCGCGTCGGCGGCCGCGAGGTCACCGCGCTCAAGGAGCGGGAGCTGCGCGAGGTCCGGCTCGGGATCGGGATGATCTTCCAGCAGTTCAACCTGTTCCGCTCGCGCACGGTCTGGGGCAACATCGCCTACCCCCTCGAGGTCGCCGGGGTGCCGCGGGCCGAGCAGAACCAGCGGATCTCGGACCTGCTCCACTTCGTGGGCCTCGCGGACAAGGCGCACAGCCACGTCGAGGAGCTCTCCGGCGGTCAGAAGCAGCGCGTGGGCATCGCGCGTGCGCTCGCGACCAACCCCAGCCTGCTGCTCGCCGACGAGGCGACCAGCGCCCTCGACCCCGAGACCACGCAGGAGGTCCTGGCTCTGCTGCGCCGCGTGAACCGGGAGCTCGGCATCACGATCATCGTGATCACCCACGAGATGGACGTCGTGCGCAGCCTCGCCCACCGCGTGGTGGTGATGGAGGCCGGGCGGATCGTCGAGGAGGGGCCGGTCCTGGAGGTCCTCTCCGACCCGCAGCAGCCGGTGACGCGCCGCTTCGTGTCCACCATCGTCGACGACGAGCCCGACGCCGACGCGCTGGCGGCCCTGCGCGCCCGGCACGCCGGGCGCTTCGTCACGCTCGCCTTCCGCGGGGACGACGTGCGCCAGAGCGACGTGTTCGCCGAGCTGCTGCGCCGCGGCGTGCGGTTCGAGCTGGTCTACGGCGGCATCGAGGAGGTCCAGGGCGAGACCTTCGGCAACCTCACGCTCGCCCTCGACGGCGAGCCCGACGCGGTCGAGGCCGCCGTTGCCGCCGTACGTGAGCTGGTCCCGACGAGGGAGCCGGGCCGATGACCGACACCCGCATCGACGAGCTGTGGCCCCTGGTGTGGCAGGCCAGCTACGAGACGCTCTACATGGTCGCCATCACGCTGACCGTCGGCGGCCTGCTCGGGCTGGTGCTCGGGCTCGCCCTGTACGTCACGCGCCGCGGTGGCCTCTACGCCAGCCGGGCCGCCCACGCCGTCCTCAACGTGCTGGTCAACTTCTTCCGCCCGATCCCGTTCGTCATCTTCATCGCCGCCGTCCAGCCCCTGGCCCGGGTCGTCGTCGGCACCGGCATCGGCAACCCGGCCATCGTGTTCGCCCTGACCGTCGCGGCCATGTTCGGGATCAGCCGCATCGTCGAGCAGAACCTGGTCACCATCGACCCCGGAGTGATCGAGGCGGCCCGCTCCGTCGGGGCCAGCCGAGCCCGCATCGTGCGCACGGTGGTGATCCCCGAGGCGCTCGGACCGCTGGTCCTGGGCTACACGTTCGTGTTCGTGGCGATCGTCGACATGACCGCCATCGCGGGTGTCATCGGCGGCGGCGGGCTGGGCAACTTCGCGCTCCAGTACGGCTTCCGGCAGTTCGACACCGTCGTCACCTGGACCGCGGTGGTCATCATCGTCGTGCTCGTGCAGGTCGGGCAGCTCGCCGGCAACACCCTCGCGAGGCGCCTGCTGCGCCGCTGACCAGACGTTACCGGCGGGTAGCGAAATCGGTGGTGCTCGTCACGTCGCAGGAAGGTTCCCGGTGCGGAATCCGCGGGCGTAGGCTCGATGTTGATCGCAGTAGATCGGTACCCGCGAGGGACTGAAACGAAGAGGTCAACCACATGACGTACGACCCCACCTTCCGCGTGGGCGTGATCGGCGCCGGACGTGTCGGCGCCGTGCTCGCCGCAGCGCTCCGCCGGGCAGGCCACGAGATCGTCGCCACCGCCGGCGAGTCCGATGCCTCGCGCGGGCGCATCGCGGCCCTGCTGCCAGGGGTGCGGGTCGCCAAGCCGACCGACGTGGCGCGGGCCAGCGAGCTGCTGCTCCTCACCGTCCCCGACGACATGCTGGCCAACGTCGTCACCGTGCTGAGCCACAGCGGCGCCATCCACGAGGGCCAGGTCGTCGTCCACACCAGCGGCCGGCACGGACTCGCCGTCCTCGAGCCGGCCCGCGCCGTCGGCGCCCGCACCATCGCGATGCACCCGGCGATGACGTTCACCGGCACCGACGTCGACCTGCCGCGCCTGGCCGGCTGCGTCTTCGGCATCACGGCGGAGCCGGGCGACCGGGAGCTCGCCGAGGCGCTCGTCGCCGACCTCGGCGGACGCCCGATGTGGGTGCCCGAGGACCGCCGCACGATGTACCACGCCGGCCTCGCGCACGGCGCCAACCACCTCGTCACCCTCGTCAGCGAGGCGATGGAGATCCTCTCCGCAGCCGGCGCCGAGGACCCCGCCGCCACGCTGCGGCCGCTGCTGACCGCGGCCCTCGACAACGCCCTCGAGCACGGTGACGCCGCGTTGACCGGCCCGATCGTCCGCGGCGACGTCGAGACCGTGCGGGCCCACGTCGCCGACCTCGCGGCCAACGCCCCGCAGACGCTGTCGTCGTACGTCGCCATGGCGCGCGCCACCCTCGACCGCGCCGTCACCGACGGCCGGGTGCTGCCGATCCGCGCCAGCAAGATGCTCCGGGTCCTCGACGCCGCCGAGGCGTCCGCACCCCTCCACCGGCAGCCCCGATGACCTCGAGCCCCGTCCTCGCGAGCACCCGCGAGGAGCTCGCCGCCCTGCTCGCGGACGCCCGACGCGCCGGTGACAGGGTCGCGTTCGTCCCCACCATGGGTGCGCTCCACGACGGCCACGCCAGCCTGATGCGCGTGGCCAGGGAGGCCACCGCGGGCCCGGTCGTGGTGAGCATCTTCGTGAACCCGATGCAGTTCGGCGCGGGCGAGGACCTCGACCGCTACCCGCGCACACTCGACGCCGACCTCGAGGTCTGCGCCGCCGAGGGCGTCGACGTGGTCTTCGCCCCGAGCGTGGAGGAGATGTATCCCGGCGGGTTCAGCCACGACTCCGTCCACGACGGCGTGACCGTGGCGCCGGGCGCACTGGCCACGATCCTCGACGGCGCCTCGCGGCCCGGGCACTTCGACGGCGTGCTGACCGTCGTGGCCAAGCTCTTCGGCCTGGTGCGCCCCGACGTCGCGGTCTTCGGGCAGAAGGACTACCAGCAGCTCACCCTCATCCGCCGGATGGTGCGCGACCTCTGCATGGGCATCGAGGTCGTCGGCGCGGAGACCGTCCGCGAGGCCGACGGGCTCGCGCTCTCCAGCCGCAACCGCTACCTCGACGCGGGGCAGCGGCAGGCGGCCGTCGCGTTGAGCCGGGCGCTGCGCGCCGCGCAGGAGCGGGCGGCGTACGGCGTCCCTGCCGCGCGCTGGGCGGCCATGGCGGTCCTCAAGGGCGAGCCCGGCATCGAGCTGGACTACCTCGCGCTCACCTCGCCCGACCTCGGCGACGCCCCCGAGGTCGGCGAGGGCCGGATCCTCGTGGCTGCGCGGGTCGGCACGACGAGGCTCATCGACAACATGGCGATCCACTTCGACCGGATCGTCGCCCCGGCGGGGACCGCGCCCGCGGCCTCGACCACCACCTGAGAGGAGCAGCTGATGCTGCGCACCATGATGAAGTCCAAGATCCACCGGGCCACCGTGACCCAGGCCGATCTCCACTACGTCGGGTCGGTGACCGTCGACGAGGACCTCCTCGACGCCGCCGACCTGCTGGCCGGCGAGCTGGTCCACATCGTCGACGTCACCAACGGCGCCCGGCTCGAGACCTACACCATCGCCGGCGAGCGGGGCTCGGGTGTGATCGGCATCAACGGCGCCGCCGCCCGCCTCGTCCACCCGGGCGACACGGTCATCTTGATCGGCTACGGCCAGATGGACACCGCGGAGGCCAAGGAGCACCAGCCGCACGTGGTGTTCGTCGACGCCGACAACAAGATCATGGCCACCGGCTACGACCCCGCCGAGACGTTCGGCGACAAGGCGCTGACCCGCGGCGACCTCATCGATCGCTAGCCTGCCCGGATGACTGCTCACCGGCCGGTCCCCGGACGCCTCCGCGCGCCGGCCCCCGGGTGGACCACCCGTGCCGACGTCGTCGTGGTGGGCTCCGGCATCGCCGGGCTCACCGCGGCGCTGCGGATCCACGCGGCCGACCCCACGCTCCACCTGACCGTCGTCACCAAGGACGTGCTGGCCGCCGGCTCCACCCAGTGGGCGCAGGGCGGGATCGCCGCCGCGCTCGGGCCGGGTGACACCCCCGAGCAGCACGAGCACGACACGCTCGTCGCGGGTGCCGGTGCCTGCGACGTCGACGCCGTACGGGCGCTCGTGACCGAGGGTCCGGACGCGGTGCGCGAGCTGATCGCGCTCGGCACGCAGTTCGACCACCACCCCGACGGTGAGCTGTCGCTGACGCGCGAGGGCGGCCACCACCGCGACCGCATCGCGCACGCCGGCGGCGACGCCACCGGCGCCGAGATCCAGCGCGCCCTCATCGCCGCGGTGGAGCAGGCGCCGGAGATCGAGGTGATCCAGCACGCGCTCGCGGTCGACCTGCTGCGCGCCGCGGACAGCGGCGTCGCCGGGCTCACGCTCCACGTGCTCGGCGAGGGGCAGCGTGACGGCGTCGGGGCCGTGCACTGCCGCGCCGTCGTCCTCGCCTCCGGCGGCCTCGGCCAGGTCTTCAGCCAGTCGACCAACCCGAGCGTCTCGACCGGCGACGGCATGGCCGTCGCCCTCCGCGCCGGCGCGCGGTTGCGCGACCTCGAGTTCGTCCAGTTCCACCCCACCGTGATGTGGCTCGGCCCCGAGTCCCAGGGCCAGCAGCCGCTGATCTCCGAGGCGGTGCGCGGCGAGGGAGCCTTCCTCGTCGACGGCGACGGCCGCCGCTTCATGCAGGGCGAGCACCCGCTCGCCGACCTCGCCCCCCGCGACGTCGTCGCCAAGGCGATCACCCGCCGGATGATCGAGTCCGGCGAGCCGCACATGTGGCTCGACGCCCGCCACCTCGGCGGCGCGTTCTGGGAGAAGCGGTTCCCGACCATCCTCCGGGTCTGCCGCGAGCACGGCGTCGACCCGGTCACCGAGCTCATCCCGGTCGCCCCCGCCCAGCACTACGCCTCGGGCGGCGTCGCGACCGACCTGTGGGGACGTACGAGCGTGCCGGGCCTCTACGCCACCGGGGAGGTGGCCTGCTCCGGGGTCCACGGCGCCAACCGGCTGGCCTCCAACTCGCTGCTCGAGGGCCTGGTGTTCTCCCGCCGGATCGCCGAGGTGCTCCCCGGTGAGCTGCGGGCGTGGGCCGAGCCGGTGGTCGACGAGCGGCCCGAAGGTCTCGTCGACGGCGACCGCCGCCGAACCGTGCAGGAGGTGATGACGTCCAGGGTTGGCGTGCTCCGGCACGCCGAGGGACTCGCCGAGGCGCTCGACGTGCTCGGCGACCTCGACCCGGGCGACCCCGTCGTCGAGCCGGCTGCGTGGGAGACGACCAACCTCGTGGCGATCAGCACCGCGCTCGCGGAAGCCGCGGCGCTGCGCACGGAGACCCGCGGCTCCCACTGGCGCGAGGACTTCCCGGAGCGCGACGACACGCGCGCCGGGCACGTCGACGCCTGGCTCGCGGACGGCACGATCCGCGTGGAGTGGGCCTACGCGCCGTCGACCGACCCGTCGACCCAGGAGGTACCTGCATGACCAGCCTCGACGACGTACCGCAGGACCTGCGCGACGAGCTCACCGCAGCCGGCCTCGACCTCGACGCCCTCTGGGCGAAGATCGCCGAGGCCGTCCGGGAGGACCTGCCGCACCTGGACCTCGACGACCCGACCAGCAGCTCCACGATCGCAGCGGACGCGCGGGGGGAGGCGGTCTTCGCCGCGCGCGAGCCGGGCGTGGTCGCCGGCCTGGGCGCCGCGGCCGTCACCTTCTTCATGGTCGGTGCGGACGCGACGATCGCCGACCGCGTGCCCGACGGCACCCGGGTGGCGGCAGGCGACGTCGTCATGCGGGTGACCGGGCTGACCCAGCGGATGCTGGTCGCCGAGCGCACCGCCCTCAACCTGGCGTCCCACCTCTCCGGGATCGCGACCGCGACGGCGCAGTGGGTCGACGCCCTCGCCGGCTCGCCGACGCGCGTGCTCGACACCCGCAAGACGCTGCCCGGCCTGCGCGCGCTCCAGAAGTACGCCGTCCGCTGCGGCGGTGGGGTCAACCACCGCACCAGCCTCCAGGACATGGCCATGGTGAAGGACAACCACGTCATCGCCGCCGGCGGCGTGCTGCCGGCGCTCGAGGCCATCCGCGGCCGCTACCCCGGGCTGCCGGTGGAGGTCGAGGTGACGACCCTCGACCAGCTCGACGAGCTGCTCGCCCTGCCCGAGCCGCCGGAGCGGGTGCTGCTCGACAACATGGACGACGCGACGATGGCGGAGGCCGTCCGGCGTACGGCGGGGCGGGTGCCGCTGGAGGCCAGTGGCGGGATCACGCTGGAGCGGGCCGCGCGGATCGGCGCGACCGGCGTCGACTTCGTCTCGGTCGGCGCCCTCACCCACTCGGTCATGGTCTTCGACCTCGGCATGGACCTCACCGCATGAGCCTGCTCGCCGCCGACATCGGCAACAGCCACACCTTCCTCGGGCTGCTCGACGGGGCCGAGGTGACCGCGCACTGGCGGGTCAACACCGACGAGCGCCGCACCGCCGACGAGTGGTCCGTGCTCATCCGCGGCCTCCTCGGCGAGCGGGTCGCGGAGGTCGACGGGATCGCGGTCTGCGCGACGGTGCCCGCCGTGCTGCACGAGTGGCGCGAGATGCTCGAGAGCCACTTCGCCGACGTCGTCGCGATCGTCGTCGAGCCGGGCGTGCGGACCGGGATCCCCGTCCTGATGGACAACCCGCGGGAGGTCGGCTCCGACCGGATCGTGAACTCGCTAGCGGCGGCCACCCTGCACGGCGGGCCCGCCATCGTCGTCGACTTCGGCACCGCGACGACCTTCGACGTGGTCAACGCCAAGGGCCAGTACGTCGGAGGCGCGATCTCGCCCGGCATCGAGATCTCGCTCGAAGCGCTCGGTCGCCGGGGCGCGCAGCTGCGCAAGGTCGAGCTCGCCCGCCCGCGCTCGGTGATCGCCAAGAACACGGTCGAGGCGCTGCAGAGCGGCATGGTCTTCGGCGTCGCAGCGCAGGTCGAGGGCCTCGTCGCGCGCATGATCGCCGAGCTCGGCGTGCCGGCCGAGGACGTCACCGTCATCGCCACCGGCCACCTGGCCCCGCTCCTCGTCGACGACTGCGGCTGCTTCACGGTGCACTCGCCGTGGCTGACCCTCCAGGGCCTGCGCCTCGTGTTCGAGCGCAACCAAACGCCGCCTGTGTGAGTCTCAGGTTCGAGCCGGGCCGCGGGGGCCCGCCGTCCGAGGGGGACACATGGTCATCCAGCACACGACGAGGCCGCTCGTGGCGGCCTCCCTGGCCGCAGGGTTGGTCGCGGCGCTCACCGCGCCGACGGGGGCCGCGGCACCTGCCGCCGGTCGCGGCGACGTACCACTGGCGCGGGTCGCCGACGTCCGCCCCGGCACGGCGGGCAGCGACCCCAGCCGGATCACGGCGCATGCCGGCGGCGTCTACTTCGTCGCCGACGACGGCGCGCACGGTCCTCGCGTGTGGCGCTCGGACGGCACCGCTGCCGGTACGACGCTCGTGTCGGCCGCCGCGGCCGTCACAGCGGCCTCGGAGCTCGCGGTGGTCGACTCCACGCTCTTCTTCACCGCCGGCGACCAGCTCTGGCGTTCCGACGGCACCGAGGCGGGGACGCAGCTGGTCGAGGACCTCGGCACGACCGACGTCGCCCTGACGCAGCTGACGGTCGCCGGCAACCTCGTCTGGTTCCTGGGCGACGACGGCGTCGGCGGGCAGGAGCTGTGGCGCTCCGACGGGACCGAGGCGGGGACGATCCCGCTGACGAACCGTCCGCCGGGCGCCGACGCGAAGCCGCTGGACAACCTCACCGCGGTCGGGTCGTCCGTCTGGTTCACGGGCAGCGACGGCACCGACATCGTCTCGGAGGTGTGGCGCTCGGACGGCACCCCGGCCGGCACGGCTCCGCTGACGAAGTTCCGCACCTTCTTCGACACCTACCCCGGTCTGCTGACCCCGGCCGGCGGGCATGTCTACTTCGTGCTCGGAGGAGGGTCCGAGGGGCGCGACGTGTTCCGCATCGCCGCCGGTGGGACGACCGCCGAGCTCGTCTTCGGTGACGAGTCCGACTACGTCCACGAGCTGCAGGCGGACGGTGACCGGGTCTACATCTCGAGCACCAACGCAGCGAGCCGGCGCAGTGAGCTGTGGCTCTCGGACGGCACGCCTGCCGGGTCGCAGCGCCTGGCCGAGCTGCCCGCCGAGGCGGGCACCTACCCGTCGGACCACGCGCAGGACCTCACCATGGTCGACCGCACGCTCTTCTTCACCCACGTCGACGCCGACCACGGTCCCGAGCTGTGGCGCAGCAACGGCACGATCGCGGGCACGCGGCGGCTGACCGACCTGCCGACGCGGCTGCTCCGCACCCGCCCTGCCGAGCTCACCGCGAGCGACGGACGGCTCTGGTTCGTCGCCGACGAGGGCCGCGGCCCCGAGCTGTGGGTGTCCGACGGCACCACGCGCGGCACCCACCCGGTCGACGACACCCGCCGTGGACGGGCGGGGTCCGTCCCGACCGGCCTGGCGGACGCGGACGGGACGCTGTTCATGGGGCTCGACGACGGCGCCGCCGGGCGCGAGCTGTGGGCGACCCAGGTCGACACGGCCGTCGCCCGCCCGAGGGTCCGCGCCCCGAAGGTGCAGCGCGTCGGTCGTGGCGCCTGGTCGGTCCGGGTGCGGGCAGGTGCGGGGGAGTGGGTCGAGTCCACCGCCCGCGGCCGCGTCCGGCTGCCCGGTGTCCGCAAGCCGGTGGTGCTCAGGACGGCCCGGGCGACGTCGTACGCCGGTCGCACCGCGGTGCTGACGCCGGCGATCCCGCAGAAGGCCCGCCTGGCCGTGGCGCGGGCCACCGGGAATTCGCGGACAAAGGTGGTCGCAAAGCTCGTGGTGACGCTGCGCGACTCCGCAGGAAATGCGAAGAAGGTGGTCCGCACAATTCGGCTGTCATGAATTCCTGACGCCATTTCAAAACGGGGCCGGAATTGTCTCGACGGACTTCTTCCACCATGATCATCGGTGTTCATCACCCCTGAATTGAAATGAGCGACGAAATGGCACAGAAGGTCAACATCGTTCTCGTGGACGACCTCGACGGCACCGAGGCGACCGAGACGGTCACCTTCGGTCTCGACGGCACCACCTACGAGATCGACCTCAACGACGCCAACGCCGCGGCGCTGCGCGAGGCGATGAGCGGCTACGTCGGTCACGCCCGCAAGGTGAGCGGAGCGTCGCGGCGCGGGCGCAAGGCGTCGTCGGGGTCGTCCTCGAGCAGCTCGAACACCAAGGACGTCCGGGAATGGGCCAAGGCCCAGGGCATGGAGGTCTCCGAGCGCGGCCGCATCTCCGCGGACGTGCAGCAGGCCTACGACGCCGCACACTGACGTGCCGGGTGGTGGCGGGGCCCGGGGGGGGGGCGCCACCCCCCACACAAAACCGGGTGCACCCCGCACGTCTAGCTCCCCCGCCCCCAACGGGCCGCACCCCACCCGGCCCGCGCCCGGCGGGGGCGGGGGTGCCCGCCTGGCGCAAACGCCCGCCACGCCACCGGCCGCCCC
>JAYSEC010000015.1:0-5052 GCA_041914085.1 Nocardioides sp.
ACGTCCACGTGCAGGAGATCGAGGGACCGCCGCGCGTCCACCTCGACGTCGAGGTGCCGGAGCCGGCGGCCACCGTCGCCCACGCGGCCGCGCTCGGCGCGGAGGTGGTCGCCGACCACGACCGGTGGACCATCCTGGCGTCACCGGGCGGCCTGCCGTTCTGCGTCCTGCGGTCGGCCGGGCCGGAGGAGGGGCGCGTCGTCCCGGGGCCCGTGACGTGGCCGGGCGGTCATCGCGGCCGGCTCGTCCAGGTGTGCGTCGACGCGCCCGCTGCGGCCTTCGACAGCGAGGTGGCGTTCTGGCGTGGGCTCCTGCCCGGCCGCTGGGTCGACTCGCCGTCACCCGAGTTCGCCGGCAAGTGGCACGACGGACGATCACCCCTCCAGCTGCTGTTCCAGCGCCTCGACGAGCCGGACGGGGCGGTCCGCGCACACCTGGACCACGGGACAGACGACCTGGACGCCGAGGTCGCCCGGCTGCTCGCGCTCGGCGCCGAGGACGTGGGTCGCGGCCGCGGCTGGCACACGATGCGCGACCCCGCCGGCCTGGCGTTCTGCGCCACGGAGAACTCGCCGTCTGCCACCGGGGTCCGCGACCTCGGCTGAGCGCCGGGTCAGACGGAGGTCGGCGCCGGGGTCGGCGGCTCGGCGAGGTGCACGTGGTGGCGCGCCCCGCTGCGCTCGGCACCGATGCCGGCCGCGACGACCAGCGCGACGCCGGCGACGGACAGGGCGTTGGGCACCTGCGCGAGCGCGAGGAAGCCGATGCCGAGCGCGAAGGCGGGCTCGAGGGCCATCAGGGTGCCGAACGCCCCGGTGGTCAGCCGGCGCAGCGCGAGCAGCTCGAGCGCGAACGGCACCACCGGCAGCAGGACGGCCAGGCCGAGCCCGACGAGCATCAGCTCAGGAGTGAGGTCGCTGACCACGCCGGGACCCGCGACCACCGTGGCCACCACCGCCGCGACGGGCATGGAGATGGCGAGCCCGCCGAGCCCGCTGACCTCGTCGCCGACCCGCTGCGTCAGCAGGATGTACGCCGCCCAGCAGCAGGCCGCGGCCAGGGCGAAGCCGACGCCCAGCGGGTCGGCGTCCCCGGTCCACGGCTGGGTCAGGCACACGACGCCCCCGGCGGCGAGCAACGCCGAGAGGCGTCCGGTGCCACGGCTGCGGACCACGGCGACCCCGAGCGGCCCGAGGAACTCCAGCGCGCTGGCGGTGCCGAGCGGGAGGCGGGCGACGGCGGCCATGAACAGCAGCGTCACGCCGGCGGTGGCGACGCCGAGGGCGGTGCCGGCACGGAGCGCCGCCGGGCTGAAGGTGGCGCGCCGCGGCCGGACCAGCACCAGCATCAGCACGCCGGCCCAGAAGAGCCGCAGCCAGGCGGCACCGCCCGCGCCGACGTCGTCGATCAGGCCGACGGACGCGGCGAGGCCGAGCTGGACGCAGAGCATCGAGGCGACCGCCATCGAGGCGCCGGTGCGGGCGGGGGAGAGCTGCATGCGACCAGTGAACGGTGCCGACGCTGTTCGCGTCCACGTGACTTTGCTGGACGGAACGTTCGCGAAACGTGCACAATCACGGCGTGGACGTGCGGCGCCTCCAGATGCTCCTCGAGCTGTCGCGGCTCGGCTCGATGCACGAGGTGGCCGACGCGATGGGCACCACCACGTCGAGCGTCTCGCAGGGCATCGCCGCGCTCGCCCGTGACGTGGGCAGCGCGCTGCTCGAGCCCGACGGGCGCCGCGTCCGGCTCACCCCGGCCGGGCGCCGCCTCGCCGAGCACGCGGTCACCATCCTCGCCGCGGTCGACGCGGCGCGGCTCGACCTCGACCCGACCTCCGAGCCCCTCGGCGTGCTGCGCGTGGCGGGCTTCGCCTCGGCCGTCCGGCGCTCGCTGCTGCCCGCCATCGACGAGCTGCGCGGTGCCCATCCCGGCATCGAGGTCCGGGTGCACGAGCACGAGCCGTTCGAGTCCTTCGACCTGCTCGCCCGCGACGAGGTCGACCTCGCGCTGGTCTACGACTACGACCTCGCACCGCTCGACTGGCGTGCGGACCACGAGGTCACGCCGCTGTGGGAGGTCGAGTGGGGCATCGGCGTCCCGACCCGCGACCGGCACCTCGGCCTCGGCGACCTCGCCGACCGCGACTGGATCGTGAACTCCCGCAACACCGCCGACGAGGTGGCGCTGCGCACCCTGGCCTCGCGCGCCGGCTTCACGCCCCGGGTGGTGCACCGCATCGACTCCCTCGAGCTGCTCGACGACCTCGTGGTCGCCGGCAGGGGAGTGGGGCTGCTGCCGCGCGGACGCGCGTCACGGCGCGGCGTCAGCGTCGTACGGCTCCGGCAGCCCTCGCTGTTCCTCCGGGCGTACGCCGTCACCCGCCGCGGCCGCGACAGCTGGCCGCCGCTGCGGGCGGTCCTGGAGCGCCTGGCCCACTGAGGAGGGGACGGGGCGTCAGCGCACCAGGCTGTTGCCGTGGACGGCGGCCAGGCGGGCCTTCACGCTGAGCAGCGTCTCGATGATGAGGTCCTCGCGACCGTTGTCGAGGCGGCTGATCGGCACCGCGACGCTGAGCGCGTCGACGGCCTGGTGGCTGAAGGGGAGCGCGACGCCGAAGCAGCGCACGCCCATGCACGACTCCTCGCTCTCGGTCGCGTAGCCCTGGTAGGCCGCGCGGTCGATGATCTCGAGCACGGCCTCCTTGTCGGTGGTGGTGTTGGGCGTGATCGCGCTGATCGACTCGGGGACGAGGTCGCGGCGGGCCTCGGGCGGCATCTCGGCGAGCAGCGCGCGCCCGAGCGACGTCGCGTAGGCGGGCAGGCGGCGGCCGACGGCAGAGTGCATGCGCAGCGGGTGCATCGACTCCCGCTTGGCGGTGTAGATGACGTCGGCACCGTCGAGGCGCCCGAGGTGCACGGTCTCCTCGGTGGCCGAGGCGACCTCGTCGAGGACGGACTGCGCCCGGGCGAGCACGGGGTCGCCGTCGAGGTAGGCGGAGCTGACGACCAGCGAGTGGATGCCGAGCTGGTAGACGCTGCCGGTCGGGTCGGTCTGGAGCCACCCGCGGTCGGTCATCGTGCGCAGCAGCGCGTGCAGGCTGCTCTTGGGGATGTGGAGGCGCGTGGAGAGCTGGAGCTGGGTGCCGGGCCCGTTGGCCGCGATCTCGTCGAGGAGGTCGAGCGCACGCGCGGCGGACTTGACCGGTCCGGCGGCGCTGGGGCCGACGGCCTCCTTGGTCAGTGCTGCCTGCTGCGTCATGGCGACTCTCCTCGTGGACTGCGGGGGCGCGGGGAGGTGGCCCCCGAGATCACGATAAGCGTAGCGCCAGTTCGCATACATGGACAGATTTCGACCCCTTGACCAGTGATGCGCGTCACGTATAGTCTCGAACTCAGTTCACATAGACGAACGCAGTTCACATAGACCGAGGGGTGCCCGCGTGATCCAGGTTCGATATTCGACGTCGCCGACGAGTGCGGAGACGGCCACCACGGCGGACCTGCGCGAGAACTTCCTCGTCCCGGACCTCTTCGTGGAGGGCGAGGTGCGCGCGACCTACACCCACGACGACCGGATGGTCGTCGGCGGTGCGGTGCCCGGCACCGGCCAGCTCGACCTCCCCGCCTACACCGACGTGCTCGGCGGCGAGCAGCACCTCGAGCGCCGCGAGCTCGGCGTGGTCAACGTCGGTGGTGCCGGCCACGTCCTCGTCGACGGCGAGAAGTTCGAGCTCGACCACCTCGACGGCCTGTTCGTCGGCCGGGGGAGCGACGTCGCCTTCGCCGGGGCGGAGGCGGCCTTCTACTGGGTCTCCGCGCCCGCCCACGCGACGTACCCCACCACGGCGCTGATCCACCGCGACGTCGAGCCGGTGGCACTCGGCTCGGCCGAGGCCGCCAACGAGCGCAACCTCTTCCGCTACGTCTGGGGCCAGGACGTCGAGACCTCCGTCCTCCAGTTCGGCGTCACCGTCATCGCCGACGGCTCGGTGTGGAACACCTTCCCGCCGCACCTGCACGACCGTCGCACGGAGATCTACTGCTACGTCGACCTCGCCGAGGAGGACCGCGTCTTCCACTTCATGGGCCAGCCCGGTCACACCCGGCACCTCGTCCTGCGCAACCGCGAGGCCGTGATCTCCCCGCCGTGGTCGATCCACGCCGGTGCCGGCACCGGGTCGTACGCCTTCATCTGGGCGATGGCCGGCGAGAACAACTGCTACACCGACCTCAGCGCCGTCGCCGTGGAGGACCTGTGATCGACGCGTCCCACGACGACGCCCCCGGCCGCGTCCGGTCGCCGTTCGACCTGCACGGCAGGTGCGCGGCGGTGACCGGTGCCGGGCGCGGCATCGGACGGGCGGTCGCGCTCGGCCTCGCACGCGCCGGTGCCGACCTCGTCCTGCTCGGCCGGCCCGGCAGCAGCGACGACACCCGCCAGGCCGTGCTCGCGGCGGGTGGGAAGGCCGACGTCGTCGACCTCGACCTCGGCGACCACGACGCCGTCGCGCGGGTGGGCGCCGAGCTCGCCGCCTCCCGCCGCATCGACGTCGTGGTGAACAACGCCGGGATCATCGACCGCTGCGACGCCGTCGAGGTGGATCTCGCCGACTGGCAGCGCGTGCTCGACGTGAACCTCACCGGCCTGTTCGTCCTGTGCCAGCAGCTGGGCCGACCCATGGTCGAGCGCGGGCACGGCAAGATCGTCAGCATCGCCAGCCTGCTGTCCTTCCAGGGCGGCATCCGCGTGGCGTCGTACGCCGCCAGCAAGCACGCCGTCGCGGGCGTGACCAAGGCCCTGGCCAACGAGTGGGGCCCCCGCGGCGTCCAGGTCAACGCGATCGCGCCCGGCTACATCGCCACCGACAACACCACCGCCCTCCGCGAGGACGCCGACCGCTCGCGGTCGATCCTCGAGCGCATCCCGGCCGGCCGCTGGGGCGACGCCGAGGACATCGCGGGCGCGGCCGTCTTCCTCAGCTCCCCGGCCGCCGACTACGTCAACGGCCACGTGCTGGTCGTCGACGGCGGCTGGATGGCCCGCTGAACC
>JAYSEC010000015.1:5152-13196 GCA_041914085.1 Nocardioides sp.
CACCTCCACACCACTCGGGGCGCACCACCAGAACCCGTCAGTCCCACCGCCGGACCCCGGCACCGAACAGAATGAGGATCGACCATGAAGTCCATCTCCCGACCCACTGCAGCCGTCATCGGCCTGACCCTGGCCGCTGCTGCCCTCGCGGGCTGCAGTGAGGAGGCCGGCGGGACCGGCGGCGGTGCCGAGGCCGGCGGCTGCGCCCCCGAGGACGTCGTCCTCGTGGGCCAGGTGCGCAACGAGTCCAACCCCTACGAGGCCTCCTGGCTCGACGGCGGCGACGCCTTCGCCGAGCAGGTCGGCCTCGAGCAGCAGCGCCTGACCTACGACGGCGACTCGACCAAGCAGCAGGAGCAGATCACCCAGCTGCTCGCCGGCGACACCGAGTGCCTCGTCATGAACATCCTGCCCAACGGCGACTCCGACACCCTCCCGATCGTCGAGGGCGCCCAGGACGCCGGCGCCTACCTCGTCACCCAGTGGAACAAGCCGGCCGACGTCGAGGTCACCGAGTACGACCAGTGGCTGAGCCACATCACCTACAACGGCGTCGAGTCCGGCCAGCAGATCGGCGACGCGCTCGCGGAGGCCATCGGCGGCTCGGGCGGCATCATCGCCCTGCAGGGCATCCTGGACACCGGTGCCGCGAAGGACCGCTTCGCCGGCCTCGAGGCCTCGCTGGAGGCGAACCCGGACGTCGAGCTGCTCGACGACCAGACCGCCAACTTCTCCCGCGACGAGGCGCTCGCCGTCACCAAGACGCTGCTCACCAAGCACGGTGACAAGATCAAGGGCATCTGGGCCGCCAACGACGACATGGCGCTCGGCGCGCTCGCCGCGCTCGAGCAGGCCGGGCGCGACGACGTGGCGGTCGTCGGCATCGACGCCGTGCCCGACGCGCTGACCGCCATCGAGGACGGCACGATGACCGCGACCGTCTCCTCCGACGGCCCGTGGCAGGGCGGCATCGGCCTCGCCATCGGCTACTGCGTGGCCACCGGGGAGCTCTCCGTCGACGACATCGCCGACGAGGACCGCGCCTGGTTCGCCGAGCAGTTCCTCATCACCGGGGACAACGTCGCCGAGTTCACCGCTCCCGAGGTCGACGAGTCCGACTTCGCGTGCGACAACGTCTTCAGCCGCTCGCAGGGCGCGATTTCGTGACCATGACATCCCCCGCCCAGGCCGACACCGAGGCAGTGATCGCGCCACGCCCCCGGCCTCGGCGGGGGGTGTCGCTCCGAGACGCTGGTCCGCCGGTCGCCCTGGTCGTCATCTTCGGCATCTTCGCGGTGCTGAGCTCGGACTTCCGCACGGTCGGCAACGTGCAGAACATCATGGACGCGGCGGCGGTCCTCGCCGTCGTGACCTGCGGCATCACCTTCGTGCTGATGATGGGGTCGATCGACCTCTCGGTCCCCGGGGTGATGGGCGCCTCCGCCATCGCGGTGGCCCTCCTCGTCGCCAACAACAGGAACGACAACGACTGGGGGCTGCTCGGCGTCCTGGTGGCCGTCCTGCTCGGTGCCGGTCTCGGCTGCCTGAGCGGGCTGGCCCTGGTCAGCCTCAAGGTGCCGTCCTTCATGACCACGCTCGGCGTCTCCGCGGTCGGGCTCGGCGTCGCGACGCTGATGTTCGCCGGCGTGCAGCCCAACATCTCCGACGAGATGCTCCACGGCTGGGCGGTCGACCGCTTCCTCGGCCTGGCCTACCTGACGTGGATCGCCGTGGGGTGCGTGCTCGTCGGCTGGCTCATCCAGCGCTACTCGCGCCTGGGCCGCTACGCGTACGCCATCGGCGGGGCCGAGGAGGTGCTCGCGCTGTCCGGCGTGAAGGTCGCGCCCTACAAGGTCGCCGTGTTCACCCTCGCCGGTGCCTTCTACGCGCTGGCGGGCGTGATGGTGACCAGCCAGCTCAGCGCCGGCCTCGTCCAGGCGGGCAAGGGCTACGACTTCGCGGCCATCACCGCCGCCGTCGTCGGCGGCACCCTGCTCACCGGCGGGCGCGGGGGAGTGCTCCACTCCGCGGTCGGCGTCCTGCTGGTCACGGTCCTCACCAACGGCCTCGTCCAGGTCGGCGTCAGCCCCTACTGGCAGGGCGGTGTCCAGGGACTCATCGTCGTCGCGGCCGTCTCGGCCGCGGTCATCCCCCAGCGTCGTAGGAACCAGGTGACGAAGTGACCACGAACCTCCAGGCGGCCCCCGAGACCTCCGCGCGGGGACCCGTGCCGGCCCTCGAGGTGCGCGGGCTGGTCAAGCACTACCCGGGCGTCAAGGCGCTCGACGGTGTCGACCTGGTCGTCCACCAGAACGAGGTGCTCGGCCTCGCCGGCGAGAACGGCGCCGGCAAGTCCACCCTGCTCAAGGCGCTGGTCGGCCTGGTCCGGCCGGACTCCGGCGAGATCTGGGTCCGGGGCCAGAAGGTGCGGCTCAGGAGCGTCGTCGACGCGGCCGACCACGGCATCGGCATGGTCTTCCAGGAGCAGTCGCTCGTGCCCAACCTCACGGCGGCCGAGAACATCGTCCTGGGCAGCGAGGGACCGGGAGTGCGGCGGGGCGTCTACCGCTGGGACACCATGCGCCGGCTCGCCCAGGAGCAGCTCGACAAGATCGGCTCCCACATCGACCCGCTCGCCCGCACCGACTCGCTGACCTTCGCCGAGCGGCAGATGGTCGAGATCGCCAAGGTGCTCCGCATCGAGGAGCGCACCTCCCACCCGCCGGTGATCATCCTCGACGAGCCCACCTCCGTGCTGGAGTCGAAGGAGATCGAGACCCTCTTCACCCAGGTGCGCCGGCTGCGCGAGTTCGCGTCCGTCGTCTTCGTCTCGCACCGCCTCGACGAGGTCCTCGACGTGTGCGACCGCGTCAGCGTGCTGCGCGGCGGGACGTCGGTCGGCGAGGTGCCCACCGCGGGCGCCGCCCCCACCGACCTGCACCGGATGATGATCGGCTCGACCGGGTCCGACGACCACTACCACGACGGTCTCGCCGTGCGCGGTGACGAGCCGGCACCGCCGCGCCTGGTCGTGTCGGGGCTGTCCGGGCGGACCTTCCGCGACGTCGACCTCGAGGTGCGGGCGGGGGAGATCGTCGGGATCGTCGGCGTCCACGGCTCCGGCCGCGAGGACGTGTGCCGTGCGCTGTTCGGCGCCGAGCCCACCCTCGCCGGGGAGGTCACCCTCGACGGCGAGCGCCTCACCCTGTCCGGCACCCGCGCCGCGGTCGCCTCCGGGATCGGGTACGTCCCCGCGGAGCGCAAGATCGAGGGCATGGTCGGGCCGATGTCGGTCGCCGACAACATGACGCTGACCAAGCAGAAGGCGCGCTGCGCCGGCCCGCTGGTGGTGCCGCAGAAGCAGGCGAGCCTGGTCGACCGGTGGATCGAGCGCCTCTCCATCCGCACCCCGCACCGCGGCACCCAGATCGGGCGCCTGTCCGGTGGCAACCAGCAGAAGGTCGTGCTGGCCCGCTGGCTGGTGGGCGGCGACATCCGGCTGCTGCTGCTCGACCACCCCACCCGCGGCCTCGACATCGGCGCGCGCTCGGAGGTCTACCGCCTGATGCGCGAGCTCGCCAACAGCGGCGTGGCCACCGTGCTCCTGGCCGACAGCCTCGAGGAGGCCATCGGCATGTCCGACCGGATCGTCGTGATGAACGACGGCCGGGCCACCGCGGAGGTGGGCTGCCCCTCGGGCGCCAAGCCGACCCCGCTCGACCTGGTCAAGGAGATGGTCTGATGACCACCCCCGTCATCACCGAGCCGGCGTCGAACCCGGCCGCCGAGCCCGCGATCGTCCGGGGCGGTCCCACCGTCGGCCAGCGGGTGACGTCGTTCATGCCGGTCATCGCCCTCGTCGCGCTGCTCGCGGCGCTGACCGTCGCTGACCCGGACTTCCTGACCCAGCGCAGCCTCACGGCCGCGGTCCGCACGTCCGCGCCGCTGGTCGTGCTCGCCGCCGGGGCGACCCTCGTCGTGCTCTGCGGCGGGATCGACCTCTCGATCGCCGCCCTGTGCTCGCTCTCGACGGTGCTCTTCGCGATGTGGCTGCCCGACCTCGGCGGGCTGACCCTGCTCGCCGTGGTGGCGGCCGCCGGTGCCATCGGGGCGGTCCAGGGCATCGCCCACGTGCTGCTGCGGATCCCGTCCTTCGTCGTGACGCTCGGTGGCATGAGCATCTTCTCCGCCGTCGCCCTCGTCATCTCCGACGCCGGCCCGATCCGGGTGGTCGACCGTGACGCCACGAAGTGGCTCGACCTCTACGTCGCCGGCTACGTCCCGATGTCGTTCTTCGTCGCCGTCCTCGTCGTCGCGGTGGTCTCGCTGGTCATCAAGCTCACCCCGCTGGAGAGCTTCGTGCGCGCCACCGGCTACTCCGAGTCCGCCGCCCGGCTCGCCGGCACCCCGGTCGACCGGGTCAAGGTCGCCGCGTTCACCGTCTCCGGCGCCTGCGCCGGCCTCGCCGCGGTCATGCTCGCCTCCCGCAACTTCAGCGGCAGCCCGACCATGGCCGACAACCTGCTGCTGCCGGCCGTCGCGGCCATCGTGGTCGGCGGTACGGCGATCACGGGCGGTCACGGCTCGCTCTGGCGCAGCCTCGCCGGTGCGCTCGTCGTCACGCTGCTGCGCGTCGGCCTGCCGATCGTCGGCGTCCCGTCGGCGTGGGAGCAGATCCTCTACGGCGCGATCATCGTCGCCGCCGTCGCGCTCACCCTCGACCGATCGAAGGTGGCGATCATCAAGTAGTCGCGGCCGACCAGACCTCTCCACCACTGATCCCCAGCACCCGCACCCCGGAAGGCTTCCCATGTCCACCGAGTCCCAGCTCCTGCCCGCCGTCTCCTCGTTCATCTCCTCGCCCCGTCAGCTGCTGATCGACGGCGAGTGGGTCGACGCCAAGGACGGCCAGACGTTCGCCACCGTCAACCCCGCGACCGAGGAGGTCCTCGTCGAGGTCGCCCAGGCGTCCGCCGTGGACGCCGACCGCGCCGTCGTCGCGGCCCGCAACGCGTTCGAGGCCGGGTCGCCGTGGTCGCGGATGAGCCCCCGCGATCGCTCGCACCTCCTGTGGCGCGTCGGCGACCTGATCGACGAGCGCGCCGAGGAGTTCGCCCAGCTCGAGTCGCTCGACAACGGCAAGAGCCTGGCGTCCGCCCGCGGTGACGTCGGGGTGGCCGCCGAGCTGTTCCGCTACTTCGCCGGGTGGGCCACCAAGATGGAGGGCACCACGATCCCGATGTCGGTGCCCGGTCGCGAGTTCCACGCCTACACGCGGCGCGAGGCCATCGGCGTCGTCGCCGGCATCGTGCCGTGGAACTTCCCGCTGACCATGGCCGCGTTCAAGATCATCCCGTCGATCACCGCCGGCAACACCGTCGTCCTCAAGCCCGCCGAGCAGACCCCGCTGACCGCGCTCTACCTCGGCCAGCTGCTGCTCGAGGCCGGCGTGCCGGCCGGTGTCGTCAACATCCTGCCGGGCTTCGGCGACGCCGGCGCCGCGCTGGTCGACCACCACGACGTCGACAAGGTCGCCTTCACCGGCTCCACCGAGGTCGGCAAGAAGATCGCGGCCGGCGCCTCGAAGAACCTGAAGAAGGTCTCGCTGGAGCTCGGCGGCAAGGCCCCCAACATCATCTTCAACGACGCCGACCTCGAGGCCGCGATCGCCGGTGCGGCACTGGCCGGCTACTTCAACGAGGGCCAGTGCTGCGTCAACGGCTCGCGCCTCTACGTCCAGCGCGACGTCTTCGACGAGGTCATCGCGGGCGTCGCGGCCGCCGCCAGGGCGGTCAGGGTCGGCGACGCCTTCGACCCCGCCACCACGATGGGCCCGCTCGTCTCGCAGGAGCAGCACGAGAAGGTGATGGGCTACGTCCGTGGCGCCGTCGACGACGGCGCCAGCATCGTGGCGGGCAGCCCCGACCGCGCCGCCGAGAAGGGCTACTTCTTCTCGCCGACGCTCATCACCGACGTCACCGAGGACATGGCGGTGCAGACCGACGAGATCTTCGGACCGGTGATCACCGCCATCCCGTTCGACACCGAGGACGAGGTCGTCGCAGCCGCCAACAACACGGTGTACGGCCTCGCCGCCGGCGTCTGGTCCAAGGACCTCGGCACCGCCCACCGCGTCGGCAGCAAGCTGCGCGCCGGCACGGTGTGGCTCAACACCTGGCACGCCGACGACGTGACGCTGCCCCGTGGCGGCTTCAAGCAGTCCGGCTGGGGTCGCGAGCTCGGTTCCTTCGGGCTCGACGACTACACCGAGCTCAAGACCGTCATCGCCGAGCTCCGGTGAGCGCGAGTCCCACCGACGTCCTCGGCGGCCACCGGATCGTCCCGGTGGTCGTCCTGGACGATCCGGCCGGAGCCGACGCGCTGGGCGCCGCCCTCGTCGAGGGCGGACTGCCCGTCGCGGAGGCGACGTTCCGCACGCCGCAGGCGGCGGCGGTCCTGCGGCGCCTGGCCGCCAACGACGACCTGGTCGTCGGTGCCGGCACCGTCCTCACCGACCGCCAGGTCGACGAGGCGGTCGAGGCGGGAGCACGGTTCGTCGTGTCGCCGGGCCTCAGCGCGGCCGTCGTACGCCGCTGCCAGGACGCCGGCGTGCCGGTCGTCCCGGGCGTCAGCACCGCCACCGAGGTGATGCAGGCCCTCGACCTCGGGCTCGACACGGTGAAGTTCTTCCCCGCCGAGGCCAGCGGAGGGCTGCCCACGATCAAGGCCCTCGCCGCCGCCTTCCCGCAGGTGCGGTTCGTGCCGACCGGCGGGATCACCGTCGACACCGCCCCGGCCTACCTCGCGCACCCGTCCGTCGCCGCCGTCGGCGGCAGCTGGATGGTGGCGGGGGACCTCCTCGCGGGATCCCGCTGGGACGAGGTCGCCCGGCGCTGCGCCGCCTCCACCGCCCTCTACGACTCGCTGCAAGGAGCCACCGCATGACCATCCAGACCCGTCCCCCCGAGGAGTGCGAGCTCGACATCGTCGCGCTCGGGGAGGTGATGCTCCGCCTCGACCCGGGGGAGGGGCGGATCCGCACCGCCCGCCGGTTCGAGGCCTGGGAGGGCGGCGGTGAGTACAACGTCGCCCGGGGGATGCGGAAGGTCTTCGGCCTCCGCGCCGGCGTCGTCACCGCGCTCGCCGACAACGAGGTCGGCCACCTCGTCGAGAACCTGGTGATGCAGGGAGGCGTGGACACCTCGCTGATCCGCTGGGAGAGCTACGACGGCATCGGCCGCACCGTGCGCAACGGCCTCAACTTCACCGAGCGCGGCTTCGGCGTGCGGGGCGCGGTCGGGGTCTCCGACCGGGCCAACACCGCCATCGCCCAGATGGAGCCGGGCACCGTCGACTGGGACGACCTGTTCGGCCGGCGCGGCGTGCGCTGGCTGCACACGGGCGGCATCTACGCCGCGCTGTCCGAGAACGCCGCCGCCGTGGCCGAGGAGGCGATGGCCTCCGCGCAGGAGCACGGCACGGTGGTCTCGTTCGACCTCAACTACCGGCCCAGCCTGTGGGCCGGCATCGGCGGCACCGAGCGCGCCCGCGACGTCAACACGAGGCTCGCCGAGCACGTGGACGTGATGATCGGGAACGAGGAGGACTTCACCGCCGCCCTGGGCTTCGAGGTCGCGCACGTCGACGAGCACCTCAGCACGCTGCCGATGGACAGCTTCGAGACGATGGTCGGCACGGTCGCGGAGAAGATGCCGTGGCTCCAGGTCATCGCCACGACCCTGCGCACGGTGCACACCGCCAGCGACAACGACTGGCAGGCCATCGCGTGGTCGCCGGAGACGGGTGTGCTGGCCTCGACCCCGCGCGAGCACCTCGGCATCTACGACCGGGTCGGGGGCGGCGACGGCTTCGCCTCCGGGCTCGTCTACGGCCTGCTCGAGGGCGAGCCCCTCCAGCAGTGCCTCGAGCTCGGCGCCGCCCACGGCGCGCTGGCCATGACGACGCCCGGCGACACCTCCATGGCGACGGCCGCGGAGGTGCGGGCGCTCGCCGGTGGCGGAAGCGCACGCGTGCGTCGCTGAGG
>JAYSEC010000015.1:13296-23419 GCA_041914085.1 Nocardioides sp.
AGTTCACGATTCTGGACAGAGTTCTTGACTCTGTGTGACCTGCGTCATACGTTCGGACTCGTCTCCGTGAGCGCTGACCGCACCCGTCGCCCGCCGAGCTCCGCCCCGCCGAGCCCTAGGGAAACGTCGATGTCTCTTCTGTCCGTACGACGGCGCCGCACCGGACGCCTCCACCGCGCCGCGACCCACCTCGTGGCCACCTCGGTCGCCCTCGCGATCGCCGCCCCACTCTCCGTGGCCTCCTCCACCCCCGCCGCCGCGGCGCCCGCCGACGACGACGTCCTGCGGGTGCTGCTGTTCTCCAGCGGCGACGGGGTGCACGGATCGGTCGCCAACACCCGTGCCGCGGTGCGCGAGCTGTCCAACTCGCTCGCCGCCGAGCACGGCCTCGACGACGGCACCGGCGACCCGTCCCGCGCGGTCGCCGAGATCCAGGAGACCACCAGCGCGACCGCGTTCACCCCGGAGAACCTGGCCACCAAGGACGTCCTGGTCTTCGCCCACACCGCCGGCGTGCTCTTCAACACCGAGCAGCGGGCGGCGCTGGAGGCCTACATCCGGGGTGGCGGCGGCTTCGTCGGCATCCACTACACCGCCTGGTCGCCCGACCAGACCGAGCACGACGTGAACCCGTTCTACCGCCGCCTCGTGGGCGCGGCCGCCACCGGCCACCCCGAGCCCGCAGGCGGGCAGCGCGGCACGGTCACCGTCAGCGACGCCTCGCACCCGCTGACCGCGGGCCTCGCGTCGCCGCTGTCGTACACCGACGAGTGGTACGAGTGGGACGTCAACCCCTCCCAGGACGTGCGCACGCTCGTGACGGTCGACGAGTCGTCCTTCCCCGCCGGCACCGAGGTGGGCGAGGAAGGCACCACCCACCCCGTGACGTGGTGCCAGGACATCGACGAGGGCCGCTCGTGGTACTCCTCGCTGGGCCACCACGCGTCGGCCTACACCGCGGCCGACGACGGCGGCAACGCAGGCGACAACCAGGCCGACGACTTCGTGCGCGCCCAGCTGCGCAACGGCATCGCCTTCTCCTCCGGCCTGCTCCCGGCCGACTGCTCGCCGCCGGCCAAGGACGAGCAGGGCTCGTGGGGCGGCGTCACGCCGTGGCCCCTGGTCCCGATCAACGCGGCCCTCACCTCCGACGGCAAGGTCCAGTCCTTCGGCTCGGTGTCGTCGGGCTGCACCGACCAGAACCCGTACAACTGGGGCGGCAACGACTGCGTGACGCAGGGCGGCCAGATGGAGATCGACGTCTGGGACCCCTCGGTCGTGCGGACGGTCGGCAACGTCGTGTCGGGCGTCATCCCCAACGCCACCTACACCGACCTGTTCTGCTCGATGCAGGTGCAGATGCCGCACCGGCGCTCGACGATGACGGTCGGCGGTGACGACGGCCTCGGCGGCAACGCCCCCAACGACTCGGCCATCGGCGTCACCAGCTACTCCACCAACTCGGGCCTGCGCAACGAGGCCCCGATGAACTTCCCGCGCTGGTACCCCACCGGCACCACCACGCCCGACGGCTCCGTCGTCGTGCAGGGCGGCGCGCTCAAGGGCGGCCCGGGCGGACCCGGCGTGCTGACCCCGGAGATCTACACGCCCGGGCAGGGCAGCTCGTGGAAGCTGCTGACCGGCGCGACCAGCGCAGCGGCGTACGGCGACGGGCAGAACGGCCAGCCCGACGAGAACCGCTGGTGGTACCCGCGCGCCTTCATCGCCCCGACCAACGGCAACATCTTCAACATCTCGGGCACCCAGATGTTCGAGCTCGACCCCTCGGGTGACGGCGCGATCACGCTGCGCGGCACCCTTGGCGCAGGCACCGGCAACCAGGGCGCGCTCGGCAACCCGGTCGGTGCCACCTCGACCGCCACGATGTACCGCCCCGGCAAGATCCTGCAGGTCGGCGGCGGCACCTGGTCCAACGGTGGCGGCGGCGCCGGCGCCCGCGCCGGCATCACGGTCGACATCTCGGGCGGCACCGCCGACCCGGTGGTCACCGCGACGCAGCCGATGAAGTACGCCCGGCACTGGCCGACCTCCACCGTCATGCCCGACGGCAACGTCATCGTGACCGGCGGCTCGCGCGAGAACAACGGCAACGGCGGCTACGTCACCAACGCCGAGATCTGGAACCCCGACACCGGTCAGTGGACCGTGGTGGAGGTGCCCCACGAGCACGCCCGGCTCTACCACTCGGTGGCCCTGCTGCTGCCGGACGGCCGGATCATGGTGGGTGGCGGCGGCACGCCCGGCCCGCGCAACTACACCGACGTCGAGCTCTACTCGCCGGCGTACCTCTTCGACGGCGACGAGCCGGCCGAGCGCCCGGTGATCACCGGCGCCCCGAAGAAGATCGGCTACGACGGCACGTTCGCGGTGACCTCCGACAGCCCGATCGAGCGGGTCACGCTCGTCCGCAACGGCTCGGTGACGCACGGGTTCAACAACGACCAGAACTTCCAGGACCTGTCCTTCACCCAGTCCGACGGCACCGTCACCATCACGACGCCCGCCAACGCCAACCTCGCGCCTCCCGGCGCCTACATGGTGTTCCTGTGGGACGAGGACGGCACCCCCTCCGTCGCCGACATCGTGCAGGTCGACCCGGCCGTGCGGATGGACTCGCCCGCACCGAAGGTGGTCGACCAGTTCGAGTACCCGCGGCTGCCGGTCGGCTGGCAGTCCAACAACGTGCCGGCCAGCTTCGACGTGGCGCCGGGCAACGGCCGGATGTCCCCGTGGGAGGTCGACTCGCAGGTGCAGCTCATCCGCGCGGCGCAGCCGAGCATGGGCGGCCTCGGGCTCACCGGCTACCACCTCGCGGTGGGCGCCGCGGGCGACCTGACCAGGACCCTCCAGGGTCTCGACGTCGGGCGGGAGTACCGCCTCTCGATCCGCTACGCCCGTGACAGCCGTTCCGCCGGCACCGCGCCCGGCACGGCCAGGCTGTCGGTCGGGGGCCTGTCGGCCACCCTGTCGGCCGGCACCGACCTGTCGTCGCAGAGCGCCTTCGGCACCTACACGGGCACCTTCACCGCCGATGCGCGGCGGATGCCCCTGACCATCACCGGGGGCGGCGGCCCCGCGAACGTGGTCCTCGACGACCTCGTCGTCGTCGCCACCGCGGCCGGGACCTCCGACGTGCCCGTCCACTACGAGTTCGAGGAGCAGACCGGCACGTCGGCCGCCAACACCGGCACCGACTCCACGGTCGGCGCGGCCACGCTCACCGGCTCCACCGGCTGGAGCGCCAGTGGCGTCGTGGGTGGCGCCCTCGACCTCCCGGGCGGGAGCAACGCCAACACCGTCGACCTGCCGGACAACCTGCTGCAGGGCGAGTCGGCGTTCACCACCTCGTTCTGGGTCCGCCCCGACACGAAGGCCAACTGGATCAACCTGTTCCACATCGGTGACGGCCTCGGCGACGCCGGCAGCTTCTTCCAGGTCCAGATGCAGACCGACGCCGCCGCCGGCGGCACCGGCCTGGCCGCGACGTTCAAGAAGAAGGGGAGCAACCTCCAGGAGCGCGTCTACGCCGTCCCGACCCGGGACGTCGTCGCCGGGCAGTGGAACCACGTCGCGTTCACCCGTGACGGAGCCGTCGGCACGCTCTACCTCAACGGCCAGAAGATCGCCGAGCGCACCGACCTGACGATCACCATGGCCGACGTCGGTCCGACGACCAACAACTGGCTGGGTCGCAACGGCTACCCGGACCCGGCCTTCGACGGCCGGATGGACGACGTCCGCGTCTACACCTCGTCGCTGTCCGGGGCCGACGTCGCCGGCCTGTACGCCGACGGCACCGCGCTGGACACCACCGTCGACGTGTCCGTCGCGCCGGAGTCCCCGTCGCCGTTCGACACCCCCATCACGGTGTCGGCGACGGTCGAGGACTCGTCCGGGGCGGACCCGACCGGTGTCGCGGAGCTGTGGATCGACGGCGCCCGTGAGGGCTCGCCGGTCGAGGTCACGGGCGGATCGGTGACCTTCCCCGAGGTCACGCTGCTCCCGCGCACCCACGAGGTCGAGGTGCGCTTCCTGGCCGGCAACGGGTGGCGGGACTCCTCGGAGACCGTCCAGCACACCGTCGCCCGGCCGCCGGTCGGGGAGGGCGTGCCCGTCCACTACGAGTTCGACGAGGGCACCGGCACCACCTCCGTGAACTCCGGCTCGGACCCGGCCATCGGCAACGCCGTGCTCCAGGGCAACGCCGGCTGGGTGGGCTCCGCGAAGTACGGCCCCGGCGTCAACCTGCCCGGTGCCGGGCACGTCCAGCTGCCGAACGACCTCACGTTCGGGATGGACTCCGAGGCCACGGTCTCCACCTGGGTGCGACCCACGGCGCTGCCCAACTGGACCACCCACGTCCAGATCGGCAAGGACACCACCGAGTTCCTCCTGCTCCAGTCCGAGACCGAGAACGGCACCCGGGGCTTCGCCGCCACGCTGCGCAAGAACAACGGCGAGCAGTACCGCATCCAGCTGCCGGGCACGACCGACCTGCCGCTCAACCAGTGGACCCACGTCGTGGTCACCCTCGGACCGTCGCCGACCGGCGGCGGCACCACGGGCAAGATCTACTTCAACGGCGTCCTCATGAACGGCGGCACCCGGGACAACATCCCGGTCAGCATCGGTGACATCGGTGAGGGCGGCACCACCGCCAACTTCATCGGCAACGGCAGCTGGAACGACCCGCGTCCCACCGAGCAGGTCGACGACTTCCGGCTCTACGGCTACGAGCTGAGCGCCGCGGACGTCCTCGAGCTCTTCGAGGCCGACGCCAACGCGGCTCCGGTCGGGGCGGCCGACGCCTACGGCACCATGGAGGACGAGCCGCTCGTGATCGCCGCACCCGGCGTGCTGGCCAACGACACCGACGCGGACGGGGACACCCTGACCGCGACCGGCGTCACCCAGCCCGCCGGTGGCGAGGTCTCCCTCGCGGCGAACGGCTCCTTCACCTACACCCCCGACGCCGGGTTCGTGGGCACCGACACCTTCACCTACAAGGCCACCGACGGCACCGCGTCGTCGGCGGCGACGACGGTGACCATCACGGTGGAGGAGCAGCTGCCGACCAACGTGGCGCCGGTCGCGGCCGCCGACGCGTACGACGCCGTGGGCGGCGAGCCGTTGGTCCTGCCGGCTCCCGGCGTCCTGGCCAACGACACCGACGCCGACGGCAACGTCCTGACCGCCACCGCGGTCACCCAGCCGGCCAACGGGGAGGTCGAGGTCGCCGCGGACGGCTCCTTCACCTACACCGCGCCTGCCGGGTTCTCCGGGAAGGACGTGTTCACCTACCGCGCCGACGACGGCGAGGACGTGTCCGCACCCGCGCAGGTGACGATCACCGTGAAGTCGCCCGCGGTCACGGCCGTGGCGGGAGTGGCGCTGCCCATCACCTACGGCACACCGGGCACCGTGTCGGTGGCGGTCTCGCCGGCGTCGGCGACCGGGTCGGTCGAGCTGAGGAAGGGGACCGAGGTCCTGGCCACGGCGACGGTCGCGGACGGGCGTGGGACGCTCGTGCTCGCCGCGAAGTCGCTCCAGCCGGGGGTCCACGACCTGACCCTGCGCTACGGCGGAGATGCCGACCACCGGGCCTCGACGTCGGTGGTGCGGGTGCAGGTGGACAAGGTGGTGCCCACGGTCGAGGTGACCGCCGCCAAGGCCAAGGGCGGCAAGGGCGTCATCACGGTCTCGCTCACGACCGACCACGGCGTCCCGGTGACGGGACAGGTGCGGATCGCGATCGACCGCGGGGCGACCCTGACCGCGGGCGTGACCGACGGGCGGGCAGTGTTCACGCTGCCGAAGGTGCCCGCGGGCAACCAGGCCACCCTCACCGCGACCTACCTGGGCAGCGACCTGGTGCAGCAGGCCTCGGTGCGGACCACCGTGCGGTTCCGCTAGCCGGGCACAGCACGAGGCCGGCAGCTCCTCGCGGAGCTGCCGGCCTCGTCGTGGTTCAGCGGTCCAGTGGCTCGGCTCAGTCGTCGGCGAGGGCGGCGACCACCCCGGCGCGGCTGTCGTCCTCGCTGGCGAGCACGCCACCGTTGGCGACGATGTCGGCGGTGATCTCGGTGAAGACCATGCGGACGTCCTGGCGTCGGGCGCCGAGGATCTCCACGGCGCTGTCGGCGACAGCCTTGGCGAACTCGCGGCGCTGCTCGAGGGTGCGCCCGCGCAGCAGCTCGACGGTGATGTTGGGCATGGGTGTGGGTGTCCCTTCGTCGGGGTGGGCCGCTCAGCGCGTTCACACGCACGACCTCGGTTCGGTGATGCGAATCACCGTACGCTCAGTTCACATCCTTGACAACAGTTCGACAGGCTGGTTGTGTGAGCGAGGTCACCCGCCATTCCCGCACCCCTTCCGCCGGAGCTCCCCATGGACCGCAGTCGCCCGAGCCTGCGGAGGCCTGCGTGCGGAGTCCTCGCCGGCGCGCTGGTGCTGCTCGGTGCGGCGCCCGCCTCGGCGCACGTCACGCTGACGCCCTCCACCACGGTGGCGGGGGACACGGCCGAGGTGCGGATGCTCGTGCCGCACGGGTGCGAGGGGTCGGCCACGACCGAGGTCGCCGTCCGGTTGCCCGCTGCGGTCTCCGAGGTGTCGGCCGCCAGCAGCGGGAGGTGGCGAGCGGAGCAGGCCGGCGGAGCGATCACCTTCCGCACCGACGCGCCCCTGCCCGATGGCGCCGAGGACGCGGTCGAGTTCTCCGTGCGGCTCCCGGACGACCCCGGCGCCACGCTCGTGTTCCCCGTCGTCCAGCGCTGCGAGGAGGGTGAGGCCGCCTGGACCGAGGTGGCCGCCGACGAGGCGAGCCGGGAGGCGCTGGAGATGCCGGCGCCGGTCATCGTGGTGACGGCGGCCGCCGGCTCCGAGCACACGACGGCCCTCGGGGCCGCGGGGGTGCTGGCCGTCGGCTGCCTCGTCACCGGCGGCGTCCTGCTCCTGCGTCGCCGCCGCGCATGAGCCACGACGTGCTGCGCCGGGCGGTCGGCTGGCTCGTCCTGCTGCCGCTCGTGCTCGTCCTGGTGCTCGCAGCCGCGGCCCCGGCGTCGGCCCACGCGACCCTCATCGGGACGGACCCGGCGGAGGGCGCCGTCCTCGACGCCGCGCCGGATCGCGTCACCTTCACCTTCAACGAGTCGGTGATCGGTGTCCCGGCGGGCATTCGTGTCTTCGACGCGACGGGGGAGGAGGTCGCCTCCTCCGCGACCGTCCGCGAGGCCGAGCTGCTGGTGGACCTCGAGGAGGAGGTGGGGGAGGGCACGCTCGTGGTGGTCTGGCGGCTCGTCTCCGCCGACGGCCACCCGATCGGCGGGTCGCTCACCTTCTCGGTCGGCGCGCGGAGCGACGTCGTGGACGTGCCGACGACCAGCGCCGACGCTGGGACCGAGGCACCGCTGCCGCTCAGCCTCGCGCGCTGGCTGGGCTACGTCGGGCTGCTCGTGGCGACGGGGGTGGCGGGCTTCTCCGTGCTCCTCCTGCCCCGCGGCCCCGAGGCGGACGGGGCGCGCCGGCGCCTGCGCACGCTCGCGCGCCACGCGGCCGCGGCGGGCGCCGTCGGCTGGCTCGCGGCGGTCCCGCTGGTGGCGCTCTACCAGCTCGGCCTGCCCGCCTCGGGGTGGGCGGACGGCGCGACGTGGTCCGCGCTCGCGCCCGCGGAGTACGTCGTACCTGCCGCGGTGGTCACCGGGCTCGTGCTCGCCGCCGGCCTCCTGCCGGGAGCGCCGCCCGAGCGTCGGCGATTCGCACCGGTGCTCGCCGGATGCGCCGTCGCGCTCGCCGCGCCTGCCTTCACCGGTCACACGCGCGCCGCGTCGCCGGAGGTGCTCGTCGTCGCCGTGGACGTGCTCCACCTGCTGGCGGCAGCGGTGTGGTGCGGCGGGCTGGTCGCGCTCGGTCTCGTGCTGGGCGACCTCGCCGCACGCGACGACGCCGGCGCGAGGACGCTGAGCCGCTTCTCGGCCGCGGCGTCCGGCGTGCTGGCGGTCCTGCTCGTCACCGGCACCTTCGGTGCGTGGCGCGTCGCCGGCTCGTGGGACGCGCTGCTCGACACGGGCTACGGTGCGCTGCTCCTGGCCAAGGTGCTGGCGGTGCTGGTCGCCGTGGCGCTGGCGGCCTGGAACAGGTTCGCGCTGCTCCCACGCCTGCGGGCCGCGCGGCGCCCGGGCCGCGACGTGGCGGCCGAGGTCGTCGTGCGGACGACGCTCGCGGAGGCGGGCGTCCTCGTCGTGGTGCTGCTGGTGACCGGGTTCCTCGTGGACCGGAGCCCGGAGCCCGACGTCGCGGTCGCCGCGTCCGCGACCGACGCCGGGAGGGCGGAGGAGACGGTCCGGCTCGACGCGATCTCGGCGGTGGTCACCCTGGACCCGGCGACGGTGGGACCGACCACCGTGACGATCGAGATGACCGACGACGCGGGACGCCCCGCCGAGGGCCACGAGGCGCCCCGCATCAGCCTGTCGACGACGGACGTCGAGCTGGGAGCGGTCGCGCTGACCAACCTCGGGCCGGGGACCTACGCCGGTGACGTGGTCATCCCGACGGCGGGGGAGTGGCAGGCCCAGGTCTCGCTGCGCACGACCGAGTTCGACAACCCCGTGCGGACGGTGCGCTTCGAGGTGCGCTGAGCGCCCCGCACTCAGAACGCGTAGCGCACCCGGCACTCCGGCAGCTTCTCGGCGAGCAGGTCGGTGAGCTGCTGCACCCAGCGGCCCTTCCAGCCGGTGCGGTAGCGCACGTTGAGCTGGCCGTTCTGGCTGCGCTTGGGCTGCTGCAGGTCGGGCCGCCACAGGAGCTCCTCACCGCGTGGGTGCCAGCCCAGGTTGACCTCGTGGAGGTCCTGGTTGTGGGTGAGGAAGATGATCTCCGCGGCGAGCTGGGCGCGGGTGCGGGCGCTCGTGCCGTCGGCGACCTGCTCGAGCAGCTCGGCCCACTCCTCGAGCCAGCCCTCGTGCACGATCACCGGGCTGAGGTTCACGTGCACCTCGTAGCCGGCCTCGACGAAGGCGTCCATCGCGGCGATCCGGTCGGCGACCTTCGAGGTGCGGACGTCGACGAGCCGCGACGGCCGCTCGGGCATGAGGCTGAACCGGACCCGGGTGCCCCCGCGCGGGTCCCACGTGAGCAGGTCGCGGTTGACCAGCTTCGTGGCGAAGCTGGCCTTGGCGTTCGGGAGCCGGGCGAAGAGGTCCACCAGGTCGCGCACGTTGTCGGAGACCAGCGCGTCGGCCGAGCAGTCGCTGTTCTCGCCGATGTCGTAGACCCAGTCGACGGGGTCGCACTGGTTGGGGCCGGGCTTGACGCCCTGACGGCCGGCGTGGCGCTCGAGATAGCCCAGGACGGCCTCGATGTTGGCGAACACGGTGATCGGGTTGGCATAGCCCTTGCGACGGGGGACGTAGCAGTAGGAGCAGGCCATCGCGCAGCCGTTGGCGGTGGACGGGGCGATCCAGTCGCTCGATCGCTCGTTGCGGCGCGCGGTCAGCGACTTCTTCTCACCCAGCACCAGCACCTCGCGCTTGTTGCGCACCCAGTCCTCGACCGCGCCGGCGTTGCCGTGCAGCCCGGGGATCGCCTGGTGCGAGAGCACCTCGACGCGCTCGGCGTCGGGGAAGCGCTCGAGCACCTGGCGGGCACGGGCGAACCGCTCGATGTCGCGCTCGTGGTAGATCCGGCGGACGTCGAGGAGGCGCTCGGTGAGCTCGGCCGGCACTCGTGGCGTGGTCAGGAGCGCAGCACCTTCTCCATCGGCCGGCCCTGGGCCAGCTCGTCGACGAGCTTGTCGAGGTAGCGGATGCGACGCATCAGCGGATCCTCGACCTCCTGCACCTTCACCCCGCACACCGATCCGGTGATCTGGTCGACCGACGGGTTGAGGCTCGCCGCGGCGAAGAAGTCCTCGAAGGTCGTCCCCTGCTCCAGGTGGGAGCGCAGCGTCGCCTCGTCGAAGCCGGTCAGCCAGGAGATGACCTCGTCCACCTCCGCCTGCGTGCGGCCCTTGCGCTCCGCCTTGGCGACGTAGTGGGGGTAGACCGAGGCCACGCTCGTGGTGAAGATGCGGTGCATGCCTCGAGGATAGGCAGCGGGTACGAC
>JAYSEC010000015.1:23519-24761 GCA_041914085.1 Nocardioides sp.
GGGGACAGGGGCCGGCGGCACGGTGACGGAGGTCGACGGGAAGGTCGACGAGGGGCGCTGCGGGGTCGGGCCTCCTGCCCGCTCGACCGCCCAGCCGACCACGCGTGCGGTCGTCCGCACCCCGACCTTGGCGGCACCCAGTGTCAGGCCGACCGTCCGGCCGGCGACGGACCCTGCGGTCCGGGCGGGGTGGGCGACGACTCGGGCGGCCTTGCTGACGGCGTTCACGGTGGAGCTCCTCTCGACGGGACTGGACCGGTACCCCGAAACCGGGCTCCCAGACCGTGGCGTGCGCCACGTCCGGGCACTACCGCTGTAGGGGTGGAGCGTACGTCCCGCGACGCGTGCCGTCGGGGCCGGTGGGTACGGATCCGGCAGGGGCGCCGAGCCGTTCGGCGCCGCGAGAGGAGCACCGCGATGACCGAGGACACCGACCTCCGCACGACGAGGACCCGCCAGGGCTCGCCGGTCCAGGCCGCGGCCGCACTGGTGGGCACCGCCTTCCTGCTCGTCGGGGTGCTGGGGTTCATCCCCGGGATCACCACGCCGTACGACGGGCTCGAGGGCGCCGGCCACGAGTCGCACGCCGAGCTGTTCGGCCTGTTCCAGGTGTCGGTCCTGCACAACGTCGTCCACCTGCTGTTCGGCGTCGCCGGCATGGTGCTGGCGCGGACGCGGGCCAGCGCCCGCGCCTTCCTCGTCGGCGGCGGCGCGACCTACCTCGTGCTGTGGCTCTACGGCCTGGTGGTCGACGACCGGTCGCAGGCCAACTTCGTCCCGCTCAACACCGCCGACGACTGGCTGCACCTCGTCCTCGGCGCCGGCATGATCGCCCTCGGCGTGGCGCTGGCCCGGCGGAGCCGCGCCGCGGCGACCCGCTGACGTCCACGCGCATGGACACCGGCGACAGGCTCCACTTCATCGGCACCGCCACCACGGTCGTGACGCTCGGCTCCTTCACGCTGCTGACGGACCCGAACTTCCTGCACCGCGGCCAGCGCGCGTACCTGGGATGGGGTCTGTCCTCGCGCCGGCTGACCGACCCAGCGGTCGAGCCGGAGGACCTGCCCCAGCTCGACGCCGTGCTGCTCTCGCACCTGCACGGTGACCACTTCGACCGGGTCAGCCGGGACCGCCTCGACCGCTCCGCCCCCGTGCTGTCGACCCCGCACGCGGTGCGCCGCCTCGACTCGTGGGGCTTCGCCACCCACGCCCTGCGGACCTGGCAGGAGCACTCGCTGG
>JAYSEC010000015.1:24861-28059 GCA_041914085.1 Nocardioides sp.
TGGACGGTCCGATGGGCGTCGACTTCGTCGCGCGGTGCGCACCTTCCGTCGTCGTACCGGTCCACCACGACGACTACACGGTGTTCCGCTCGCCCCTCTCGGACTTCGTCGAACGCTTCGCGGCGAGTGGTACGCCGGCGGTGCTGCGCTCCCCGCGCCGGGGTGACGTGGTGAGCCTCGAGCCGCCCGCCTGACGACGCAGCACTGCGCCGGGCCGCCCCTGGGCGACCCGGCGCAGCGGTGACCGTCAGGACTGGGTCTGCGAGCGGACCTCGTCCACTCCCGACTGTCCCTCGGACTTGACCTTCTCGGCGCTCTGGGCCGCGGAGTCCTTGACCTCCTGGGCGGCCTCGGTGGCCGTCTCCTTGAGGTCCTGGGCGACGTCCTGCGCCACCGACCTCGCCTGGTCCACGACCGGCTGGCCGTGCTCCTTGGCGGCGTCGACGACGTGGCCGGCTGCCACGGCCTCCTTCTCCGAGGCGGGGATCAGCGCGGAGACGATCATCCCCGCACCGAAGGCGACCAGTCCGGCGGCCAGCGGAGCACCCTGGACCTTGTCCTGCGCCCCGCTCACGGTGTCGTGGGCAGTGCCCTTGACGGAGTCGACGGCGCCGGAGGCCGAGTCCCTGGTGGACCCGACGGTGCCGGACGCGGACGACGTGAGGCCGTGGGCGGTGCCCATCACCTTGTCGCGCATGCCGCGCACGCGACCGCGTGCGGCCTCCTTGCGCCGCTCGACGATGGCCGACGGGCTGACCCGGTCCTGCAGGGCGTCCACGTCGGCGGTCATCGACTGCCGCGTCTGCTCGATCTCGGCCCTCAGTTCTTCTGTGCTCTGGCCCATGCTGCGTCCTCCTTGAGTGTCTGCTGCGTCTCCGGCAGCTCGGGGTGTGCGTTCTTGAGCTCCTTGCGGCCCCTGGCGGCGAGCACGGCACCGACGATCGCCCACAGGATCGTGACGATCAGGAACGCCAGCTCGACGGGCATCCAGTTGTCCAGGAGGTAGGCGAGGGCGAACGAGCCCAGGATCAGCGCGAGCAGGCCGGAGACACCGGCCCCGCCGAGCATCCCGGCGCCCTTCCCGGCCTTGCCGGCTTCCTCCTTGAGCTCGGTGCGGGCCAGCTCGAGCTCCTGCTTCACGAGCGTGGTGAGGTCGTGGCTCAGGTCGCCCACGATCTCGCCGAGGCTCCGGTCGTCGGCGGCGCCCGGCCGGGCCGCGTGGGCCCCGGTGGGCGGGGGTGCCGCCGGAGCCGTGCCGACCACGGGGTCCACTCCCGGGGCCCCGGTCACGGTGCGTCCTGGGTCTGCTGGCCGGGGAGACCGCTCGACGTGGAGTCGGTGCTCGCCGGCATGGTCGTCGTGGCCGGTGTCACCGGGGTGTCGTACCCGGTGGTGCCGGGGCGGTCGGTGCTCGACTCGGTGAACGAGGCGCGGCCCGGCTCGCCGGCCAGGGCGGCGGACCCGCTGGCCGTGGCCATCGGGCCGGTGCCGACGCCGGTGGTGCCGTACGTCGTGCCGGGCGTGCCCCCGGACTCGGCGAGCGAGGCCGCGGCCGCGCCGTCCGCCGTGGCCCGGAACATCCGTCCGGCGACCACGCCGGCGGCGAGCGCGCCCAGCAGGAAGGTGCCGGGACGCCGGCGCGCGAAGTCGCGGGCGTCGTCGAGCAGCTGCGTGGGCTCGCGGTTCTCGAGGTGGCTGCCGAGCGCACGGACGCGGTCCGAGACCTCGCGGGCGAGGTCGGTGGCCATGCCCTGCGCAGGTCCCTGGCCCTCGGCCATCGACTGCAGGTCGTCGCCCAGCGTGCGGAGGGTCTCCGACAAGCGGTCGCGGCCCGTGGTCGCCTGGTCGCTCAGCTGGCTCGTCACCTGCTGCTTCGCGTCGCCCATGACGCTGCGGGCCTGCTGGGCCGCGGTCCCTGCGACGTTCAGCGCCTCGTCCTTGGCCGTGCCGGCCACCTGCTTGCCCTGGTCGGCCGCCGTCGAGGCGGTCTCCTTGGCCTTGTCGGTGGTGCTGGTGTCGCCCGAGGTCGTGCCGGCGCCGGTGCTGGTGCTTCCGGTGCCGGTCGTGCTCGTGCCTGTCGTGCCGAGACCCGTGGTGCTGCTCGGGTCGCTGCCGTAGGTCGTCATGCGTCCTCCTGGTGTGCGTCGGTTCCTGCGTCGGGGTCGGGGTCCGGGTCGCTCGCGGGCTCGGAGCCCGGACGGAGCTGCTCGGTGTCCGGCTCGGTGCCGTCCGGGGTGGGCGGCTCCGCGTCCTGGTCGTGGGTGTGGGTGTCGTCTGCCATGGCGCTCGGTACCCACCGATCCGGGGCGCACTCCACCCCTCCCACCCCTTCGGACGAAGTGCGGGCCCCGACGTGCGTCCGACGCATGGGCGGGGCGGTCGCGGGCTACAGAGGGTGATGCCCGCCCTCCTGCGCGACCCCGCCCCGACCCGCCCACGCGGCTACGCGGACCTCTCGGCCGAGGAGGTCGAGGAGATCGGGCGGCGGCTGGACGCGGTGCGCGAGGAGGTGCTCGCGACGCGCGGGGCGCGCGACGCGGCGTACATCCGGCGCCTCATCGCCGTGCAGCGCTGCCTCGAGGTCGGCGGTCGTCTGGTGCTCCTGGGCAGCCGGAGCCGCGTGGCCTGGTGGCTGGGCACCGCCTCGCTGACGCTGTCGAAGGTCCTGGACAACATGGAGATCGGCCACAACGTGCTGCACGGCCAGTGGGACTGGATGCGGGACCCGCGCATCCACTCCTCCACCTGGGACTGGGACCACGCCTCGGCCCCCGACCAGTGGCAGCGCGCCCACAACGACCGCCACCACGTGAACACCAACGTGGTCGGCAAGGACAACGACCTCGGCTACGGCATCCTCCGCGTCGACGAGGCGCAGGAGTGGGAGCCGCGCCACCTCGCCCAGCCGCTGTGGAACCTGGTCAACGCGCTGATCTTCGAGTACGGCATCGCGATGTACGACCTCGACCTCGGTGAGACGCTCCGCAGCGGGAAGGGGTTCTCGCCCGAGCTCAGGTCCGAGCTGCGCACCACCGCGCGCCGTGCCGGACGCAACGCGTTCCGCGACTACGTCCTGCACCCGCTGCTGTCCGCGCCGACCGGCTCCGCCCGCACCACGCTCACCGCCAACCTGACCGCCAACGTGGCCCGCAACGTGTGGAGCCACTCGGTGATCATGTGCGGCCACTTCCCCGAGGG
>JAYSEC010000016.1:0-7212 GCA_041914085.1 Nocardioides sp.
CACCACCACGATCATCATTGCCTAGCGCGACGGGACTCCCCGCCGCGCCGACCTCCTGCACCCCAGGAGGTCTTTTCGTATCCGCACCCACCCGTACCACCGACCGAGAGACCTCCGATGGACCTGCACGGCGCGTTCCACGTCTACGACACCACCCTGCGCGACGGCGCGCAGCAGGAGGGGCTCAACCTCTCCGTCGCCGACAAGCTGTCCATCGCGCGGCAGCTCGACGGGCTCGGCGTGGGCTACATCGAGGGTGGCTGGCCGGGCGCGAACCCCAAGGACACCGAGTTCTTCCGCCGCGCCCGCGAGGAGCTGGACCTCACCCACGCGAGGCTGGCGGCGTTCGGCGCCACCCGGCGGGCCGGCGTACGAGCCGCGGACGACCCGCTGGTCGCCGCGCTGCGGGACTCGGGCGCTGGCGTCGTCACGCTCGTCGCGAAGTCGCACGACCGGCACGTCGAGCTCGCGCTCCGCACCACGCTGGAGGAGAACCTCGCGATGGTGCGCGACACCGTCACCCACCTGCGCGAGGAGGGCCAGACCGTCTTCCTCGACGCCGAGCACTTCTTCGACGGCTACCAGGCCAACCGGGCCTACGCGCTCGAGGTGCTGCGCACCGCGGCCGAGGCCGGGGCCGAGGTGGTCGCGCTGTGCGACACCAACGGCGGCATGCTGCCCGACTGGGTCTCCGACGTGGTCCTCGACGTCATCGAGACCACCGGCGCGCGCGTCGGCATCCACGCGCACAACGACAGCGGCTGCGCGGTCGCCAACTCGCTCGCCGCGGTCGCCGCGGGCGCGACGCACGTGCAAGGCTGCATCAACGGCTACGGCGAGCGCACCGGCAACGCCGACCTGGTCACCGTCGTGGCCAACCTCGAGCTCAAGCTGGACCGCGCCGTCCTGCCCCAGGGCCTCCTGCGCGAGGCCACCCGCATCGCCCACGCCGTCGCCGAGGTCACCAACGTCCCGCCGGCCTCGCGCCAGCCGTACGTCGGCACGTCGGCGTTCGCCCACAAGGCCGGCCTCCACGCCAGCGCGATCAAGGTCGACCCCGACCTCTACCAGCACCTCGACCCGGTCGTCGTCGGCAACGACATGCGCCTGCTCGTCTCCGACATGGCCGGCCGGGCCTCGATCGAGCTGAAGGGCAAGGAGCTCGGCTACGACCTGTCGGACGACCGCGAGCTCGTCACGCGCGTGACCGACCGCGTGAAGGAGCTCGAGCAGCGGGGGTTCACCTTCGAGGCCGCGGACGCCTCCTTCGAGCTGCTGCTCGCCGAGGAGGTCGAGGGGACGCGGCCGGCGTACTTCGACGTGGAGTCGTGGCGGGTCATCACCGAGACCCGCACCGACGGCGAGGCGGTCTCGGAGGCGACGGTGAAGCTCCGCGCCGAGGGCGTGCGGTACGTCGTCACCGGCGAGGGCAACGGCCCGGTCAACGCCCTCGACGCCGCGCTGCGCGAGGCGATCGGCCAGGCGTTCCCGGAGGTCGCGAAGTTCGAGCTCATCGACTACAAGGTCCGCATCCTCGACCAGGGCCACGGCACCGACGCGATCACCCGCGTGCTCATCGAGACCACCGACGGCGAGTCGTCGTGGGTGACCGTCGGGGTCGGCGCCAACGTCATCGAGGCGTCGTGGGGCGCACTGGTCGACGGGCTGACCTTCGGCCTCAGGCGGCAGCACCGCTAGGTCGCGGGGGGGCCGGCCGGGACAGCCGGCGTCAGGCGCGGACGACCCGTCGGACCAGGTCGTCCCAGCCCGCCTCGACCCGCTCGATCGGCAGCTGCTCGCGGGTGACCTGCTGGTCCAGCACGACGAGCTCCAGCGGCGCGAGGAGCGCGGTGGCCAGCATCAGCAGGTCGCCGCGGACGCCGAGCTCGCCGAGGAGGTAGCGCACATGCATGTTCGCGAACGACATCGCGGCCGCCGAGCGCGCGCCGGGGCGTCCCGCGGCCGCGATCAGCGCGCTGTGGGTGAGGTTGGTCCGCAGGCGGGAGTGGCCGAACGCGAGCAGCCGCTCCATCGGCGGCGCCCCGGGCCCGAGCGGCGGGGGACCGGAGAGCACCGACGCCTGCCACTGGGTCTCGGACGTGTCGAGGACGGCGGCCATCAGCCCCTCACGGCTCTCGAAGCGCCGGAAGAGCGTGCCCTTGCCCACCCCCGCCTCCGACGCGACCGTGTCCATCGTCACGCAGTCGACCCCCCGCGTCTCCACCAGGCGCAGCGCCGCTGCGAGGATGGCCTGGCGGTTGCGCGCCGCATCGGCCCGCTCCGGGGCGGGTTCGTCCGCCATCGGCAGGAGGTGGGTCACGCCGGCCAGCCTAGGGGCGAAAAAAGTGCGACAGCCACGGAATAGAAGCGGACCGCGGTCCGTTTCGAGGGTCATGACTACTGACAAGCAGACCCGTGTCGCCGTCCTGCTCGGTTCCACCCGCTCCGGCTCGCTCAACCGCCGGATCGCCGAGCACCTGCGCGACAACGCCCCCGCGGGTGTGACCGTCGACGTCGTCGAGGGCCTCGACAGCGTCCCGTTCTACAGCGAGGAGATCGACGGCGAGACCGCCCCCGCCAGCGCCACCGCGCTGCGCGACTCCGTCGCCGCCGCCGACCGCGTCCTCGCTGTCACCCCCGAGTACAACGGCACCATGCCGGCCGTGCTCAACAACGCCATCGACTGGCTGTCGCGCCCCTACGGCCAGGGCGCCATCGTCGGCAAGCCCTTCGCGGCCATCGGCGCGACCCCGACGCCGTACGGCGGCAAGTGGTCGCACGAGCACGCCCGCCACTCCGCCACCATCGCCGGCGCCGTCGTGGTCGAGGGCATCGTGGTCGACGAGTCCGCGGTCGAGGGCGACCCGCTGGAGAACGAGGCCGCCGTGCAGCGCTTCCTCGGCGCTCTCGACGCCCTCGTCGCGCACGAGGTCGAGGTCGCGGCCTGACCCCAGCCGCCACCCGGCGGTAGTCCCCTACGTTCTGCACCGTCCAGCCGTCCAGGACGTAGGGGACTACCGGGGTGGGGTCGGTACGGTCTCCACGTGCTCCACGACCTGACCGCCCTCGAGCAGGGCGACGCCGTACGCCGCGGCGAGGTGTCGCCGCTCGAGCTCGTCGAGCACTACGCCGGCCGGGCCGACCACGTCGGCGCCTTCGTCACGACCACCCACGACCTCGCCCGCGAGCACGCGCGTCGGCTCACCGAGGCGGGGCGCCCGGCGGACGCGGGTCCGCTCTGGGGCGTCCCGACGGGCATCAAGGACCTCCACCCGACGGCCGGGGTCCGCACCACCTTCGGCTCGGCGGCGTACGACGACTTCGTCCCCGAGGAGTCCGACGAGCTCGTGCGGTCCGTCGAGTCCGCGGGCATGCCGAGCCTGGGCAAGACCAACACCCCGGAGTTCGGCTCGCCCTGCTACACCGAGCCCGACGTCGCGCCACCGGCCGTGACGCCGTGGGACACCACCCGGACGGCCGGTGGCTCGTCGGGCGGCGCCGCGGCAGCCGTCGCCGCGGGGCTGCTGCCGGTCGCGCCGGGCTCGGACGGCGGCGGGTCGATCCGCATCCCCGCCTCCTGCTGCGGCCTCGTCGGCCTCAAGCCCTCGCGCGGCCGGATCAGCGGTGCGCCGCGCTACGGCGACCCGGTCGGCCTCGCGACGGCCGGCACCCTGGCCCGCACCGTCCGCGACGCGGCCGCCCTCCTCGACGTGCTCGCCGGCCGCCGGGTAGGCGACCCGTTCTGGGCGCCGCCGCCGTCGGCGCCCTTCCTGGCGGCCTGCGACCGCGAGCCGGGCCGGCTCCGCGTCGCCCGCTTCGTCGCGCCGGTCATCGCCGACGTCGACGTCCACCCGTCGTCGGTGACCGCCTGGGACGACGCCTCCCGCCTCCTCGCAGACCTCGGGCACGACGTCGAGGACGTGGCGGTCCCGATCCCGCGCGAGGCCGTCGACGACTTCGAGACCTGCTGGGCCGTGCTCACCGCGCTGTCCGAGGCGCCGCCCGGACGCGAGGGCCGGCTCCGGCCGCTGACGCGCTGGCTGTCCGAGCGCGGCCGTGCCGTGAGCGGCCCCGACTTCGGGCTGGCGATCGCCCGCCTCCGCCAGCACGCGGCGGGCGCGCTGACCGCGCTGGCGGCGTACGACGTCGTGCTCACGCCCACCCTCGCCATGCCGCCGGTGGAGGTCGGGGCGCTGCGCGACGACGCCGATCCCGCGCGCGACTTCGCCGCCCAGAAGGCCTTCACGCCGTGGACGAGCGCGTGGAACGTCACCGGCATGCCGGCCGTCTCGCTCCCGCTCCACTGGACCGACGACGGCCTCCCGGTCGGGGTGATGCTGGCCGCCCGTCCGGCCGAGGAGGAGCTCCTGCTCTCGCTCGCCGCGCAGGTCGAGGCCGCCGCGCCGTGGGGGGACAGGCGCCCGCCCGGCTGGTGAAGGGCCGGCTGACGCCGTGCCTCGTGTCGCCGACGCGCCTCGTGTCGCCGACCCGCCTCAGTCGTCCCCGATCCCGCGGGCGTGGAGCGCGTCGCCGGACTCGTGGGCGCGGGCGACGACGCGGATGACGAAGGGGGAGAGGTAGGCCCGCGGGTTGCGGTCGAGCCCGCGGGCGCGGGCCGCGTCGCGGGTCTCGCGGGCGATCGCGATGGTGCCGGGCAGGGCGCCGATGGTCAGCGCGACCGCCAGCGCCACCCGATCCGGGTCGACCCCGACGAACCGGAGCGGCCGCGCCCAGCGGGCGAGGGCGTCGACCATCTCGTTGACCCTCGTGGTCGCGGTGAGCGACAGCGCGGCGAGCCCGAGGGTGAGCAGGTCGAGGAAGGTCTCCGCGGCCTTCGCGGCGCCGTACCACCACCACTGGAACGCGCTCGCCACGACCGCGATGAGCAGCACCCCGCGCGCGGCACGCCACACCGAGCGCAGCGGCACCCGGGCGAGCGCCGCGAGGAGGAGCGTCACCACGAGGAAGACCGGCGCGCTGCGGACGTCGCGCACGACGACGACGGCCAGGCTGAGCAGCGCGAGGCCGAGCACCTTCACGCCGACCGGCAGCCGGTGCAGGAACGTGTCGCCGGGCTGGTGGAGCCCTGCCATGAGGTCGCTCATCCGGGGTCCCCGCCGCGTTGTTCGGAGGAGCGCAGCGGGGGAGAGGAACGTCGTGGGGTGGTCATGCGTCCACCAGGTCGGTGTAGTGCACGATCGCCTCGTCCGGCCGGCCGTCGGCGACGACGCGGCCGTCGTCGACGACGAGCACCCGGTCGCAGCGGGCGGCGAGGTCGAGGTCGTGGGTGACCAGCACGAGCTGCTGCTCGAGGCCCAGCAGCACGTCACCGATGCGGCGGGTGTTGGCCCGGTCGAGGAGGGTCGTGGGCTCGTCGGCGACCACCACCTCGGGGGAGGTCGCCAGCACCCCGGCCAGGGCGAGCAGCTGGCGTTGGCCGCCGGAGAGCGAGTGCACGGAGTCGTGCGCGTGGTCGGCCAGGCCGTTGGCGGACAGCACCTCCAGGGCCCGCTCGCGCCGCTCACCGGCGTCCGCGACCGAGCGCCGCAGCGAGAGCTCGATGTCCTCCACGCAGGTCGGCATCACCAGCTGGGCGGCCGGGTCGGTGAAGCAGAACCCGACGCGCCGTCGTACGGCGGCGCCGTCGCGGGCGACGTCCAGGCCGTCGACGACCACCCGTCCCGACGACGGCCGGACCAGGCCGTTGACCATCCGGGCCAGGGTCGACTTGCCCGAGCCGTTGGCGCCGATGACCCCCACCCGCCACTCGGTGAGGGTGAGGGTCGTCGGCGCGAGGATCTCACGCTCCCCGCGCCCGGGCAGGGGTACCCGGACGGAAGCCGCCTCGAAGCGGATCTCCGGCAAGGTCAGTCGCGCTGCAGCAGCTGCGGGAAGGCGCGGTGCACCTCGGCGGCGATCATCGCCACGAGCGAGGTCTTCACCAGGTCGCCGATCCAGAACGGCATGTCGTAGGTGGCCGCCTCGCGGAAGGACACGTCGAAGAACCGCATCATCCCGACGATGCCGAACAGGTGGACGACCAGGATGCTGGCGGTCAGCGAGCACGCGAAGACCCACAGGGCGCGCGTGCGCCGCTCGCGGGCGACGTACTTCACCAGGAAGCCGCCGAGCGCGGCGGCGACGGGGAAGGCGATCAGGTAGCCACCGCTGGGGCCGTTGAAGACGCCGATGCCCGAGGAGTGCTCGGCGAAGACGGGCAGGCCGACGGCGCCGAGCGCGAGGTAGAGGGTGACCGCCGCGAAACCGCGCAGCGGGCCGAGGATGCAGCCGGCCAGCATGACGGTGAGCGTCTGGAGGGTGATGGGTACGCCGGCGCTGCCGACCGGGATGGCGCCGACGTAGGCGCTGGCGGAGATCAGTGCGGCGAAGGCCGCGACCAGCGCGATGTCGCGCGACGGGGACGAGGAGCCCGAGGTGGTGGGGGCGGCCTCGGGCTGGGTGGTGGCAGTCATCGGGGTCCTTGCTGGGGGAGCTGCGGTTGACCTGAACGGTGTTCAGGTTAGGCTGGCCGGGAACAGGCCGTCAATGCCGTCCGAATGCCGTCCGACCACCGGGAGGGTGTGTGCGCCACCGTCGCAGCGACGTGCTCGCGCACGCCGTCACCCTCCTCGACACGCACGGCTTGTCGGCCCTCACCATGCGCCGGCTCGGCTCCGAGCTCGACGTGCAGCCCAGCGCGATCTACCACCACTTCGCCAGCAAGCAGGCGTTGCTGGCGGCCGTCGCCGACGAGATCCTCGCGCGCGGCGCCCGGCCGCGCACGGCGACCGAGTGGCCCGACCGGCTCCGTGAGGTCTGCTCCGAGCTGCGCCACGCGATGCTCGCCTGCACCGACGGCGCCGACGTGGTCGCCACGGTCTGGGCCTTCGGCCTGGGCGCCGCGGCCCCGGTCGCCGAGCTGGAGAAGGTCCTGGCCGACGCCGACGCGCCGCCCGAGCTGGTGGCGGTGGCCTCCCGCACCCTGGTCCACTACGTCTTCGGCCATGCCTTCGAGGAGCAGACGGCCCGCCAGGCGGTGAGCCTCGGCGCGGTCGACCGGTCGCTGGAGTCGCTGCCCGACTTCGACCTCGGTCTCGACCTCGTCATCGACGGCCTGCGCGCCCGCCTCTCCTGACGGGGTACCTAGGGACGTTCCGGTAGGTGAAGTGGCTCCACGGCCTACCAGAACGTCCCTAGATACCCAGGGGGCGG
>JAYSEC010000016.1:7312-25332 GCA_041914085.1 Nocardioides sp.
GGGGCCAGGGGTCAGGCGGAGGTGTCGACGTCCGCCCCGTGGAGCTCGGCGAGCAGCACCGCGCCGGCGAGGTCGAGCCTGGTCCGCTTCAGGGTCGCGGCCGTCAGGTCGACGCCGTCGAGGCTCGCACCGCGCAGGTCGGTCCGGTCGAGCGTGGCCTCGCGCAGCACCGCACGGTCGAGGCGGGCGCGGGCGAGGGTGGTGAGGCTGAGGTCGGACATCGACAGGTCGGCCTCCCGCAGGTCGACGCCGGACAGGTCGAGGCGGGAGAGGTTCGTGCCGCGGATGGTCACCCCGAGCCACGAGCCGCCCACGACGGTGAGCGGGCGCAGCACGCACTCGGCGAAGACCGAGCCGACCAGCTTGCAGCCGTCGAGGGTCGCGTCGAAGAAGGACACCCGGCGGAAGTCGCACCCGACGAACGCCGTCGCGGTGTGCACTGATGCGTTGAACCGACCGCCGTGGAAGGTGCACGACTCGAAGCTCGCCCCGGACGTCGAGGCCTCCGACAGGTCGACGTCGGTGAACGTGCAGTCGGTGAACCGGGCGGCGCCGAGGTCCTCGGCGTACCAGTCCTCGCCACGGACGTGCTGCCCGGTCAGGTCCATCGGCTCGCTCACGCCGGCCACGCTAGCGAGGGCGTACGACGGACCGGTCGACGCCTCAGGCGAGGAAGCCGCGCAGCAGGGCGGCCGACCCGGCCAGGTGCTCCTCGACCGCGGCGGCGGCGGCGTCGGCCTGCCCGGCGAGGATGGCGGTGACGAGGGTGCGGTGCTGCTCGTCGGAGTGCGCGATGTTGCGCTCCAGCAGGGGGATCTCGTCCAGCAGCCGGTTGAGCCGCATCCGGCTGTCGGCCACCAGGGTGACCAGCGAGCGCACCCCGGTGATCTCGGCGATCACGAGGTGCAGCCGGGAGTCCAGCCGGCGGTAGTCGGCCGGATCGGCGCCGGTGACCTCCTCCAGGGCGCGCCACAGCAGGTCGCGCTCGGGAGCCGGGAGGGTGCGGGACGCCGCCAGCCGCGCCGCCCCGACCTCGAGCACCTCGCGCAGCGCGAGCACCTCCTCGAGGTCGGCGGCGTCGAGCGCGGGGGAGTCCTGCGGCTCCGGGTGCGGGAGGTCGTCGGCGACGAAGGTGCCGCCGTAGCGCCCGCGACGAGCGACGACGTACCCCGCCTCGCCCAGCGAGCGCAGGGCCTCGCGCACGGTGTCCCGGCTGACGCCCAGCCGCACGGCGAGCTCGCGCTCGGACGGCAGCGAGTCTCCGGGCGCGACGACGCCGAGGCGGATCGTCTGCAGCAGCCGCTGCACCGTGTCCTCGAAGGCGTTGCCCGGCCGCACGGGCCGGAAGAACGTCTCCTCGGCGAGACGCGACTCGGTCACGGCCGCCGCCTACAGGGGGGTGACGTACGCCGCGTGGATGCCGCCGTCGACGAGGAAGCTCGTCGCGGTGATGAACGACGCGTCGTCGCTGGCCAGGAACGCGACCGCGGCCGCGAGCTCCTCCGGCTCGGCGAACCGGCCGACCGGCACGTGGATGAGCCGGCGCGCCGCCCGCTCGGGGTCCTTGGCGAACAGCTCCTGCAGGAGCGGTGTGTTGACCGGCCCAGGGCACAGCGCGTTCACGCGGATGCCCTGCCGGGCGTACTGCACGCCGAGCTCGCGCGACATCGCGAGCACGCCGCCCTTGGACGCGGTGTAGGAGATCTGCGACGTCGCCGAGCCCATCACCGCGACGAACGAGGCGGTGTTGATGATCGAGCCGCGCTGCTGCGGCGCCATGTGGCGCAGCGCCGCCCGGCAGCAGAGGTAGACCGAGGTGAGGTTGACCAGCTGCACGCGGTCCCACGCATCGAGGTCGGTCGACTCGATGAGGTCGTCCTCCGGCGGGGAGATGCCGGCGTTGTTGAAGGCGATGTCGACCGAGCCGTGAGAGGAGGCGACCGAGTCGAAGAGCGCGTCGACCTGCTCCTTGTCGGACACGTCGACGGCGACGAAGGTGCCGCCCACCTCCTCGGCCGCGGCCTGCCCGGTGGCCGGGTCCAGGTCGGCGACCACGACGCGTGCCCCCTCGGCCGCGAGGCGGCGCGCGGAGGCCAGCCCGATGCCGGAGGCGCCGCCGGTGACCACGGCCACCCGGTCGCGCAGCCGCTGGGTGAGGTCGACGGGGGTGACGGTCATGACAGCTCCTCGGTGGCTGGTTCTGGGCCGGACTCGATGGCGATGAAGACGTTCTTGGTCTCGGTGAAGGACAGCGGGGCGTCGGGCCCGAGCTCGCGCCCGACCCCCGACTGCTTGAAGCCGCCGAAGGGGGTCGAGTAGCGCACCGACGAGTGCGAGTTCACCGACAGGTTGCCGGCCTCGACCGCGCGGCTGACGCGGACCGCGCGCGAGACGTCGCGGGTCCAGATCGAGCCCGAGAGGCCGTACGCCGAGTCGTTGGCCAGCGCGATCGCGTCCGCCTCGTCCTCGAAGGGCAGCACGGCCACCACCGGGCCGAAGATCTCCTCGCGCGCGGTGCGGTCGTCGCGGGACGGGGTCAGCACGGTCGGCGGGAACCAGAAGCCCGGGCCGTCCGGCGCCTGGCCGCGGAAGGCCACGGGCGCGTCGTCGGGGACGTAGGAGGCCACCTTCTCCCAGTGCGAGCGGGAGACCAGCGGACCCATCTCGGTGTCACGGTCGCGCGGGTCGCCGACCCGGACGCCGGCCACCGCCGGCTCCAGCAGCTCCATGAACCGGTCGAGCACGCTGCGCTGCACGAGGATCCGGCTGCGCGCGCAGCAGTCCTGGCCGGCGTTGTCGAAGACGCCGTACGGCGCCGTGGCGGCGGCCTGCTCGAGGTCGCTGTCGGCGAAGATGATGTTCGCGCTCTTGCCGCCGAGCTCGAGGGTCACCTGCTTGACCTGCCTGGCTGCCCGCGCCATCACGCGGGTACCGGTCTCGGTCGAGCCGGTGAACACGACCTTGCGGACATCGGGGTGGTCGACGAGTCGCTCGCCGACGACCGAGCCCTTGCCCGTGACGACCTGCAGCAGCCCCTCGGGCAGGCCGGCCTCGAGGGCGAGCTCGGCCAGGCGGAGCGAGGTCAGGGGGGTCCACTCAGCGGGCTTGAGGACGACGGCGTTGCCCGCGGCGAGCGCCGGGGCGAAGCCCCACGACGCGATGGTCATCGGGAAGTTCCAGGGCGTCACGACCCCGATGACGCCGATGGGCTCGGCAAAGGTCAGGTCGAGCCCGCCGGCGACCGGGATCTGGCGGCCGAAGAGCCGCTCGGGGGCCGCGGAGTAGTAGGTGAGCACGTCGCGGACGTGTCCGGCCTCCCACTCCGCCTGGCCGATCGGGTGCCCGGAGTTGCGGACCTCGAGCTCGGCCAGCTCGTCGACGTGGGCGTCGACCGTCGCGGCGAAGGCCCGCAGCGCGGCGGCGCGCTCGGCGGGCGCGAGCGCGGCCCACCGGCGCTGGGCGCTCCGGGCCCGCTCGACGGCGTCGTCGACGTCGCCGGCCTCCAGCTCGGGGACGCTCGTGACGACCGACTCGTCGGCCGGGTTGACGATGTCGAACATCGGGGCGCTCACACCTTCTCCTTCGTCTGCTCGCGGGCGGCTCGCACGAGGGACTCCATCAGACGGAGGTCGTCCAGGCTCTGCTCGGGGTGCCACTGCACGCCGACGACGAACCCGTCCCCGTCGAGCTCGACCCCCTCGACCACGCCGTCCTCAGCGTGGGCGGTGGCCCGCAACCCCTCCGGCAGCCGGTCGACGGCCTGGTGGTGGTAGCAGTGGACGGTCGCGTCGGCGCCCAGCGCCGTCGCCACCCGGCTGCCCTCGAGGGTCCGCACCGTGTGCGTGGCGAACTCGCCCGGCCCGAGCTTGTGCGCGCGGGCGCCCGGCACCTCCGGCACGTGCTGCACGAGCGTCCCGCCGAGCGCGACGGTGAGGACCTGGGCGCCCCGGCAGATGCCCAGCAGCGGCAGCCCGAGGTCGAGCGCGCGCCGGGTCAGCGAGAGCTCCCAGTCGTCGCGGTCGGTGGCCGGGGGGTCGGCGGTGGCGTGCGGCTCAGCGTCGTAGCGCCGCGCGTCGACGTCGCGCCCGCCCGCGAGCACGAGCGCGTCCACCCGGTCGAGGACAGCGGCAGCGGCGCCGTCGCGCCGGGAGAGGTCAGCGGGACCGGGCGGGGGGAGCAGCACCGGCACGCCGCCGGCGCGCGTCACCAGCTCGACGTACTGGTACTGCAGGTACGCCGCCGGGACGTCCCAGACGCCCTGCGCCGCCCGCTCGACGTACGTCGTCACGCCGACGACCGGCCGCCGGCTCGTGGGGTCGTCACATGCGCTCAAAGCACCGCACCCGCTCCCAGTCGGTGACCGCGGCGTCGTAGGCGCGCTGCTCGACCCGGGCGTTGTTGAGGTAGTGCTCCACGACCTCGTCGCCGAAGGCCGCGCGGGCCACCGCTGAGCCGTCCAGGAGCTCGGCCGCCTCGCGCAACGTGGTGGGCAGCCGCGCCACGTCGCTGGTGTAGGCGTTGCCCTCGAACGCCGCCTCCAGAGGGAGCTGCTGCTCGATGCCGTGCAGGCCGGCCGCGATGATCGCGGCGGTCGCGAGGTAGGGGTTCACGTCGCCGCCCGGCACCCGGTTCTCCAGGCGCATGCCCAGGCCGTGGCCGACCACGCGCAGCGCGCAGGTGCGGTTGTCCATGCCCCACGCGACGGCGGTCGGCGCGAAGCTGCCCTCGACGTAGCGCTTGTAGGAGTTGATGTTGGGGGCGAAGAACAGCGTCAGCTCGCGCATGCAGGCGAGCTGGCCGGCGACCCAGTGCTCGAACAGCTCCGACATCCCGTGCGGGCGGGAGTCGTCGGCCATCACCGCGGAGCCGTCCGTGCCGCGGACGGAGAGGTGGATGTGGCAGCTGTTGCCCTCGCGCTCGTCGTACTTCGCCATGAAGGTGAGGCTCTTGCCGTGCGCGTCGGCGATCTCCTTGGCGCCGTTCTTGTAGATCGTGTGGTTGTCGCTGGTGACCAGGCCGTGGTCGTAGCGGAAGGCGATCTCCTGCTGGCCGAGGTTGCACTCGCCCTTCGAGCCCTCGCAGTACATCCCCGCGCCCTCCATGCCGCGGCGGATGTCGCGCAGCAGCGGCTCCATCCGGGTGGAGCCGAGCATCGCGTAGTCGATGTTGTAGTCGCTGCCCGGTCGCAGGCCGGCGTACCGCTGGGCGAAGGCGTCGCGGAAGGTGTCGTCGAAGACCATGAACTCCAGCTCCGTGCCGGCGTACGGCACCAGGTCGCGCTCGGCGAGGCGCTCGACCTGCCGCTTCAGGATGCTGCGCGGTGCCGCCTCCACCGGCGTGCCGTCGAACCACTCGAGGTCGGCCATCACGAGGGCGGTGCCGGGCAGCCACGGGGTGAGCCGGAGCGTGGCGAGGTCCGGGCGCATCACCATGTCGCCGTAGCCGCGGTCCCAGCCGGACATCGCGTAGCCGTCGACGGTGTTCATCTCGACGTCCACGGCGAGCAGGTAGTTGCAGCACTCCGCGCCGTGCGGGGCGACCTCTTCCATGAACAGGCGCGAGGAGACCCGCTTGCCGACCAGGCGGCCCTGCATGTCGGCGAAGCCGACCACCACGGTGTCGACCTCGCCCGCGTCGACGAGGCGGGCCAGGTCCTCGAGGGCCAGGAGCCCGTTCGTCCGTGCTGCCATGGGACCTCCTGCTCGATGGGCCGGCGCCTGCGTCCGGACGTGCGGGTCCAGTAATGCGCCCATTGTCGTGGCGAGTCAACCATTGCGCCGCGCCGGTCGGCGTTTCGTCCACGAAAACTCCGGTCCAAAGGTATTGCCGCCCTGCCATTGACGGGTCTAGCGTCCGGCCAGAGCCCGTCATGCACCCAGCCCTCCCCGCAGGCACAGCCCAGGAGCGTCCCGTCATGAACCAGGAATCCCGCAAGGTCTCCGGCGTCAGCTACCACCACGCGGAGGAGGGCTACTTCGACAAGCGGCAGCTGCAGCGCGCCGCCGGCTTCTGGGGACTGTGGGGCATCGGCGTCGCAGCCGTGATCTCCGGTGACTTCTCGGGCTGGAACTTCGGCATCGGCGAGGCCGGCTGGGGCGGCCTGCTCGTGGCCAGCATCGTCATCGTGGTCATGTACTTCGGGATGCTCTTCTCGATCGGGGAGATGTCGGCGGCGATGCCGCACACCGGCGGGGCCTACTCCTTCGCCCGCTCCGCGATGGGGCCGTGGGGCGGCTTCGTCACCGGCCTCGCCGAGACGATCGAGTACGTCTTCACCACCGGCGTCATCGTGCTGTTCTCCGCGCAGTACCTCGACTCGATCACCGACGAGCTGTTCGGGCTCAGCGTCGGTGACAACCAGTGGATCTGGTGGATCGTGCTGTACGCCGTCTTCGTCGGGCTGAACTCGGCCGGCGCGGAGATCTCGTTCAAGTTCGCCATCGTCGTCGCGGTCGTCTCGATCGCGGTGCTCGTGCTGTTCGCGGTCCTCGCCATCGCCAACGGGGCGGTCGACTTCGGCCGCTTGCTGGACATCGAGCCCGAGCCCGGCAACAGCGACTTCCTGCCGTTCGGCTGGAGCGGCGTGCTCTACGCGCTCCCGTTCGCGATGTGGTTCTTCCTCGGCATCGAGGAGCTCCCGCTGGCCGCGGAGGAGGCGCACTCGCCGCAGACCGACATCCCGCGCGCCGGCATCGTCGGGCTGCTGACCCTCGTCGGCACCGGCGCCCTGGTCTTCGTGCTCAACCCCGCGGTCACCGGCTCCGAGGCGCTCGGCGCGTCGGGCGAGCCGCTGCTCGACGGCTTCCGCGCGTTCCTCTCCGACGACCTCGCCGCGCTGCTGTCGCTGTTCGCGCTCATCGGCCTGCTGGCCAGCCTGCAGGGGATCATGTTCGCCTACGGCCGCAACATGTACTCGCTCAGCCGCGCCGGCTACTACCCCAAGTCGCTCTCGATCACCGGCGCGCGCAGGACCCCGTGGGTCGCGCTGGTGGCCGGAGCGGCCTTCGGGTTCGTGGTCCTGCTGATCGTCGACATCCTGTCCCGCCGCGGCGGCGAGGCCGGCGAGCAGGCGACCGCGATCGTGCTGAACATCGCCGTCTGGGGCGCGGTGCTGGCGTACCTCCTCCAGATGGTGTCCTACGTCCTGCTGCGCCAGAAGTTCCCCCACGCCAAGCGGCCCTACGTCAGCCCCGTGGGCGTCGCCGGCGCCGTCGTCGCCGGCATCATCGCGGCGATCACCTTCGTCGGCGTCTTCCTCAACCCCGACTTCCGCCCGGCGATCGTGGCCATCGCCGTGCTCTACGCCATCGGGCTGCTGCTCTTCGGCACGGTCGGCCGGCACCGGCTGATCCTGTCGCCGGAGGAGGAGTACGCGGTGAGCCACGGCATGCACGGCGACCCGGAGGCCGAGGGCTACGGCGGGACGGTCGAGGACGAGCTGCTCGCGGAGGACGACCGCACCTGACGTCGGCGGCGATAGGGTCGTGCCCGTGATTGCGTCCCACCGACACCGCTTCATCTTCCTCAAGACCCGCAAGACCGCGGGCACGAGCGTGGAGATCGCGTTGTCGAAGGTGTGCGGGCCCGACGACATCATCACCGAGATCAGCCCCGAGGACGAGGCGCTGCGCAAGGCCGCGGGCGGACGCGGGCCGCAGAACTTCGAGTCGCCGCCGCTGCCGCGCAAGGCCTACAACCACATGGGTGCCAAGCTGACCCGCGACCTGGTCGGCGCCGACGTCTTCGACGACTACTTCACCTTCGCGATCGAGCGGAACCCGTGGGACGCGGTGGTCTCGCTCTACTTCTGGAAGTACAAGGACCGTCCCGAGCTGCCGGACTTCGAGGCCTATGTCCAGGAGATCTGGATCGAGCAGCTGGCCAACAACCGCCGCCTCTACCGCATCCGCGGCAAGATGGCGCTCGACCGGGTGCTGCGCTACGAGAACCTCGACACCGAGCTGCGCGAGGTCTGGGACCACCTCGGCCTGCCGGGCGAGCCCGACCTGCCGCGCGCCAAGGGCAACGCCCGCCCCGCCGGCCACTACCGCGAGCTCTACACCGACACCTCGCGCGAGCGGGTCGCGACGGTGTTCGCCGACACCATCGAGGCGTTCGGCTACGAGTTCTGATGTTCGCCCCCGGCGAGGTGATCTCGCGCCGCGAGGTGCTGCACGGCGACCTGTGGCTCTCCGCCCCGGTCACGGTGGTCGCCGACGACGGCGAGGTGCTGGCGACCCGGTGTGACCCGGGTGCCCCGTTCCACTTCCCGGAGCACCCCTTCGGCCCGCACCCGTGGCGTGCACACAGCCAGTGGGGTGGCTCGGTCGTGCTGCACCTGAGCCGTGCCGACACGGCGTACGGCGTGTGGAAGTTCTTCGAGACCGACGGCACCTTCCGCTACTGGTACGTCAACTTCGAGCCGCCGATCGTGCGCGTCGACGGCGGCTTCGAGACCGACGACTTCGGCCTCGACCTGATCATCTGGCCCGACGGCCGACGGGAGTGGAAGGACGTCGAGGACCTCCACCACCAGCGTGCCGAAGGGCGGATCACGGCCGAGACGGTCGGCGAGGTGCTCGCCACGGCCGCCTCCGTCGTCGACCTGCTCGACCGCGACGAGCGCTGGTGGAGCGACTGGGACGACTGGACGCCTGCGCAGAGCTAGGTGGTCGCCGGCTCCCGTACGACGGCCAGGAGCCGCTCGCACTCGGCGACCAGCCGGGCTCGCAGCGGGGCGCCGCGCTCCGCGAACGACCGCTGTGCCTCGACGTAGGTCGCCTTGCCCTCCGCCGTCTCGATCCGGACCGGTTCGAACCCGAGGTCGCTGAGGTCGTAGGGCGCGGCCCGCATGTCGAGGACCCGGATCTCCCGCGCGAGCTCGAAGCAGTCGGCCACCAGCTCGCTCGGGACCATCGGCGAGAGCCGGAACGCGTGCTTGTAGAGGTCCATCCCGGCATGGAGGCAGCCCGGCTGCTCGAACGACGCCCGGTCGTCGCGGCCGGGCTGGAGGGTGTTGAACGGCCGCGCGCTCGGGGTGAAGAAGCGGAACGCGTCGAAGTGCGAGCAGGCGACCCGGTGGGACTCCACGACGGCGTCCGTGCCCTCATGGCCCAGCCGCAGCGGCCAGTCGTGCCGCGTGCCGAAGTCGGCGGACCGGTGGACCATCGCCCATTCGTGGAGGCCGAAGCACCCGAACTGGGGCGCCCGGTCGGCGGTGGCGGACAGGAGGGCGTGCAGCTGCTCGAGCAGCGGCCGCTGCGAGGCGACGTACTCCTCGGTGACCGCCACGTGGGCCGCCGGTCCAGCAGGTCGCGCGTAGCCCTTGAGGCCGGCGTGCTCGTCGGCGTCCTCGAGCGCGACGCCGAAGCCCGGGTGCCAGCGGCGCAGCTGCGCCGGGCGCTGGGAGTAGTAGGTGAAGAGGAAGTCGTGGACCGGGTGCTTGACCTGGCCGGCCCGCCGCGCGAGGTGCGGCGCCACGAGGGCGTCGACGCGCGCGGCGTGGGCATCGGCGAGCGGACGCCACTGGGCCGCGGACAGGATCTTCACCAGTCCGAGGCTAGTCGGCGCGGACCCTCCGGCGGACACTGGCGGGATGCACCCCGACCGCAGCGCGGGCCTCGACCGCGCCCACGCCCTCGCCCTCGAGTGGCTCGACTCGCTCGCCGACCGGCCGGTGCCGCCGCGGCTGACGACCGACGAGGTCGCGGCCCTGCTCGACCCGGTGCTGCCCGACGGGCCGACCGACCCCGCGAAGGTCGTCGAGGAGCTCGCCGCGGCCTGCGAGCCGGGCCTCAACGCGATGCCGGGCGGCCGCTTCTTCGGCTTCGTCATCGGCGGCACCCATCCGGCCGCGCTGGCGGCCGACTGGCTCGTCAGCGCGTGGGACCAGAACGCCGGCCTGCGCGTCATCACCCCCGCCCACTCCGCGGTCGAGGACCTCGCCGAGCGGTGGCTGCTCGACCTGCTCGGGCTGCCGGGCGGGAGCGCTGTCGGCTTCGTCACCGGCGGCACGATGGCCAACTTCACCTGCCTGGCCGCCGCGCGCGACGAGGTGCTGCGCCGGCACGGCTGGGACGTCGCGACGCAGGGACTGGTGGACTCGCCCGGCGTCCGCGTCCTCGTGGGCGCCGAGCGCCACGACACCATCGACCTCGCGCTGCGCTACCTCGGGCTGGGGGCACCCGAACCGGTCGCCGTCGACGACCAGGGACGCGTCGAGGCCGCTGCCCTGGCCGCTGCCCTCGAGGCGGGCGACGGGCGGCCCACGATCGTGTGCCTCCAGGCAGGCAACGTGCACTCGGGCGCGTTCGACCCCTTCGTCGAGACGATCGCAGCCGCGCACGACGCCGGCGCCTGGGTGCACGTCGACGGGGCGTTCGGGCTCTTCGCCGCGGCGTCGCCGGCGCAGCGCCACCTGGTCGAGGGCGTGGAGGCCGCCGACTCCTGGGCGACCGACGCGCACAAGACCCTCAACGTCCCCTACGACTGCGGCCTCGCGATCGTCCGCGACCGCGCCGCCCTCCGTGCCGCGATGGGCATGCACGGCGACTACCTGATCTTCGACGCGGCGGGGGAGCCGATGGACAAGGTCCCCGAGATCAGCCGACGCGGCCGGGCGTTCCCGGTCTGGGCGGTGCTGCGGTCGCTGGGTCGTGACGGAGTGGCTGCCCTGGTCGACGGCTACTGCCGGCACGCCCGCGCCTTCGCCGACGGCATCGCCGCGATCGAGGGCGCCGAGGTGCTCAACGACGTGGTCTTCACCCAGGTGTGCGCGTCCTTCGGCGACGACGAGGCGACCCGCGGTGTCGTCGATGCGATGCTCGCCGACGGTACGGCGTGGACGACGGGCTCGCGGTGGCGCGGACGGGCCGTGCTGCGCGTCAGCGTGAGCAACTGGTCCACGACGGCCGCCGACGTGGACGCCAGTCTCGATGCGCTGCGGCGTGCGGCCGCTCGATAGGGTCGGTGCATGCGCATCTGCAGGTTCAGCACGGGTGAGGAGCCGCGCTTCGGCGTGGTCACGGGCGAGGTCGACGAGTTCGGCCAGCCCGCCGAGGACTCGGTCGTGGTGGCGCTCGCCGGCGACCCCCTCTACGTCGGGATCAAGCTCCTCGAGGAGGAGCACCGGCTCAGCGACGTACGCCTCCTCGCGCCGATCATCCCGCGCAGCAAGGTCGTCGGCATCGGCAAGAACTACGCCGCCCACGCCGCCGAGATGGGCGGGGAGGTCCCGGCCGAGCCGCTGATGTTCCTCAAGCCCAACACGACCGTCGTCGGCCCGGGCGACCCGATCTTCTACCCGCCGCAGACCAGCAACCTCCACTACGAGGGCGAGCTCGCGGTCGTGATCGGGCGCATCTGCCGCGACGTGCCCGCCGAGCAGGCCACCGACGTGATCTTCGGCTACACGATCGGCAACGACGTCACCGCCCGCGACCTGCAGCGCTCCGACGTGCAGTTCACCCGCGCGAAGGGCTTCGACTCCTTCTGCCCGCTGGGACCGTGGATCGAGACCGACCTCGACCCGCAGGCGTTCATCGACGGGCGGCAGGTCCAGACCCACCTCAACGGCGACCTCGTCCAGGACGGCTCGACCGCCGACATGATCTTCGACGTGCCGACGCTGGTCGCGCACGTCTCCTCCGTGATGACGCTGCTGCCGGGCGACGTCATCCTCACCGGCACCCCCGAGGGCGTCGGTCCGATGGAGGTCGGTGACGAGGTCGAGATCTCGATCGCCGGCATCGGCGCCCTCACCAACCCCGTAGCCACCCGCAGCTGACCCAGAGAGCCTGATCCCAGATGAGCACCCCAGTCCGCGTCCGCTTCTGCCCCTCGCCGACCGGCTCCCCGCACGTGGGCCTGGTCCGCACGGCCCTGTTCAACTGGGCGTTCGCGCGCCACCACGGCGGCCAGATCGTCTTCCGGATGGAGGACACCGACAAGGAGCGCAGCACCCGGGAGTCCTACGACGCGATCCTCGAGCTGTGGCGCTGGCTCGGCCTCGACTGGGACGAGGGCATCGAGGTGGGTGGGCCGCACGGCCCCTACCTCCAGAGCGAGCGCGGTGACATCTACCGTGACGTGCTCGACCGTCTGCACGAGTCGTCGTACACCTACGACTGCTACTGCACGACCGAGGAGGTCGACGCGCGTCGCAAGGCGTCGGGCTCGAAGATGCAGGGGTACGACGGCTTCTGCCGTGAGCTCTCCGAGGAGCAGCGCGCCGCCTTCGAGGCCGAGGGCCGCAAGCCGGTGGTGCGCTTCCGGATGCCCGACGGCTCGATCACCTGGGACGACCTGGTGCGCGGCGACATCACCTTCGACACGGTGAACGTCCCCGACTTCGCCCTCTCCCGCGCCAACGGCGACCCGCTCTACACGCTGGTCAACCCCGTCGACGACGCACTCATGGAGATCACCCACGTGCTGCGCGGCGAGGACCTCCTCTCCAGCACGCCGCGCCAGCTCGCGCTCTTCGACGCGCTCGTCGAGCTCGGCATCGCCAAGGCGGTCCCGGCCTACGGCCACCTGCCCTACGTCATGGGCCAGGGCAACAAGAAGCTCTCCAAGCGCGACCCCGAGGCGCACGCGCTGGCCTACCGCGAGCAGGGCTTCGTGCCCGAGGGCCTGCTCAACTACCTCGCCCTCCTGGGCTGGTCGATCGCCCCCGACCGCGACGTGTTCTCCATGGCCGAGATGATCGACCGGTTCGACATCAAGGACGTCAACCCCAACCCGGCGCGCTTCGACCTCAAGAAGGCCGAGGCCATCAACACCTCCCAGCTGCGCCTGCTGCCGCTCGACGAGATCACGCACCGGGTGCTGCCGTTCCTGAAGCAGGCCGGTGTCGTGGGAGACCCGGTCAGCGACGCCGACGCCCAGCTGCTCGAGCTGGCGATGCCACTGGTCGGCGAGCGCATCAACAAGCTCACCGAGGCCGCCCCGATGCTGGGCTTCCTCTTCGTCGACGAGGCCGACTTCACCCGCGAGGAGGAGCTCGACGACGCGGCCAGGGACGTCGTCAAGGCGGCCCACGACGCGCTGTCGGGCCTCGACACCTGGAGCACCGCTGCCATCGACGAGGCGCTGCGTGCGTCGCTGATCGAGGGCCTCGGGCTCAAGCCGCGCGTCGCCTTCGGACCGGTCCGCATCGCGATCAGCGGCAAGAAGGTGAGCCCGCCGCTCTTCGAGTCGATGGAGCTGCTCGGGCGCGAGCGCTCGCTCTCCCGCCTCCACGACGCGATGTCCGCCTGAGCCGGCCGAGATCCACCGTGGCACCACCGCTCGCGCCCGACTTCCGTCCGCAGTACCACGAGCTGCACCGTGTCGGGCGCCCCGGCATCTGGCGCTCGCTGGTCGGCGCGGTCCTGCTCCTGCTCCTGGTCTTCGCGCTGGTCCCGCTCGTCGCGGGCCTGGTGGCGTTCGTGCTGCTGCTCGCCGCCGGGCGTACGACGGCGGAGGCCACGGCGACGCTCGACGTGACGGCCGAGGCGACGCCGACGGGCCTCGCGTTGCTCAACGTGGTGATCGCCTCGGCGATCCCGCTGACGTGGGCGGTGACCTGGTGGCTGCACCGGTTGAAGCCGCGCTGGGTCTCGTCGGTCGCGCCGCGCATCCGTTGGCGCTACCTCTTCGCCTGCCTCGGCGTCTCGGTCGTGGCACTGCTCGCGTCGGTCGGCGTCGGCCTGCTGCTCCCGCTGGCGCCGGGAGAGGCGCCGGTCGGCGGGGTCAACGAGTTCACCACCCGGACCCGCGACTTCCTCCTGGTGATCCTGCTGCTGACGCCGCTGCAGGCGGCGGGGGAGGAGTACCTCTTCCGCGGCTACCTCACCCAGGCCTTCGGCTCGCTCGTGTGGTCGCGCCGGGTCTCCCAGGCGCTCGCCGTGCTGGGGCCCGCGCTGATCTTCGCGCTCTTCCACGGCCTCTCCCAGGACGCACCGGTCTTCTTCGACCGGTTCGCCTTCGGCGTCGTGGCGGGCATCCTGGTGATCCGCACCGGCGGCCTCGAGGCCGGCATCGCGATGCACGTGCTCAACAACTTCCTGGCCTTCGGGCTGGCGCTCGCGTTCGGCGACCTGACCTCCGCGCTCAACGCGACGGGCGGCAGCAGCTGGTGGATGATCCTCAGCACGCTGACCCAGTCGCTGGTCTACCTCGGCCTCGCGTCGTGGGTGGCGCGGTCCATGGGGGTGGTCAGCACCGGACCGCCGGTCGGGGGAGTGCTGCCCCCCGCGGGCGGCCACCCCGAATTGGCCGTGCCACCGCCTCGCGTGTAACGTTCGGGGTCGGTTCCGGAAGGTTCGCCTGACGGGACCGCGTGGGTGTTCGGAGCAGATCCGATACCCCCATGGGGTATGGTGTAATTGGCAACACGGCTGATTCTGGTTCAGTTGTTCTAGGTTCGAGTCCTAGTACCCCAGCGGATCCGAGGCCCTCGGCCGAGGATTTGGAGCGAGAACTCCGGCACCGCTAGAGTTTCGCTCCGTTGCTCGCAAGAGCAGCACCTGCAAGCCCCCGTTGTGTAGCGGCCTAGCACGCCGCCCTCTCAAGGCGGTAGCGCCGGTTCGAATCCGGTCGGGGGTACACAGCAGACGAGGCCCGGTCGCAAGACCGGGCCTCGAGTCATTTCTGCGCGATGGCCGAGAGGGCTGTCAGCGCCGCAGGCCGTGCTCGTACGAGAACGGTCCACACGAACGTCACGATGAGGACGCGGGTGTGGAGCCGCCAGGCGACCGGCGACCCGGGTCGCTGCGCGCAGCGCTGGAGGTCACCGGGTTGGCCGGCCGTGGTGACGAGCAGGCCTCCCACCTCAGCGGTGGTGAACGACAGCGACTGGCGATCGCCCGCGCTGTCTACAAGGACGCTCGTATGGTGCTGGTGGACGAGCCGACGGCCTCCCTCGATGCCACCAACAGGGACCTCGTGATCGAGCTGTTCCGCGAGCGTGCCCGGCAGGGGTGCACCCTCGTCATCGCCACCCACGATCCAGCCGTCGTCGACGCGTGCCACGCGGTCCACCGCGTCGGGACCGCGTCCGCCCTCGAGGCGGTCCCGGCATGAGGGGGACGAGGATGAGGACGCCAGTGGTGGCCGGGTCCGTGCTGGGTTGTCTGGCTCTGGCCGCCGGGGCGGTGCTGGGCGGGTTCGTGCCGATCCCCGGACTGGGTGGATCGATGACGCACCCTCCCTGTCAGTCGTTGCCCACCTCCGAACGGGTGGCTGCCGCGATCGCGTCCCACCAACCCGTGACCGCGGCGATCCAGACGCTGGTCGACGGCGCGACCGTGTCGATCAAGCATCCGTGTGACGGGGCCTTCGCGGACAGGGCCCTGGTGCGCGTCGCTGTTCCCGACGCCAAGGCCCGCCAGCGGCTGTTGGCCTGGCTGGGCACCCACGACGGCTACGGCGTGCCGCTTGAGATCGAGGTCTCGCGCGCCGGGACCAGCGGCAGCGGTCCGGCCTGAGCGCGCCGCTGCCGCGACCGTCAAGCCTTCGGCTTGACCGCGGTGACGGCGCACTCGGCGCCGAGCAGGATCCGCTGCGCGACGCTGCCCATCAGCAGCTTGCCGACGGGGGAGCGGCGGCGCAGGCCGATGACGATGAGGTCCGCCGACACCTCGTCGGCCACCTCCAGCACCTGGTCACCGACGTCGGCGCCCATCGACCGGCGTACGTCGACCTGGATCCCGGACCCGGCCAGCTCGTCGGTGAGCCGGGCCAGCTGGTCGGAGTCGGCGTAGCGCTCGTCGACGAGGGCGTCGCCGCGGGTGGCGTTGACCACCACGATGCGACCCTCTCGGAGCCTGGCCTCCTCGACCGCCCGCGCCAGTGCGGCCTCGCCGTACTCGTCGGGGGTCCACCCGACCACGATCGTCGTCATCGTCGTGCCTCCTCGTTGCCCTGGTTGTCGGCAGCTTCGCCCTCGACCCTGCCAGATGCGTCGACCGCGGGCACGACCGGCGCGGGTCGGACCGCGCGGAGGGCGACCGGCACGACGACGACGAGTGCCACGATCACGTAGATCACGACGGCGAGCGGCTCGCTCCACAGCGCCGAGACGTCGCCGTCGGAGATCGCCATCGCCTCGCGCAGCTGGGACTCCATCAGCGGACCCAGGATGACGCCGAGGATGAGCGGCAGCACCGGTAGCGCGAAGCGTCGCATCAGCAGGCCGAGCAGGCCGAGCACGAGCAGCAGGAACAGGTCGAAGGCCTGCATGTTGGTCGCGTAGGCGCCCAGCGCGGCGAAGAACAGGATGCCGGCGTAGAGCTGCGGTCGCGGGAGCTGGAGCAGCTTGGCCCACACCGGCGCCAGGGGCAGGTTGATCACCAGCAGCAGGGCGTTGCCGATCAGCAGGCTGGCCAGCAGCGCCCACACCAGCTCGGGCTGGTCGGTCATCAGGCCGGGGCCGGACTCGATGCCGTATCCCTGCAGGGCTGCGAGCATCACGGCCGACGTCGCGGTCACCGGCAGGCCGAGCGCCAGCAGGGGCACGAAGGTGCCTGCCGCGGAGGCGTTGTTGGCCGCCTCCGGACCGGCGACGCCCTCGATGGCGCCCTTGCCGAACTCGTCGCGTCCCTTGCGTGCGGCGAGGCGCTTCTCGGTGAAGTACGACAGGAAGGTCGGGATCTCCGCGCCCCCTGCCGGCAGCGCGCCGAACGGGAAGCCGTACGCCGTGCCGCGCAGCCACGGTCCCCACGACCGCCTGAGGTCGTCGCGGCCCATCCACGGCCGACCCACCGGGATCACGTGCAGCGGGCTGCGGCGCAGGTGCGCGGCCACCCACAGGGCCTCGCCGAGGGCGAAGATGCCGACCGCCACGACGACGATGTCGATGCGGTCGGCGAGCAGCGGCTGGTCGAAGCTCAGCCGCGGCTGGCCGGTGTTGAGGTCGAGCCCGACCAGGCCGATCGTGAGCCCGAGGAACAAGGCGATGAAGCCGCGCAGCCGGGAGCTGCCCAGGACGCTGGTCACCATCGCCAGGGACAGCACCATCAGCGCGAAGTAGGACGGGGCGCCGATCTCGACGGCGACGCGGGCGAGCGGGGGTGCGAAGAACACCACGAGCAGGGTGCCGATGGTGCCGGCGACGAAGGAGCCGATGGCCGCGGTGGCGAGGGCCTGCGCGGCCCGTCCGGCACGGGCCATGAGGTTGCCCTCGACGGCGGTCATCACCGAGGCGGACTCTCCGGGGGTGTTGAGCAGGATCGCGGTCGTCGAGCCGCCGTACATCCCGCCGTAGTAGATGCCGGCGAACATGATGAAGGCCGGGACCGGGTCCAGGCCGTAGGTGACCGGCAGCAGCAGCGCGACCGCCATGGCCGGTCCGATGCCGGGCAGGACGCCGACGAACGTGCCGAGGAGCACGCCGATGGCGGCGTAGAGGAGGTTCTCCGGGGTCAGCACCGACCCGAAGCCGTCGAGGAGCAGGTTGAGGCTGTCCATCACAGCACCCCGTCCAGGATGCCGGCCGGGAGGATGACGCCCAGGCCCTCGTGGAAGAAGTACCAGCTGCTGACCGACAGCACGAGTCCGACGAGCACGTCACGGACGAGGGTGCGGCTGCCCAGTGACCACGCGGCGCCGACGAAGAGCAGTGCGCCGCTGACGGCCCAGCCGAGGAACGAGATCGTCAGCACGGTGAACAGCAGCACGCCGACGAGCTTCAGCACGGTGACCCAGTCGGCGGGCTGGCGCAGGTCGACGTCCTCGCCGCCCTCGCCCTCGGGCACGTCGCCGCGCAGGGTCGCGACGACCAGGAGGAGGCCGAGTGCGACGGTGACCGCGCCGATGACGTAGGGGAAGACGCGCGGACCGACGGGGTCGCCGAAGCCGATCCGCAGCGTGGTGGCGTCGTAGAAGGTGTAGGCGCCGACCACGACCAGCAGTGCGGCGAGGCCGAGCTGGGCGAGGTCGCGGTCCGGCCCGGGCGCCGCCTCCGGCGCCGTGTCGGGGGTGGGGGTGTCGAGTGGTGTGCTCACAGCAGGTCCAGCTCCTCGAGGGTGGTGGCGACG
>JAYSEC010000017.1:0-12840 GCA_041914085.1 Nocardioides sp.
CGCGGTCGTCGCCGGGGGCGAACCACCGGCGCTCGTAGAACTCGCGGTAGTTGGGGAGGTAGGACTTGGGCGCGACGCCGAGGATCGCGCCGCGGTGGACGACCACGGCGCAGTTGAAGACCCGGTTCTCGTGGACGAGGGGCGCCCCCACGACCAGCGCGGTCATCAGGTCCTCGCTCGCCGCGACGATCTCGGCGACCGCCTCCTCCACCGCCTGCAGCAGGGTGTCCTGCAGGAACAGGTCGTCGACCGAGTAGCCGGTGAGGCACAGCTCGGGGAACACCGCGACCGCCACGTGGTCGTCGTGGCAGGCCCGTGCCTGCTCGATCACGGCTGCCGCGTTGGCGGCGGGGTCGGCGAGGTGCACGGGGAGGGTCACGGCCGCGATGCGGGCGAACCCCTGGGCGTAGGCGGAGTAGAAGTCCACGCCCTCACTCTAGGGACGCGCACTCCGCCGCGGCCCAACCGTGGGGGTAGTGCCGCGGCCCCACCGTGGGGGTAGTCCAGTGACGAACCGTCCCTCCAGCGGCCCCACGACGACAGAAACTCACTGGACTGCCCCGGCGGGGCGGCGTGAAGGTGCACCCATGCCCACCGAGCCGACCCTCGAGATCACCCGCTGCGTCACCGACGACGACTACGAGGCGTGGCGCCGGGTGCGGATCGCCATCCTCCCCTACGAACGGACGGTCTCGGTCGCCGAGCTCCGGGAGAACGACTCCCCCGACCGCCTGATGGTGCTGGCCCGCGAGGACGGCGTCGTGGTCGGGCACGGGCTCGCCGACCGCTCGGACAGCGCCGGGGGCGGCTCGGTGGTCCCGCGCGTGCTGCCCGAGCACCGCCGTCGCGGCATCGGCACCGCCCTGCTCGAGCACCTCGTCGCGCACGTCGAGACCCTCGGCGTGCCGACGCTCCGCGCCGGCGCGGACGACGAGGGCTCGCTGGCCTTCGCCCACCGCTTCGGGTTCACCGAGGTCAACCGGGAGGTCGAGCAGACCTTCCACCTCGACGGTCCGGTCGACGTCACGCCGGCGCCCGAGGGCATCGAGGTCGTCACGGCCAGGGAGCGTCCCGGCCTGTGGGAGGCGGCGTACGAGCGCTTCGGGCTCGAGGCGCTGTCCGACTTCTCCGTCGACACCCCGCTCGAGGTGACCCCGGAGAACTGGGTGCGCGAGTGGCTCGGCGACCCGATGTTCCTGGCCCTGGCCGACGGCGAGGTCGTCGGCTGCGCCGGGCTCGGGCTCGACCCGGACAACCCCTCGCGTGCCGAGCACCTGCTCACCGCCGTACGCCGTGACTGGCGCGGCCGCGGCCTCGCAGTCCACCTCAAGCTGCGCACCCTGGCCTGGGCCGCCGACCACGGGCTCACCGAGGTCTACACCTGGACGCAGGACGGCAACGCGGCGATGCGGGCGCTCAACACGCGCCTCGGCTACGCCACGACCCGCGTGGGCATCCAGCTCGCCCGCCCCCTGCACCAGGACTGACCGACCCTTTACCGGTGACCGGGCGTCCGCGTAGCGTCACCCGCGTGCGCCACCACCTCCGCACCACCCTCGCCCTGTCCGCCTCCCTCCTCACCGCGCTCGCGCTGGTGCCGGCAGAGGCGGCCGCGCCGCCCGGCGCGACGTCCCGCACGCAGGCGCCCGACCTGGCTGTCCGCACGGTCGCACGTGGCCTGCAGACCACGTGGGACGTCCAGCAGGCACCCGGCGGACGCCTGCTGGTGACCGAGCGCAACCGTGCCCGCATCAGCGTGGTGCGCAAGGGCAAGCGCCACACCCTCGCCCGGCTCGGCAAGCTGGTCTGGGTCTCCGGCGAGACCGGCCTCATGTCGATGGCCGTCGACCCCGACAAGCGGTTCCTGTGGGCCTGCCACGGCCACATGACGGGCAGCGGACCCGAGGTCATGGTGTCGCGCTGGCGGGTGAGCCCGACGTGGCGCAGGCTCGCGCACCGCCGCACGATCGTGTCCGGCCTGCCGTCGACCAGCGGCCGCCACGGTGGTTGCCGGCTCCTCCTCGAGCGCGGCAGTGCCGCCCTGCTGGTCGGCACCGGTGACGCGGCCGTGGGCACCAACCCCCGCAACCTCGACTCCCTCGGCGGCAAGGTGCTGCGGGTGCACCGCAACACCGGCGCGGCGATGCCGGACAACCCGTACGCCGGTGCGTCCTCGGCGCGCCGTCTCGTGTGGACCTACGGCCACCGCAACGTGCAGGGCCTCGCGCAGCGCCCGGACGGCTCCCTCTGGTCGGTCGAGCACGGCAGCTACCGCGACGACGAGGTCAACTTGCTGGTCAAGGGCGGCGACTACGGCTGGAACCCGGTCCCGGGCTACAACGAGGAGGTCCCGATGACCGACCAGTCGCTGCCGGGCACCCAGCAGGACGCGGCGTGGTCGTCGGGCAACCCGACGCTCGCGACGTCCGGCGCGGCATGGGTCAGCGGCGCGCAGTGGGGCGACCTCGACGGCACCCTCGCCGTGGCGGCCCTCAAGGCCGGCGAGGTGCTGTTCATGCGCTTCGACGCCGCCGGGACCCTGCAGTCGGTGACCCGGCCGGCGGAGCTCCAGCGCTACGGCCGGCTCCGCTCGATCACCGCGGCCCGCAACGGCGACCTGCTGATCACGACCGACAACGGCAACGACCGGGTGCTTCGCGTCTCGCCCCGGTGAGGACGGCGTGACCATCGCCACAGGGCTCCTACCGACGGGTCAGCACTAGCCTGACGAGTGGTCCGTGGACTCCACCAGGGAGCTGCGAGATGACGAGGAGCGACCATGCCTGCACCCGAAGAGACCGCCCCCTACGGCTCCGGCCCGGCTGCCCCCGCTGCGGCCCCGGCCAAGCGCGTACGCACCCACCACCTCCGGGAGATGAAGGAGCGGGGCGAGAAGATCACCATGCTGACGGCGTACGACATGTACACCGCGGCGACCTTCGACGAGGCCGGGATCGACCTGCTGCTGGTCGGCGACTCCGCCTCCAACAACGTCTTCGGCAACGAGACCTCGCTGCCGGTCACCGTCGACGAGCTGCTCCCCCTCACCCGCGCCGTCGCGCGGTCGGTGAAGCGCGCGATGGTGGTCGGCGACCTGCCGTTCGGCAGCTACCAGGCCTCGCCCGAGCAGGGCTACCTCACCGCCGTCCGCTTCATGAAGGAGGCCGGCGCCCACTGCGTCAAGCTCGAGGGCGGCGCGGAGATGGCACCGGTCATCGAGAAGTGCACCCGCGGCGGCATCCCCGTCATGGCGCACATCGGGTTCACCCCGCAGAGCGAGCACACCCTCGGCGGCTACCGCGTGCAGGGCCGCGGCGACGCCAGCGAGCGGGTCGTCGCGGACGCCCGTGCGGTGCAGGAGGCGGGCGCCTTCGCGGTGGTCATGGAGATGGTGCCCGGCGACGTCGCCGAGCAGATCAGCAAGGAGCTGACGATCCCGACCATCGGCATCGGCGCCGGTGCCGGCTGCGACGGGCAGGTGCTGGTCTGGCAGGACGCCTTCGGGCTGCGCACCGGCCGGATGGCCCGCTTCGTCAAGCAGTACGCCGACGTGCACGCCGTGCTGCTCGACGCCGCGCGGGCGTACGCCGACGACGTCCGCGGCGGCACCTTCCCCGGCCCCGAGCACACGTTCTGACCCTGCCAGGGTCAGGCCCAGCCGAGGAACCTCGCGCCACCGACGACGGTGGCGACCCACAGGACGGCCACCGCGGCCGGGAGCAGCGCGACGGCTCTCGGCCGGGTGGTGAACCACCCGATCGCCAGGAGCAGCGCGAGGACCCACACCACGGCCAGCAGCACGATCGCCCACCACGGGGCGCCCACGACGACCGGGGTCGCGCCGATGAGGAAGGCGACGCACGCGAGCCCGACGAGGCCGGCGAACGGCCAGGGCGAGAGGGGCTCTCGCGTCGCTGGGTCGGGCACGGCCACACGCTAGCCGGTGACAACCCGGGCCCCGACGGGCAGGATCGATGTCCCGACGACGCGAGGAGCCCTTCATGAGCGAGACCCCGGCCGAGAAGCCGACGACGAAGGCGGCAGCCAGGAAGACCCCCGCCAAGAAGACGTCGGCCAAGAAGACCCCCGCGAAGAAGACGACGGCGACGAAGTCGACTGCCAAGAAGACCCCCGCGAAGAAGACGACCGCCACGAAGGCGACGCCCGCCCCGAAGCCGGTGGCGACTGCCGCCCGGCGCTCACCGGCCGAGCGCGCCGTGGACGTCGGGGCCCAGGCGCTCAGCACCGCTGCCCTCGTCCAGAAGGTGGCTCAGGAGACGGCCGAACGCGTCGCGGCCGAGACCGCGGCGCGGGTCAGCAAGCAGTACGAGGCGGCCATCGCCGAGCTCACCCGGACGCTCGACAAGAACACCAAGCGCGCCCTCAAGAGCGTGCGAGCCGCCGCCGACGTCGCTCAGGCGGCGAACCCGGTCAAGGGCAAGAAGGACAAGAAGAAGTGATCAGTTGTCCGGCGTGCCGTCGGTGAGCCCGTCGCCGGACCCGGCTCCGTCGTCGTTCCACTTCGGGTCGTTGTCCCAGTCCTCGTTGCGCTCCTGCACCTTCTCGAGCGCCCGGGACGCCTCCTCCGAGCTGGCGTAGGGGCCGAGCCGGTCGGCGTTCTTGCAGCCGTCGCGACCTTCGACCGTGTGGTGCTTCAGGCAGAACCAGTACTCGTTCTCGCTCATACGCCGAAACGTACACTCGCGGTCGTGCCAGTCGTATCCCCCGCAGAGGTGTCGGCCCGACGCCCGGTCCCCTCCCACATCATCCGCCCCGAGTACGTCGACAAGCCGGCGCCGCAGCGGTTCACCGGCGAGGAGGTCAAGGACGCCGAGACGATCGAGCGGATGCGGGTCGCCGGCCGCCTGGCCGCCCAGGCCCGCGAGCTCGTCGGGCAGCACGTCGCGCCCGGGGTCACCACCGACGAGCTGGACCGGATCGGCCACGAGTTCCTCTGCGACCACGGGGCCTACCCCTCGACCCTCGGCTACCGCGGCTTCCCCAAGTCGCTGTGCTCGAGCGTCAACGAGGTGATCTGCCACGGCATCCCGGACTCGCGGGTGATCGAGGACGGCGACATCGTCAACATCGACATCACCGCCTACATCGGCGGCGTGCACGGCGACACCAACGCCACCTTCCTGGCCGGTGACGTCGACGAGGAGTCGCGGCTGCTCGTCGAGCGGACCCACGAGGCGCTCGACCGGGCGATCCGCGCGGTCAAGCCCGGCCGCCGCGTGAGCATCATCGGCCGTGTCATCGAGTCCTACGCCAAGCGGTTCGGCTACGGCGTGGTCCGCGACTTCACCGGCCACGGCATCGGCACCTCGTTCCACTCCGGGCTGATCATCCCCCACTACGACGACGAGCGCTTCGACGACGAGATCCGGGTCGGGATGACCTTCACCATCGAGCCGATGCTCAACCTCGGCACGCCCGACTACGACATGTGGGACGACGGCTGGACCGTCGTGACCCGGGATCGCCGCCGCTCCGCGCAGTTCGAGCACACCCTCGTCGTGACCGAGGATGGCGCCGAGGTGCTGACGCACCCGTAGGATCCTCGTCGAGTGGGTCGGCCGGGCGGCCGCGGCTCCACGTGAGTGGGGTCGAGGAAGGTCCGGGCTCCACAGGGCAGGGTGGTGGCCAACAGCCACCCGGGGCAACCCGCGGGATCAGTGCCACAGAGAACAGACCGCCACTCCCTCCGGGGAGCGGCAAGGGTGAAACGGTGGTGCAAGAGACCACCAGTACGCCGGGCGACCGGCGTAGCTAGGCAAACCCCACCCGGAGCAAGATCAGACAGGATGCGTCCGAGGGCGGCCCGCCCGAGCATCCGGGTAGATCGCACCAGGCGGCCGGCAACGGTCGTCGCAGATGGATGGTCGCCCCTGCGTCAGCAGGACAGAACCCGGCCTACAGGCCGACCCACTCCCCCGCGCGGCGCGTCGGACGACCAGAAGTCGTGGACGTACGACGTATCGAGCGCGCGTCTTGCGTGCCGGGTGGAGTTCTGGTCGTCCGACGTGCCTGTGGATGACGCGCGCGGCACGACGACGGGTCACGCCAGTCTGGATCGGTGCATCCTGTGGCAGCGCTCGAGCGACTGGGCGGTACGGCGCGGGCAGCCGACCTCCTGCGGCTCACGACGAGGCGACGCCTTCGGAGGGCGGTCGCTCGCGGTCTGGTGCTCACACCTTCACGGGGTCAGTACTGCCTGCCGACCGCTGGCACGGCCTCCGCGGCGGCAGCTCGCCTGACCGCCGTTGTCGGTCTGCGCAGTGCGGCGGCCCACCACGGCTGGGAGCTCGCCGCCCAACCTGACGTCCCCGAGCTCATGGTGCGGCGTGGGCGACGACTGAGCCCGGTCCAGCGCGCGGGCGTCTCCGTCCACTGGGCCAACCTGGCCCCCGACCAGGTCGAGGGCGGCGTGACGACTCCCGTGCGGACGGTCGTCGACTGTGCGCGGATGCTGGCCTTTCCCGAGGCACTGGCGATCGCGGACTCGGCACTCCGGCATGGCGACGTGACGCTCGACGAGCTCGCGGCGGTCGACGTGCGGGGCGCGGGCGCCGACGCCGTACGTCGGGTGCTGCGGCACGCGGACGGTCGGGCGGCCAACCCGTTCGAGTCGGTGCTGCGCGCGATGTGCCTCGACGCCAGCCTCGACGTGGAGCCGCAAGCCCCGATCGACCTCGGCACCGGACTCATCAGGCCCGATCTGGTCTGCCGTCGCCTCCGGGTGGTGATCGAGGCGGACTCCTGGACCTTCCACGCCTCACGCAGGGCCCATCGCCGCGACTGCGCCCGCTACAACCTCCTCGTGCTGCGGGGCTGGCGGGTTCTCCGCTTCACGTGGGAGCAGGTCATGCACGAGCCGGCGTACGTCATCTGGGTGCTCGCCGAGCTGACCCGGCCCGTCGGACGACCAGAAGTCGCTGACGACGTCGTGCGCCACGCGTGAAACTGGGCATCGCGACCAGTTCTGGTCGTCCGACACGCCGGCCCACCCGCTTAGCCGCCGGGGGTCTCCAGCGCGATGGTGCCCGTCCCACGGCTGACGCGGTCGGGGACGCCGGCGGCGTCGAGCTTGCGTTGCAGCTGCTTGAGGGTGAGGTCGAGGGCCCGGTGGCGCGCACGCGTGTCCTCGCCCCAGAGACGGGTCACGAGCTGCTCGGTCGGGACGGGCTGCCCCGGCTCGGTCGCGAGGAGGGCGAGGGCGTCGAACTCGGTGTCGGTGAGGGGCAGCAGCGTCGAGCCGACGTGCGCGTCGCGGGTGGCGGTGTCGAGGGTGAGTCCGGACGGGGTGGTGAGCCGTGCCGCGGGACGGGGGTCGTGGCGACGGAGGACCTCGGTGACGCGGGCCCGCAGCTCGGCGAGCCCGAACGGCTTGGCGACGAAGTCGTCCGCGCCCGCGGCGCGAGCGGCGGTGACGTCCTCGGGGCTGGTGCGGGCGGTGACGACGATGATGCCGCCGGTGTAGCCGGCGTCGCGGACGCGCTGGCACACCGTCAGTCCGTCGATGTCGGGCAGCCCGAGGTCCAGCAGCACCAGGTCCGGGGTGTCCCGGGAGATGGTCTCGATGGCAGCGGCGCCCGTGTCGACGTAGGTGAGCTCGTGTCCGGCACGGGTGAGGGACCCCATGATCATCTCTGCGATGTCGAGGTCGTCCTCGACGACGACGATGGCGGCACTCATCCCGAGAACTCCTGACGTGGTGCGGTGCGTCCGTGCGCCGCAGCGACAATGGTAGGTAGTCGCCGCGCGGGATCGCGCGCTGGGTGTGCCTTGTCGTGGTCCCGGGTCAGAGGCCGGGCAGGTGAAAGACGTGGCCGCCGCGGGCCTTGGTGGTGAGGTAGCCGTGGTTGTCCTCGCTGAGGTGCAGCCCGGTGTGCACCCGTTGCTCGATGCGGAGGCCGGCGTCCTCGAGCTGGGCGGCCTTGTCGGGGTTGTTCGACAGCAGGTCGAGCCGGTCGACGCCGAGAGCCTCGAGCATCTGCACCGCCGCGGTGTAGTCGCGCTCGTCCTCGGCGAAGCCCAGCGCGAGGTTCGCCGCGTAGGTGTCGAGGCCCTCGTCCTGGAGGGCGTAGGCGTCGATCTTGTTGTAGAGGCCGATGTCGCGGCCCTCCTGGCGGAGGTAGAGGAGGTAGCCGCCGCTCGCGGAGATCCGCGCGACCGCCTCCTGCAGCTGCGGCCCGCAGTCGCACCGCGCGCTGCCCAGCACGTCGCCGGTCAGGCACTCGCTGTGCAGCCGCACGAGGGGTACGCCGTCCCCGCCGCCGGGTCGCGCCCGGTCCCCGAGGCCGATCGCCACGTGCTCGCGCCCGTCGACCAGGCCGTGGAAGGTGACCATCCGGGCGGGCACCGACGAGCCGTCGGCCAGGCGCAGCGGCAGCTGCACGTCACGGCGTACGACGGCGGGCGCGGGTCGGTCGGGAAGGCGCTCGACGCTCATGCGGGGTCCCCGCGGAAGTGCGGGCTGGAGGAGCGAAGCGGGGGAAGCCCGCAGTTCCGTGGGGTGTTCATGCGGACTCCTGGTAGCGGGAGGAAAGCGCGTAGCGCAGCAGCACCACGTCGCCGATCTGGCGGGTCTCGGCGAGGGTCGCGCGGTGGCCGGCGTGCCACGGGAACGCGCCGTCGCCCACGAACCGGCGGGCCGTGGAGGTGCCGACGAAGAAGGGCGCCACGACCAGGTGCAGCTCGTCGGCGACGGCACCGGTGAGGAACTGGGTGTGGACGCGCCCACCGCCCTCCACCATGAGACGTCGTACTCCGCGGTCCCAGAGGTCCTCGGTGAGCCGGCTGACCTGCACGTCCGCGCCTCCGTCGACGACCGTCGCGACGCGGGACAGGCGCGACCGGGCGGCACCGACGGTGCGGCTCGGGCAGTAGACGAGCTTCTCGCTGTCGCCGGTGGCGAAGAAGTTGCTGTCCGCATCGAGCTGCGCGTGCCGGGTGATGGTCACCTTGGCCGGTGACTCGGAGAGGCCACGCTCCCGCCGCCGCTCCCGCAAGCGGGCGTCGCGCACCAGCAGCCGCGGGTTGTCGTCGCGGACCGTGCCGGCGCCGACGAGGATCGCGTCGCACTCGGCCCGGACCCGGTCGACCCGGCACAGGTCCGCGTCGTTGGAGAGCACCAGCCGCTCCTCGGTGGCGCCGCCGAGGTAGCCGTCGAGGGAGATGCTGCAGCTGAGGATCGTGTACGGGCGCTCAGGCATGGGCGGGTTCTCCTCGGGCGGGGTCTCGAAGGGACGTGGGGCGGCGGGTTGCGATCAGGACGACGAGGCCGGGAAGGTTGGCGGCCAGGACGATCGCGCCGTAGGCGACGGCGGTCGCCATGCCGGCGGCGGCACTGAGCCCGGCGGCCGCGAAGGCCCAGGCCGCCATCCCCTCGCGCGGCCCCCAGCCGGCGACGTTGAGTGGCAGTCCGGCCGCGACGAGGACCACCACGGCGAGGGGCAGCAACGTCGCCAGCGGCGCGTCGACGCCGACCGCGCGGGCCGCCAGGAGGAAGGTCGCGACGTAGCCCGCCGTCGCGAGGACCGAGGCCAGCACGACCCCGGGCCACGAGCGACGTACGAGGAGCGCGAGGCGTACGTCATCGCGCACCGTGCGCGCGGCGCGGCTCCACCACGCGTCGCGGTCGGGCGTGCGCCGCAGGACCGCCACCGCCGCCACGGAGAGCAGCCCCACGACGAGGACCAGCCACGGAAGGACCGGGCGCACCGGCGAGGGCCAGGCGGCGAGCACGATGACGGCGACCACGGCCTGCACGACCTGCCCGGCGAACCGCTCCCAGCCCACCGCGCGCAGCGACCGGCCGGTCTCGCCGGTCGTGCGGCCGTGCACCACGCCGCGATGGACGTCCCCGAGCACGCCGCCCGGCAGCACGGTGTTGAGCAGCTGCGCGCGGTAGCAGGCCGCGACCGCCTCCGGCAGGCGCAGGCCGACGCCGAGCTCGCGTGCCACCAGGGTCCAGCGCCAGGCCGAGGCGAGGGTGGTGAGACCCGTCAGTGCAGCACCGAGCAGGACCACGCGCAGGTCGAGCGCCCGCAGGCCGTCGAGGACGGGGCCGCTCCCGACCTCGCGGACGACGAGCGCGAGGACCAGGGCGCCGCCGAGCCAGCGCCATGCGGGCGCGCGGAGCATCCTCATGCGGCCACCTCCCGCACGGCCTCCGCCACCCGGCCCGCGGTGACCGACCAGTCCTCGAGCGACGCGCGCCGCGCAAGGGCCGCGCCCCGCAGCCGCTCACGGAGCGCGGCGTCGGTCAGCCACCGCCGCAGCGCGGACGCGAGGTCGGTCGGGTCGCCCGGGCGCACCACCAGGCCGGGCACGCCGGCGCCCGGCGACTCCCCCAGCGCCTCGCGCACCCCGCCGACGTCGGTCGCGACCACCGGCAGGCCGTGGGCGATCGCCTCGGTCAGCACCATGCCATAGGCCTCGGTGCGGCTCGGCAGCACCAGCAGGTCGGCACCGGCGTACGCCGCCTCGAGGTCGGTCCCGTCGAGCGGCCCGGTGACCAGGACCCGGTCGGCGACGCCGAGCGCGGTGGCGGCCCGGCGCAGGCGCACGGTCGCCTCCGGCTCGACGGCGAGCGACCCCACGCACGTCCAGGTCCAGGGCAGGTCCCGCAGGTCCGCGAGCGCGGCGAGGAGGTGGTCCTGGCCCTTCACCGAGCTCACGGCGCCGACGGTGAGGAGCGCGCCGCCGCTGCCCGTGCCGGTCGCGACGTCGGCGGGGTCGACCCCGGGCCGTGCGACCACCACGCGGCCCGGGTCGAGGTCGTAGGTCCACACCAGCCAGTCTCGGCACCAGTCGCTCGGCGTGACCACGCCGGCCGCGGCGCCGACCACCTGCTGCTCGGAGAGGCGCGCCAGCACGTCGTCGACGCCCACGGGCAGGTGGACCAGCAGCACGACCCGGAGCCGTCTGCTGGCCGGGAGCATCACCGCGGGCAGGCGCGACGCCAGCAGCCCGTCGACGAGCACCGTCGCGCCGTCCGGCAGCGCCGCCAGCTCCCGCTTCAGGGCCGGCGCGCCGAGGTCCGCGGACCAGGGCCAGCCGCCCTCGACCTCCACGAGGTGCACCGCGCGGCCCCGAGCGGGCAACGCCGCGCAGAGGCGCCGATCGTAGGTGTTGCCGCCGCTGGGGCGCGCCGGGTCGTCGATCCCGCCCGGGACCACGACGTGGAGCACCCCGCCCCTCACAGCGCCCGCTCGTAGCTCGCCCAGGCGACGTGCGACTCGTGGAGGGTCACCATCAGCCCGGTGAGGTTCCCGGCCGGCCCCAGCGCGCCGGCTGCCACCTGCTCAGCGAGCCGGTCGGCGACGTGCCGGGCCAGCACCTCCGTCGTCGTGTTGGTCCCGGCGAACGCCGGCACCTCGTCGAGGTTGCGGTAGGACAGCTCGCCGACGACCTCCTTCAGCACCTCGGTCGCGCGGCCGATGTCGACGAGGATGCCGTCCGCGTCGAGCGTCTCGCCGCGGAAGGTGGCATCGACCAGGAACGTCGCGCCGTGCAGCGCCTGCGCCGGCCCGAACACCTCGCCGCGGAAGCTGTGCGCCACCATCATGTGGTCGCGGACGGTCAGGCCGAACACGAGGCCTCCTCCCTGTCGTAGGTCACCGCATGGCACAGCGCCGGCAGCTCGCGCGACACCAGCCGTGGCATCACCTCGGGCAGCGCCTCGAAGTCCGACTCCCCCGTCAGCAGGCAGTCGAAGGCGTCGTCGCGCAGCAGGTCGAGCGCGAGCGCGAGCCGGTCCCGGGTCGTCCGCCGATCGCGCCGCGCGGGTGCCACCCGGCCCACCTGGCTCGCGCGCAGGCTCAGCCGCCCGGAGTGGAAGGCGCCGCCGAGGCGGACCGTGGTCGGCTCGTCGCCGTACCAGCTGAGCTCCAGCACCGTGCCTTCCGGTGCGAGCAGGTCGAACGAGCGCTGCAGCCCGGCGGAGGTGGCGCTGGTGTGCACCACCAGGTCGCAGCCACCGGGCGCCTCCTCCGGCAGCGCGAAGGCCACCCCGAGGGCGTCGGCCACGGCTGCCCGCGAGGCGTCGACGTCCACCAGGGTCACCGTCGTGCCGGGCACGCGTGACGCCAGCCGCGCGACGCTGCAGCCCAGCACCCCGGCGCCGACGACCGCGATCCGGTCGCCCACCAGCGGTGGCTGGTCCCACAGGGCGTTGACGGCCGTCTCCACGATCCCGGCCAGGACCGCACGTCCCACCGGCACGTCGCCGGGCACGACAGTGACCGCGTCGGCCGGCACGACGTACGTCGTCTGGTGCGGGTGCAGGCAGAAGACGGTCCTGCCGCGCAGGTGGTCGGGGCCGGTCTCGACGAGTCCGACGTTGAGGTAGCCGTACTTCACGGGGCCGGGGAACTCACCGTCCTGGAAGGGCGCCCGCATCACGTCGTACTGGCTCGGCGGCACGCGACCGCCGAACACCAGGCTCTCCGTGCCGCGGCTGACGGCCGATCGCAGCGTGCGGACGACGACCTCGTCGGACCGCGGCTCCCGGAGCGGCACGTCGCGGATCTCACCGACCCCCGGCTCGCGCAGCCAGAACGCCCGTGCCTGTCGTCCCATCCGTCCACCTCCCCCGCGCACGACCACTGCGCAGGCCTGCCCGATCCGTGAACCGAACGGGGCGGCGCCCCGTTCCCTCCCTTGAGCTGCTGGTACCCGGGTGAACGGAGCAGATGTGCAGACGGTTCAACGCCGCGGCGCCCGGTCCGCCCTGTTCACGCTCCTCGCGCTCGGCCTCGTCGTGCTCGCCGTCCTGGCGCCCAACGACGTCGAGGACATGACCCCTCTCGCGTTCCTCCGGCTGCCGGTCGA
>JAYSEC010000017.1:12940-25048 GCA_041914085.1 Nocardioides sp.
CGCCCAACGACGTCGAGGACATGACCCCTCTCGCGTTCCTCCGGCTGCCGGTCGAGCTGCTGGTGCTCCTCGCGGTGGTGCTGCTCCTGCCCGACCGGCTCGCGTCGGTGCGCCGCGCGCTCGTGGCGGTCGCCGGCGGCCTGCTCGCCCTGGTCACCGTCTTCAAGCTGCTCGATCTCGGCTTCGACCAGGCACTCAACCGGCCCTTCGACCCGATGATCGACTGGCGCTACGCCGCGGACCTGGTCGAGACGGTGCGCGGGTCCGCGCCCGGTCCGCTCGGCGTCCTGCTGATCGTCGCGGCACTCGCCGCGCTGCTCGGCACCGCGCTCCTCGTCCCGCTGGCCGTTGCCCGGGTGGCGCGCGCGGCACGCGAGCACCGTCCCGTCGCCGTGCGCCTGCTCGCCGTGCTCGCCCCGCTGTGGCTGGTCCTCAGCCTGCTCGGGGTGCGTGTCGGCACCGAGCCGGTCGCCTCGGACGCGGCCGCGGCGTACGCCTACCGGCAGGTCGCCCGCGTCCCCTCGCAGCTGCGTGACCAGCGGGAGTTCGTCCGGGCCGCCGCGACCGACCCGGCGCGTGACCTCCCGACCGACAGCTTGCTGTCGGGCCTGCGCGGCAAGGACGTGCTGCTCGTGTTCGTCGAGAGCTACGGCCGCGTTGCGCTCGACGACCCCGGGCTGTCCACCGGCGTGCGGGCCGCGCTCGACGACGGCGCCGCGTCCTTGGCCCGCGACGGCCTCACCGCCCGCAGCGGCTGGCTGACCTCCCCCACCTTCGGCGCGCTCAGCTGGCTGGCCCACTCCACGCTGCAGGCCGGGCTGTGGGTCGACAGCCAGCAGCGCTACGACCACCTGGTCACCACCGACCGCGAGACCCTGACGAGCCTGTTCGCCCGGGCCGGGTGGCGCACGGTCGCCGCGGTGCCGGCCAACACCCGCGACTGGCCGCAGGGTGAGTTCTACGGCTTCGACCGGGTCTACGACTCGCGCACCCTCGGCTACCGCGGCCCGCGCTTCGGCTACCCGACCATGCCCGACCAGTTCACCCTCGACGCCGTGCACCGCCTCGAGCTCACCGACGGTAGCCCGGTCATGGCCGAGGTCGACCTGGTCAGCAGCCACGCACCGTGGTCGCGCACGCCCCGCCTGGTCCCGCAGGAGACCGTGGGCGACGGCTCCGTCTTCGCCGGCATGCCGGACACGCTGCCCTCGGAGTCCGAGATCTGGCCGGACGCCGACCGGGTGCGCGCGGCGTACGCCGGGGCGGTGGAGTACTCCCTCCGCGCGGTCCTCGCCTACCTCGAGGCGTACGCCGACGAGGACACCGTCGTCGTCATGCTCGGGGACCACCAGCCCGCGACCATCGTGTCCGGCCGCGACCCCGGGCACGACGTCCCGGTGACGATCGTCGCCGGCGACCCGGCAGTCACCGACCGGGTCGCGGGCTGGGGCTGGACCGACGGCCTGCTGCCGTCGCACGACGCACCGGTGTGGCGCATGGACGCCTTCCGCGACCGGTTCCTCGCGGCCTACGGCGGCGCGCGCCAGACTGGGACGGCGCAGGCGGGCGCAGGGTGAACCGAACGGTCCGCCCCGGCGTTCCCAGTCCCAGGGGGCCGAGGGAGGTGACATGCCGAAGGACGAGGTCGCGCTGATGCAGCAGGTGCACGACGAGCACGCCGAGGTGCTCTGGCGCTTCTGCCTGCGCCTCGTCGGCAACGACCGCGGCCACGCCGAGGACGTCACCCAGGAGACCCTGCTGCGGGCGTGGCGCCACGGCACCATCCTCGCGAGCCCGCCGGCCGCCGTCCGCTCGTGGCTGTTCACCGTCGCCCGCAACATCGTCATCGACGACTGGCGCAGCCGGCGGGCGCGCCCGGAGACCGTGGTCGACGAGTTGCCCGAGCACCGCCGCTCATTCGAGGACGACGAGAGCGACCAGCTGCTCCTGTCGTGGGTCGTGGCCGAGGCGTTGACCCACCTGTCCGACGACCACCGCACGGTGCTGCTGGAGTGCTACTACCGCGGGCGCCCGGTCGCCGAGGTCGCCCGTCGCCTCGGCGTGCCGCCGGGCACGGTGAAGTCGCGCACCCACTACGCCCTCCGCGCGCTCAAGCTCGCCCTCGAGGAGATGGGGGTGTCCGCATGACCTCCGTCGGCTGCACCCACTCCCACGACGACGCCGCCTACGTCCTCGGCGCGCTCAGCCCGGCCGAGCGGCTGGAGTTCGAGCGCCACCTCGCCACCTGCGACGAGTGCTCGCGCTCGATCCGCTCGCTCGCCGGCCTGCCCGGCCTGCTCGACCTCGTCGACGCGAACGTGCTCGAGGACCCGCCGGCCGACACCCCGCAGCCCGCCACGCTGCTGCCGTCGCTGACCCGTGCGGTGGAGGCCCGCCGGCGTCGCCGGACGGTGGTCATCGCCGGCCTGGCCGCCGCCGCGGCCGCCGTCGCCGCGCTGTCGCTCCCCCTGGTGCTCGACCGTGACGACGCTCCCCCGACCTCCGGGCCGGGCACCAGCTCCCCCTCGACGGCCGGCCAGGACCGGGTCGAGACGCACGCGATGGCGCCGCAGGGCGACGTACCCATCGAGGCGACGCTGGGGCTCGAGCCCGTCACCTGGGGCACCCGCATGGTGCTCACGTGCACCTACGACAAGGACGCGATCGGGGTCGAGCTGCCCGAGCAGGTCGACTACCTGCTCTACGTCACCGATGCCGAGGGCCACACCGAGCAGGTCGGCAGCTGGACGTCGGTCAGCGGCGCCACCATGACCGTCCCGGCCGCCACGTCGGTCACCCGCGACGACCTCCGGACGGTCGAGGTGCGCACCCCCGACGGACGGGTCGTGCTACGACTCGACGCGTGAGGCGAGCGGGTTGTCCACCGCCAGCAGGCGCGCGCCGGCGATGATCGCGACCACCTCCGACGCGGCGGCGACCCACACGGCCCAGCCGGTCCAGCTCGCGGTCACCCCGAAGAGCCCCACCGTCGTGGCGAGCACGAAGGCCAGCAGCGTCGACAGTCCGAAGCCCAGCGCCAGGAAGGCCGGGAGCCAGTGCCGCCAGACGACCAGCAGCACCGCGATCACGGCACCGGCGACGGCGTTGAGCATGAAGGACGGGCCGAGGACGTCGTCGTCCCGGGCCCAGTCCAGCCACAGGTAGAGGTGCACTGCCGCCGAGACGAGGACCGAGACTGCTGCGAGGACGCGCATCTGCTCACCTGTTCTGCTGGAGGGACTTTCCCTTCCGTACGTCGCCCGCGCCCGCCCGGTTCACTCCCCGACGGCGCCACAGCCACACCACGTCCCAGCCGAACGACTCGCCCAGCAGCACGAGCGCCACCCCCAGCACGACGTACGACGCTGCTGCCGGCAGCACCCCGGACGCAGCCACCGCCAGCGCGACGCCGACGTAGGCGGCCACGACCTTGCGCCAGTAGCGCGGCGGCAGCCGCCGCTGCATCCACGGCACCACCCAGGACGCCACCGCGTAGACGTAGCGGACCAGCCCCAGGGCGAGCACCCACGCGCCCGCTGTGCGGGCGACGTACACGCTGAGCACGAGGATCAGGAAGGCATCCGCCTCGCCGTCGATCCGGCCGCCGAAGGGCGAGGCCGTGCCGGTGCGGCGGGCCACCCGGCCGTCGACGAAGTCGAGCGCCAGCCCGAGCGCCGCGAGGGCGACGAGCGTGGCGACCTCGTCGTCACCGGTGAAGGACCCGGCGACCAGCGCCGCGACGGCGCAGGCCATGGTGGCCCGCGCGAGGGTGACCAGGTCGGCCGGCCCGAGCCCGTCGACACCGTCCACACCCGCCCGGTGCCCTGCCGCCACCGCCAGCACCAGCGCACACCCGAGCCCGGCGACCCAGCCGGTCGTCCCGGGACCGAGCAGCACCAGCAGGACGACGAGCGCCAGGACGCAGGCCGCGAGGCCGCGACGGACGTCGATCACGGGCACCTCCTCACCCGTTCCTACGGCGTCCGCGCCGACCCGGTTCACCGTCTCGGCCTGTCGAACAGGACGAACACGACGACGAGCACGGGTTCACGCGGAGCGACGGTGTTGGAGGTCGACCTCATCCTGTCCGACAGGCCGTACGAGCTGCGCCAGCACCCAGCGCACGTAGGACTGCTCGAGCATCACCTGCTCCCACGTGAACCGCAGCACGCGCCACCCCTGGAGGACGAGGAGGTTGTAGCGGGCGCAGTCACGGGTGTGGGCCGCACGTGTGGCGTGGAAGGTCCACGAGTCGGCCTCCAGGACCATCCTCCTCGCCCGCGCGACCAGGTCCGGGCGCACCCTGCCCGTGCCGAGGTCGATCGACGCCTGGGGCTCGACCGACAGCCCCGCCTCGATGCACAGCGCCCGGAGCACCGACTCGAACGGGTTCGCCGCCCGGCCGTCCGCGTGCGCCAGCACACGCCGCACCGCCGCGGCTCCGGCTCCTCGGACCCGCACCGCCTCGAGCTCCGCGCGCGTCACACTGCCGGCGCGCAGCGCCGAGTCGGCGATGGCGAGCGCCTCGTCGAAGGGCAGGTGACGGGCACAGTCGATGACGGTCTTGAGCGGTCCGGTGACGCCGGCGACCAGGTCGTCAGCGGCCACCGGCATCCACACGACCCGGACGCCCGTGCGCCGGTCGGGTGCGAGGTGGCGCCGCGGGCCGACGGCGACTTCTGGCACCGGAGGCTGCACCTTCATCGGCCAGCCGTGGTGCGCTGCGGCGCTGCGCAGGCACACCACCCCGCTCAGCTCGGCTGCCGCGCGCTGGGCCTCGTGCGCCGTCGGCAGGACGTACCGGCGGCGCGACACCTTGACGACGTACGACCCGCGGACGGCGGCGCGCAGCCGTCGACGGGAGGTGAGCCGGAGCAGCTGGCTCTGGGTGGCCATGCCCCCGAACCTCTGCAGCGCTTCGGCCGGTTCCATGCGGACAGCCTGTCCCGCAGAGGCCTCCTCCCGCTGACGTCGTCCACAGCCGGCCTGTCGGACAGGACGAACCGGCGGGCGTGCGCGGGCTCACGGCGAGGGAGGGCGCGGAGGGTCGGCTTCGTCCTGCTCGACAGGCCGGGGGCGTACGACGACGAGTCAGGCCAGCCGGAACTCGACCGTGCGGGTCGACGGGTCCGCCTGCACCAGCTCGACCGCCACCTCCTCGCCGAGCGGCAGCTCCCGGTCGCTGGTCACGGTGGCCTCGATGGCGGGGTCCTGGATGGTCACGTCGCCCTTCGACCGGTCCTTCTCGTCGAGGTCGACGACCACGGCGGCGAAGGACTCCCCCACCCGGTCGTGCAGCAGCTCGGCCTCGCAGAGGTTGACCACGGCGTTCTCGTACTGGTTGGCCCGGCGACCCGATGCGGTCATCGTGTCGGGGAGCTCGTGCATCGCCGCGAGGACCCACTCGGGGACCTCGGTCCCGGCGCACAGGGCGACGCACACCTCACCGGCGTAGCGGTCGGCGAGGCGGCGCAGCGGCGCGGTGACGTGGGCGTACTCCGAGGCCAGTGCGGAGTGCTGCGCCTGCTCGGGCAGCTCGCCGTTGAACGTGACGTAGCCGGCGCCGCGGAGCAACCGGGTGCACGCCACGATCATCGCCGCGTGCGTCGGCCTCGACGGGTCGAGGGTGCGGACGAAGTCGGGGTAGAGCTGCTCGGCCGGCCAGTCGATCCCCAGCGCCCGAGCCGTGCGGTGCAGCCGCTGCACGTCGCGGGGGTCGGCCGGCGGCAGCGTGCGCAGGATCCCGACACGGGCGTAGACCATGAGCGAGGCCGCGCCCATCCCGGTCAGCAGCGAGATCTGCGCGTTCCACGTCTCGACGGGCGTGAGCCGCCGGAACTCCAGCTCCCAGTGACCGTCGCCGGTCTCCACGAGCTCCTGCTCGGGCAGCGGCAGCGAGACCCCGCCGCGGGCCGCCTCGCGCGCCAGGCGCAGCTCGCCGACCTCCCGGAGCAGCCCGATCAGCTCGTCCGCCCTCCCCGCGTCGAGGTCGGCCTGCACGGCGTCGTAGGACAGCTGCGCGCGCGAGCGCACCAGCGCCCGCTCGACCTGGACGTCGGTGCCCTCACCGGTGTCGTCGACCTGGATCGTCCAGAGGAGGGCCGGTCGCACCTGGTCGGGCAGCAGCGACGCGGCGTCCTCGCTCAGCACCGGCGGGTGGAGGGGGATCTTCGAGTCCGCGCCGTAGAGCGTCTCGCCGCGGCGGTTGGCCTCGACGTCCACCGGGTCTCCCGGGGTGACGAAGGCCGCCACGTCGGCGATGGCGTAGTGGACGACGTAGCCGCTGCCGTTGCGCTCGATGTGCATGGCCTGGTCGAGGTCCTGGGCGCCCTCGGGGTCGATGGTGACCAGCTCGATGTCGGTGCGGTCGAGCTCGGGCAGCCGCGGGTTCGCCGCGGCCTCGACTGCCGCCGCCTGCACCGCATCGGGGAAGGACGCCGAGACCTTCATCTCGCGTTGGATCGCGGCGATCCCGTCCCGCATCTCCTGCGCCGTCACGCTGTCGCCGGTCGAGCGGACCTTCACCACGCGGTTGCTGGGCATGTCCCGACCCTAGCCGGGCGCGACGCAGTCGTGCTCCCTACGCTTGCCGCGTGCTGATCCTGCTGCCGCCCAGCGAGGGCAAGACCGCCCCCCGCCGGGGGAAGAACCTCGACCTCGCCTCGCTGTCGTCGCCCGCCCTCACCCCGACCCGGACGGCCCTGCTCGAGGCACTGACCACGCTGTGCCGGGAGGACCCGGAGAAGGCGGCTGCCGTGCTCGGCCTCGGCCCGTCCCAGCGCGACCTCGTCGAGCGCAACGTCCACCTCGCGACCTCCCCGACCGCGCGCGCGGACGCGATCTACACCGGTGTGCTGTACGACGCCCTCGGCTTCGACACGCTCTCCCCCGCCGCGCGCCGCCGCGCCACCTCGCGCGTGGCGGTGACCAGCTCGCTGTTCGGCATCGTCCGCCCCGGCGACCGGATCCCCGCCTACCGCCTCTCCGGGGACGCCGTGCTGCCCGGCGTGGGGTCGGTCGCCGGCGCGTGGCGCGAGGTGCTCGGCGACGCGATCGCCGACGCGATGCGCCACGGCCTCCTCGTCGACCTCCGCTCCAGCACGTACGCCGCGTTCTGGCGCCCGACGAAGGAGCTGGCCGGCCGCGTCGCGACCGTGCGCGTCCTCCACGAGGCCGGCGGGAAGCGCACGGTCGTGAGCCACTTCAACAAGGCGACCAAGGGCCGCATCGTCCGGGCCCTGCTGGAGGACGGCGCGGACCCGCGCACCCCGAAGGCCCTCGCCGAGGCCCTGACCCGGCTCGGCTGGACCGTCGAGGTCGGCGAGCCGACAGCCAGGGGCACGCAGCTCGACGTGGTCGTCGGCGAGGTCTGAACGCCTCAGCGCAGCGGGATCATGTCGGTCGCCTCGAGCGGGTCGACCCCGCAGAGCGCCAGCAGGTCGGCGATGATCGAGCGGACCTGCGCCAGGATCACCTCGGCCGACAGGTCGTCGCTGTGCTCGACCGTGGCGGTGGCGCGGCCGAGCTTGACCAGGTCGTCGATGACGGACGTGGCCATCCGGTCGGCCACCAGCTCGTCCGCGACCCGGTCGGCCAGGTCGGCCAGGTCGCGCATCAGGGCGGCGTACGACGCCGGCACGGGCTCGCGGCGGTAGACCGCTACCGCCACCCGCCTCACCACGACGCGGGTGTTGCGCAGGGCCACGTCGAGGGGCTCCACCAGCTCGGCGAGCCGACGCTGGTGCTCCCCGTGGTGCCGGCGGAAGGGCGAGGACTGCACGACCGAGATGCCCTCCTCGGACGCCGCCCGCAGCTCGCCGATCAGCACGTCGGTCGACCGGGCGTCGCGCAGGACCGCCAGCGCCTGCTCGACGTCGCCGTCACCGAGCCGGTCGGCCGCCGAACGCAGCAGCTCGACGATCTTGCGCACCACGACCGCCGCCTGGTCGCGCGGCTTGCGCAGCGGCGCCCGGGGCACGACGGTGGCCGCGACCAGCGCCACGGCGCCACCGATCAGCGCATCTGTCCACCGCAGGAAGGCCTCGCCCGGAGCGGGCGCCAGCGCGGCGACCACGATCCCCTGGACGGCAGCCTGGATGACGATCAGCTGCGCGGCGTCGAGCAGCAGCGCGATCGACATCCCGCAGGCGACGATGATCGCGATCTGCACCCCGCCGGACCCGATCAGGTGGGTCAGCAGGTCACCGAGGGCCACGCCCAGCGCGACGCCGATGGTCACCTCGACCACGCGGCGCTGACGCTGGCCGTAGGACATCCCCAGCGAGACGACCGCTGCGATCGGCGCGAAGAACGGCAGCTGGTGGTCGAAGACGTCCTTGGCCAGCCACCACGCGACCCCCGCGGCGATCGCGCACTGGCCGATCACCCATCCCTTCGACCGCAACCGGGCCACGCGGGCGCGCAGCGACGTACGACCGCGCGCGGCGAAGTCCTCGGCGCGGAGCACGGCTCCGGCTCCTAGAGACCCGACTCGTCGGTGCGCACCAGGATGCGCTGGCACTCCTCGCAGCGGATGACCTCGTCGGCGGGCGCGGCCTTGATGCGGGAGAGCTCGGAGGCGTCGAGGGTCATGTTGCAGCCGCCGCACTGACGCGCGCGCAGCAGCGCCGCGCCGATGCCCTTCTGCTCGCGGAGCCGCTCGTAGAGGGCCATCAGGTCCTCCGGCATGCCCTCGGTGGCCGGACCGCGGGCTGCGGACACCTCCTCGAGCGAGGCGTCGATCGCCGCACGCTTCTCGTCGCGCGCCGCGACCAGCTCGGCGAGCCGGGCGTCGACGTCGTCGGCGCGGATGCCGAGCGCGTCGAGGACCTGCTGGGCCTGCTCCAGGGCCTCCATCACCTCGAGCTCGGCGTCCTCGAGCGTGGTGATCCGGCGTTCGAGCGAGACCAGCTCGTGCTGCATCCGCTCGAGGTCCTTGGGGTTGGTGACCTGGCCGGTGTCCATCCGGGTGCGGTCGCGCTCGCGGCGGGCCCTGACCTGCTCGACCTCGCGGTCGGCCTTGGCCTGCTCGACCGTCAGGTCGTCGACGACGATCCGCGCGTCGCGCACCTGGTCGGTGATCTCGGTGCGCTCGGCCTCCAGCGAGGCGATCTCGGCAAGCTCGGGCAGGTGCGCCCGCTGGTGCCGGAGCTGGGCGGCCCTCGAGTCGAGCTCGGCGACGTCGAGGAGCTTGACCTGGTGGGTGGGATCGGCCTTCAACAGCACTCCTGCTTCGACTACGGATGCGACTTCAGTGGCGGAACGTCCAGGGGTCGGTGCACAGGGTGCTGACCCGGGTCTCGACCCTATCGCCCCACGCAGCGCGCAGCCGACCCTCCACCACCGGCAGCCAGGTCCACTCGGCCGCCCAGTGCGCCACGTCGACCAGGGAGGGACCGTCGTGCTCGAGGAACTCGCCCGCGCGGTGGTGGCGCAGGTCGCTGGTGACGTAGACGTCGACGTCGCTGTCCGCGAGCTCGTCGAGCAGGAAGTCGCCGGACCCGCCGCAGACGGCGACCCGCCTGACCGGGCGGTCGGGATGGCCCGCCACGCGGACGCCGTGGGCCGTGCTCGGCAACGCGCGGGCCACCCGCGCGGCGAACTGGTCGAGGGTGGTGCGCTCGACCGTGCCGATCCGGCCGGTGCCGGTCGTCGCCAGCCCGGGGTCGGCGAGCGGGACCACGTCGAAGGCAGGCTCCTCGTAGGGGTGGGCGGCCAGCAGCGCCCGCACGACCGCCGTACGTCGGCCGCGGGGCGCGACCACCTCGACGCGCACCTCCTCGACGACCTCGAGCTCCCCGACGCGGCCGATCGCGGGCTCCGCCCCGTCGAGCGGGCGGAAGCGCCCCTCCCCGGGGGTGGTGAACGAGGCGGAGTCGTAGTCGCCGACCCGCCCCGCCCCGGCGTCGTGGAGGGCGGCGCGGACGCCCTCGGCGGCGTCGACCGGGACGAAGACCACGACCTTGTCCAGCGGTGCGGCGGGCGTCGGCCTGATGGGCTCGAGGTCGCTGAGGCCGAGGGCGAGGGCGAGCGACTCCGAGACCCCGGCAGCGGCCTGGTCGGCGTTGGTGTGCGCGGTGAGCAGCGCGCACCCGTTCGAGGTGAGCGCGTGCAGCGTGCGACCCTTCGGCGTCGTCGCGGCGACCGAGCTCACCGGCGTGAGGAGCAGCGGGTGGTGCACGACGAGCAGGTCGGCGCCCCACTCGACCGCCTCCCGCGCGACGTCGATCGTCGGGTCGACGGCCAGCATCACCTTGCCGACCTCGGCCGACGGGTCGCCGGCGACCAGCCCCACGGCGTCCCAGGAGTCGGCGGTGGCGGGCGGGTACCAGGCGTGCAGCAGGTCGACGACCTCGGCGAGCGTGGGCATGCCCGAAGGCTAGTGGTCGGGGCGCGTCAGTTGACCTGGCGCTCCTGGCCCTCCCAGTAGGGCTGGCGCAGCTTGAACTTCTGCAGCTTCCCGGTCGCGGTGCGGGCCAGCTCGTCGCGGAACTCGATCGAGGTCGGCGCCTTGTAGCCGGCGGCCTTGTCCTTGCACCACCTGATCAGCTCGGCCTCGTCGGCACTCTCGCCCTCGGCCAGCACGACGAGCGCCTTGATGGTCTCGCCCCACTTCTCGCTGGGGACGCCGATCACCGCCACCTCGGCCACCGCCGGGTGGGAGAAGAGCACGTCCTCGACCTCGATCGAGGAGACGTTCTCGCCGCCGGTGATGATGACGTCCTTCTTGCGGTCGCTGATGGTGAGGTAGCCGTCGTCGCCGATCACGCCGCCGTCGCCGGTGTGGAACCACCCGTCGACGAGGGCCCGCTCGGTCTCGTCGGGGCGCTCCCAGTAGCCGTCCAGGATGACGTTGGATCGGGCCAGCACCTCGCCCTGGTCGTCCGTGCGCAGGCGTACGCCGATGGCAGGCGCGCCGGCGCGCACCAGCTTGGCCGCGCGCTCCTCCGGCGCCAGGTCGTCCCACTCGGCGCGCGTGCGGTTGACCGTCAGCAGCGGCGAGGTCTCGGTGAGGCCGTAGATCTGCATGAACTCCCAGCCGAGCTCCTCCTGGACCCGGACCACGGTCTTCGTCGGCGGCGGCGCCCCCGCCATGATGATCCGGACCCGGTCGCGTCCCGGGATCTCGCCCTCCCAGTCGGCAGCCGCGTCGAGCACCGCCGCGGCGACCGCGGGGGCCGCGCACATCACGGTGACGCCGTGCTGCTCGACGCGACGCAGGATCTCGGCACCGTCGACCTTGCGCAGCACGACCTGCGGCACCCCGAGCCCCGTCATCGCGAACGGCATCCCCCAGCCGTTGGCGTGGAACATCGGCAGCGTGTGCAGGTAGACGTCGCGGTCGGTGACGCCGGCGTGCAGGCCGAAGGTCACCGCGTTGGTCCACAGGTTGCGGTGGGTCAGCTGCACGCCCTTGGGCCGCGCGGTCGTGCCCGAGGTGTAGTTGATCGTCGCCGTCGCGTTCTCGTCCGGCTCCCAGGCCCGCGGCTCGGTGCCGGGGGCGGCGAACATCGCGTCGTCGTCGCCGAGCACGAACTTGTGCTCGACGTCGATGCCCTGGAGCTGGTCGACGAGCTCCGGGTCGACGTAGAGCACCCGCGCACCAGAGTGGGCCACGATGTAGGAGATCTCGTCGGGCCGCAGCCGGAAGTTGATCGGCACCAGCACTCGCCCGGAGCCGCACACGCCGAAGAACGAGGTGAGCAGGCGCGAGCTGTTGTGGCTGATGATCGCCACCCGCTCGCCGACCTCGATGCCCAGCTCGTCGAGCCGGGCGGCCTGGCGTCGGGACAGGGCGTGGGCCTCGGCGTAGGTCAGGGTGCCGAGCGAGGGCGCAGGCTGGTCGGGCTCGTCGACGAAGCCGGGCCGCTCGCCGTAGACGGCTGCGGCGCGCTCGATGAAGTCGGTGACGCTGAAGGGCACGATCATGCGCCCACTGTGGCACGCGTCACCGACCCCGACGAGGGGCTTGCGGCCCCGTGCGACGGACGGTCACCGGACGGCGACGAACGGTGGGCGGCCATCGACGGAGGGCGGGTCCAGCGGCCGGGCAGGGTGCGTCGGGACGGTTTCGAACCGCCGACCGCTCGGGTGTAAACCGAGTGCTCT